>JBAUVZ010000350.1:0-59953 GCA_049583505.1 Candidatus Sulfotelmatobacter sp.
GCCGGCGGCATGCCCGCGAACTTTCTCGATGTGGGCGGCGGCGCCAATGCCGAGCAGGTCGCGCACGCGTTTGAAATCCTGCTCAGCGACAAGAGCGTAAAGGCGGTGCTGATCAACATTTTTGGCGGCATTCTGCGTGTGGATACGCTGGCAACGGGAGTCGTGGAAGCCGCGAAGAAAACCAACATCCAGCTTCCCGTGGTGCTGCGGCTGGAAGGTACAAACGTGGACGAAGGCAAGAAGATCCTGATGGAATCGGGATTCAACTTCGTGGTGAGCGACTCCATGAAAGATGCAGCCGACAGAGTGGTGGCCGCGGCGCGAGGAGTTTAGGCACGACGGAACGGGCGGTAGAAGCAGTGAGGAATCATATCTATGGCGATCCTGGTTGATAAGAAAACGCGCTTGATCGTGCAGGGCCTGACCGGACGCGAAGGCACCTTCCACGCGAAAGCCTGCGCCGCGTATGGCACAAAGGTGGTCGGCGGAGTGACGCCGGGCAAGGGCGGCACCACGCATGAAGGCTGGCCGATTTTCAACACCGTGCAGGAAGCCGTCGAGAAGACCGGCGCTGATACAACCGTCATTTTCGTTCCTCCGCCGTTCGCAGCCGATGCCATCATGGAAGCAGCCGACGCCGAACTCGATCTAATCGTCTGCATCACCGAGGGCATCCCCACGCTCGACATGGTCAAAGCCTGGGAATTCCTGCAGGACCGGCGCTCGCGGCTGATCGGACCAAACTGTCCTGGCATCATTTCGCCGGGAAAGTGCAAAGTCGGCATTATGCCAGGGTCTATTCATAAGGAAGGTTCGATCGGAATCGTCTCGCGCTCGGGCACGCTGACTTATGAAGCCGTGCATCAGCTTACGCAGCGCGGCATTGGACAGTCCACCGCCATCGGCATTGGCGGTGATCCGATCATTGGAACCAATTTTCTGGATGCGCTCGATTTGTTCAATCGCGATCCTGAAACCGAAGCCGTGATCATGATCGGTGAAATTGGCGGCGATGCGGAGGAAACCGCGGCGGAATTTGTGAAGACGCATATGAAGAAGCCGGTGGTCGGCTTCATCGCCGGGCAGACTGCTCCTCCGGGACGCCGCATGGGCCATGCGGGTGCGATCATCTCCGGCGGCAAGGGAACAGCCGCGGAGAAGATCAAGGCCATGGAAGCGGCCGGCATCCGCGTGGCAAAATCTCCTGCAGCTATCGGGGAAACTCTTGTGGCCGCACTGGGAGTGAAGGTTTAGCACCGAGTAGCGACTACCGTGGCCAGACAAGTAAGCCAACCACTAAGGACTAACTACCAATTATGAAAACTCTGCAACGCACTCTTACCATCGTGAAACCGGACGCCGTCGCCAAGAACGCAGTCGGCGACATCATCGAACAATTCGAGAAGCATGGCTTCCGCATCCTCGCCATGAAGATGCTGGAGATTTCAAAGCATCAGGCGGAGCAGTTTTACGCGGTGCATGCGAGCCGGCCGTTCTATAACTCGCTTACCGATTTCATGTCGAGCGGACCGATCGTCACTTTGGCTCTGGAAAAAGAAAACGCCATCGCCGACCTGCGCAAACTGATGGGCGCCACCAACCCAGCGAACGCCGAGGAAGGCACCATTCGCAAGAAGTGGGCGTCGAGCATCGAGCACAACGCGATTCACGGCTCCGATGCCGAGGACACGGCGCGCTTCGAATTGAGTTTCTTCTTCGCTGGATACGAGCTTGCGAAATAAGGTCGTAGGGCGAGAAGCTAGTAGCTAGTAGCCAGTAGCTAGGAGCGTTCCATGCCAATGGTTCAAATCACCATGCTGCAAGGCCGCACCGCCGAGCAGAAGCGCAAGATCGCAAAACGTGTCACCGATGCGCTGGTTGAAGAGGCTGGAGCGCGGCGCGAAGGCATCATCGTCGCTTTCCATGAAGTCTCGAAGGAAAGCTACGCGTCGGGTGGCGAGTTGATGGTTGACAAAGTGAAGTGACCGTTTTGTGAAAAGACGCGGGCGAAGCGCCCGCGTCACACGATTATCCCAAGGGTTCGTACAGATGACCTTCTACTCGGTCCGCGACCTTGGGCAAGTCTTTGCGAGCGTATTGCAGGAAGTGCGAAGTGGCGCGGTGGGCTTCGAGTGCGGCATCGTCTTTGTACTGCTCGTAGATGAAGAAGCGCCGCGGCTCGGTCTTGTGCCGGTGTGCCTGGAACATAAGGCAGCCCGGCTCCTTGCGGGATTCTTCTGTCAGCTTCGCAAAAATTGGGGGGACATCGGCATCGTGCCCCGCTTTCGCCATCCACGTTACCGCCAAAACCACCATCGTGCGCTCCTTAGACTGGGTGTGGTTATGTAGTCTCGCCGCCTGACTAACGAGAAGTCAAGGCTAGAGTTTTCGGGATGCGGCTGACATCTCGGACGCAAATTCATCTGTGAAGATGATCTGATCCCGATCTGGCCCGGTTGAAACCATGCCGATCTTCGTCCCGGTTTCTTTCTCGAGAAACGACAGGTACTCGCGAGCCGCCTTGGGCAGCTGGTCGAACCTGGTGATGCCCTGCGTGGAAGTCCGCCACCCCGGCATCTTGTGATAAACGCACTCCAGCTTGTCATAACCGCTGGCTTGCGCGGGGATCTCCATGGTCTTCTGCCCATCTACCGTGTAGCTCACGCAGACCGGAATCTCCGCTAGTTCGTCGAGTACGTCGAGCTTGGTCACCACCAGCCACGAGATGCCGTTAATCATGCCAGCGTAACGCAGCAGAGGCAAGTCGAGCCAACCGGTGCGCCGCGGACGCCCCGTAACCGCTCCGAACTCGTTGCCGCGCTTGCGAAGCTGCTCGCCGAGCTCGCCTTTCTCCTCGCTGGGAAACGGACCTTCGCCAACCCGCGTGCAATATACCTTGGTAAGTCCGATCACGGAGTCGATCGCGTTTGGGGCGACGCCCGTGCCGGTCGCGGCGCCTCCCGAAGTCGCGCTGGAAGAGGTGACGAAGGGATAGGTCCCGTGATCGATGTCGAGCATCGTGCCCTGCGCGCCTTCGAACAGGATGGCCTCACCTCCAGCCAAAGCCTGGTTCAGCAGCACTGCCGTGTCGCATACAAACGGCGCGATCTTCTCCGCTGCCGCGGCGTATTCCGTGTACATTTTGTCGGCATCGAGCGGCTCGGAGTTGAAGAGCGCGTGCGCGATCATGTTCTTCTC
Organism: Candidatus Sulfotelmatobacter sp.; assembly: GCA_049583505.1. GTDB lineage: Bacteria > Acidobacteriota > Terriglobia > Terriglobales > Acidobacteriaceae > Sulfotelmatobacter. The sequence goes on from JBAUVZ010000350.1 coordinate 3,199, forward strand.
GCGCACCGCGTTTTCGATGTGTTTCTTCAGAAGCTGCAGATCGAGTAGATCCGCTACACGAAGCCCGCGCCGGCCCATCTTGTCTTCGTAGGCCGGGCCGATTCCGCGCGAGGTGGTTCCAATCTTCACGCGTCCGGGGGCATTCTCCGCCGCCAGTTCGATCATGCGATGGTAGGGCAGAATCACCTGGGCGCGGTTCGAGACAAATAGATTTCCGTCGACCCTCACACCCGCCTCGCGCAGCGCACCCACTTCCTTCAGAAAGGCCATGGGGTCAAGCACCACGCCATTGCCGATCACGCTGCGGCACGCCGCCCGCAACACTCCGCAGGGCACCAGTTGCAGGACGAACTTCTTGCCATTGATGATGACCGTGTGGCCGGCATTATGGCCGCCCGCGTAACGGGCAACGACGGAAAAGCTCTCCGATAAAACGTCGACAATCTTGCCTTTGCCCTCGTCGCCCCACTGGGCGCCGACAATTACCGCGGTCTTGCCTCGTTTCAATGCCAACTCCATCTCAGGGATTCGCGGAACGCATGGCTGCGCCGCGCGTATGCATGAACACCGGGGGTCGCACACTCTTGCCCCGCGGCAATACTTTAAAGGCTTACTGGGATGGAAGCGGAGAAGACGTGTACGAACTATCTTATCGCGCCCGTGCGGCGAAGGCAACGCAAGCGCCCGGCCGGGCACAATCAACTAGTCTCTCAGGTAAGATGTGATTTCATGCCCAAGTTCGAAAAGCACATTTTCGTATGCGGCAACCAGCGCCCTCCAGGAAATCCGCGGGGATGCTGTGATCCCAGCGGCCAGGCAAAGCTGCAGAAACTATTCAAGCAGAAACTGGCGGAACGCGGCCTCAAGGGCAAGGTACGGGCCAACCAGTCTGGCTGTCTCGATCAGTGCGAGCACGGTCCGAATCTCGTGGTCTATCCCGACGCCGTTTGGTATGGACACGTTACCGAGACCGACGTCGACGAAATCATCGAATCCCACATCATCGGTGGCAAGCCAGTCGAGCGCCTGATGCTGGCCGACGAATGCCTGAATACAGCGACATGCGAACACCGGAAAACCAATGGCCAGTGATGAGTGACCAGTGACCAGAAAATCAACAGGAGAGTGAGCAAATGGCGCTGTAGTGTGCGTGACTGGCCACTGATCACTGGCCACTGATCACTGTTTCTATGGTAGGCGCGGCAGGAATCGAACCTGCAACCACCGGATTAGAAATCCGGTGCTCTATCCATTTGAGCTACGCGCCCACATACTGATTCCATTGTAGTTAGGACTCTGCCGACGTCAACGCCTTCGCAGATTCATTGCAGAATAGCAGAAGACGTATCGCCGACTAGTGTTTCCCGCCTCCCCTACTCAGGGTAACGACTCGCTGCGCGCGCCACTCCGTTCCGCAGGAGTCCACAAAATCAGCGCACCCGCTCCAGCACACGTCGCCAAGTCTTGCCATCGCCGATCTCCAGCCGGTCACCTTCCAGTTTGAAGGGACGCGGCTGGTCAGTGTCGGTGAACTCCGGCGCCAGACTTCCCTCGACATGATGAGTCACAACATGCTTCTTTTCGTCCACGGTGTAGGTGCCGAAGTATGCGACATAGGCGGTGTAAGCGGCGAGGGCATGCTCGGCCGAGGGCGCCTTGCCTTCTGCGACATTTCCTTCTGGAAAAGGCGCCACCGGCGGAACCTTCATGATCTGAATGTGCACGTGCCCGGTTGTATCGTAAACGATGTACCCTCGCGGATGCTCACCAAACCGGTACTGCCACTTGCCGTCCTTATCCAGATCGGCGAACTCTACCACTCGCCACGTGCCAATTAGCGCGTCGGCTCCCCGGACGGAGCGCTGGGCGAAGGCAATGGCCACCAGCAACAGCGAGCAACAGAGCGTGTGAATCGTCTTCATTTCGGCGCCTCGAAGTAGGGTTTGACACTTTCGCCTGATTCTAAGGGATATGGGATGGTTGGCGAAATCAGGCGTTATCACCAGCGAGCGTGAGGAAAGCCATTTTGACTCGGGTGGAGTATCATGCGTTGTCGCATTGACCTCTGCCGCTCCATCCCGGCTGGCCTACATCGATTGGATGCGCGGGCTGGCTTGCCTCCTGATGTTCCAGACCCATTGCTACGACTCCTGGCTTAGCGCCGGCGGGCGCCAGAGCAAGTTTTTTGTGTACTCGCAACTGGGCGGAACTTTTCCTGCTCCGCTGTTTTTGTTTCTCGCGGGCATTTCGTTCGCCCTGGTAACCGAAAAGCTGTGGAAGAAGAGTCTTCCGCCAGCGCAAATCGCCCGCGCCACCATCCGCCGCGGCGCGGAGATATTTGCCTTTGGCCTGCTCTTTCGCCTGCAGGAATATCTGATTGCCTGGGGCTGGGCCCCGCTCAGCGACCTGCTGCGCGTGGACGTGCTCAACACCATCGGCCTTTCCATGATGCTCATGGGACTCGTTTGCTGGCGCGCGTTGTCCATTGCTCGCGGAGCACCGACCAGGCTCAGACTGGTTATTGCCTCGGCTGCAACCGCAGCGTTGATTTCTCTGCTCACACCGCCGCTGTGGACCACCTGGCGGCCGAACTGGCTGCCGTGGCCGCTGGAGTCCTACATCAACGGCGTTCACAATCTCGGCACTCCGCAGGCCTGGCTCTTCCCAGTTTTTCCCTGGACTGCCTTCGCTTTCGCCGGGTTGGCCGCCGGATTCATTCTGCAAAGCGAATGGGCACGCAAGCGTGAAACCCTGATCTTCTTATTGGTCGGCGTCATCGGGCTGGTGTTTGTAGCAACCGCGCGCTGGCTCGACGCCCAGCCGCGCCAGCTTTACCCGATCTACGACTACTGGCACACCAGCCCAAACTTCTTTCTGATTCGAGTCGGCATGCTGCTGATGATCCTGACGGCAAGTTATGCCTGGTGCCGCTGGGTTATCGGACAACGGCCCGCCCGACACTGGGGCTTCAGTCCTCTCATTCAACTGGGCCAGGCTTCCTTGCTGGTCTACTGGGTCCACATCGAGTTTGTTTACGGACGTTTCTCCATCCTGTCCAAGCACAGCGTGAGCATCCGAACGGCGTCTCTGGGGTTGCTGACAATCTTCCTCGCAATGCTTACCCTGGCCTGCCTGCGGACGCGGCTGAAGGGACGTGGGGCTGAGATTCTGACCTGGTTTCGCAGCCCAGCAAGCGCCAACTGAGGGCGGGCCAGTTACACGATGAGGCGTCCACTAGCGAAACTGCTTCGCGAACTCTACGACTTCACGCTCCGCCCAGCGGCCATCGTAAGTAGGATCGGCATCGCGCTCGCCCACGAACGCGCAATGCCCGCCGTCTTCGGTTTCGATGTAAGTAATGTTGCGATTAGAGAGAAGCGCCTGTCGCGTTTCCGGCAAAATACGAACGAAGGGATCGTTAGCCGCGTGAATCACCAGCGCGGGACGCGCGATGAGATTGACGACGTTGGCGGCGGCAGCTCGGGCATAATAGTCATCTGCGTCAGTGAAACCGCAATAATAAGCGGTCACGCGGTCGTCAAACTCTCGCAGCGTCTTAACTCCGTGCAGACGCGAAACATCGAAGCTGCCGGGAAACAACCGCACCTTGCGGCGAAAGCGCCGGAACAATTGCAGCAGAAAATAGTACTCGTAGATCCGGTTGGCCGGTTCATGCAGAGCGTCGGCCCCAGCCGCCAGATTCACAGCCGGACAAACCGCCGCCACTCCGCGGAACTCCGCTGGGCCTTCGTTTCCCCACTCCCCCGCCAGCTTCAGCACCAGATTGCCGCCCATGGAAAACCCAATCAACACGAAACCAGGAATTCGGCCGCGCTCGACCAGGTCGCGCGCCACCGCTGCCACATCCCCAGAGCGGCTGGAGTTGTAAAGCGTAGGCGCGCAATGGTCCATGCCGCCGCAGTTGCGCAGGTTCATGCGCACCACGTTCATGCCGGCGGCCAAACCGTTCCGCGCCACTCCCAACATGTATTGCGATTCGCTCGATCCCTCCAGCCCATGCACCACGATCAGCGTCAACACCTTCCGGTCCTTCTGCCAATGACAGTGGCACAGTACAGGAATGCCAGGTTCCACTTCGATCAAACGCTGTTCGGCACCCGGCAGGTCAATTCGGCGCGGGAGAAAAAAGGCAGCCAGCGTTTGCACATGCCCGCCCCGGAACCAGGGCTGTGGCCGGAAAATCGAGGGCACGAACGCCGCCGGCTTCTCCCTCAAGCCGTCCTCGAACTCAGCTCTTGAACTTGAAGGTCCCAGGCGTCACCGCCCACGTTTGCGAAGTAAGCTCGCGAAGTAAGTTTGCGAAGTTCCCACAAATTGATTCTAATAGGAGCAGTCATCTCCACGGAGCGACCTCATGCCGATTTTTGAACACATCTGCCAGGAATGCCAGCACGAGTTTGAAACTTTGGTCTTCGGCCGCGATCAGGCCAAGTGCCCCAAGTGTCAAAGTAAGAAGCTGAACCCGCAGCTTAGTGTCTTCGCCGTGTCCGTGAAAAGCGCTGCTGGCTCGACATCTCCCACCGGCGCATGCGGCTCCTGCGGCGATCCTCGGGGTCCGGGTGCCTGCTCGCTCGGAGACCTCGACTAGCCCGCCTGCACGGGCTTCACCAACAAAAGCAAACTTTCGGCACCGCTCTGCCGGTAACTGTGGTTACCTGTGTTTCCCCACCCGGCCCGCCTACGATTCCTTGTCCCTCGCAAACGTCCTCCCTTGAAAATCAAGGAGCACCGCATGGATCGGCGCCGCCAGCAGCGTGTCTTCGTTGAGCTTCCTGTTCAGATCTACGGTATGGACACGCATTCCCGGCCATTCACCCAGCCGGCCAGCCTGCGCACCATCAGCGGACGCGGGGCCACTCTGCAGTGCGTGTTCGCTCGACTGAAGCCTGGCGACCTGGTCGACATTCTGTACGAGGGCACGAGAGCTCAATTCCGCATCGTGTGGTGCGGCAAGCCTGGAACCGAAATGGCTGGCGAGGTTGGAGTCGAGAACCTTTCGGCTGGGACGATGTTCTGGGATATCGATCCGCTGCGCTGTGCCGCCTCGGTGGGACAGGGTTAGCTTACAGCTCTTAGGGGAAACTGCTCAGGATTACCAAGTGGGGAGGGCGGGAGGAGAGCCGAACCCCGCATAGCGCGGGCCTTTCGCAGTATGCGGCGGCAGTGTTGCGAACACAAGCAGAAAGAAGAATGTAGATTCCATTTTTGCTCGGGTTGCAGGAATTTTCACACTTACCGCACTTGCTTCGTAGAAATGTTGCAAGTTCTATCATCCTGGCTCGCCTGAAGCAGTCCCCGCGATGCCGCGGCAATAGTCGGCTCGACTACAAGGTTCTCCGGAAATTACCTCCAGCATCAATCCCAGGCTGTAAACTCACCAGAGATGCGAGTCAAGATTCTCGGTACCGCGGCCGGAGGCGCGTTTCCGCAGTGGAATTGTGCCTGCCCAAACTGTCGCGCCGTGCGAGCTGGCACGTTCCACGGAAAGCCGCGCAGCCAGACCCAGGTTGCGATCACGCAAGACAGCCGGTCGTGGTTTCTTCTGGGAGCGTCTCCGGACCTGCGCGTTCAAATCGAAGCCACGGCTGAGTTGCATCCGCACGATGGCGTGCGCCAATCGCCCGTCGCCGGTGTGGTGCTGGCCAACGCCGACCTCGACCACGTCCTAGGACTGCTTCTGCTACGCGAGCTTCAGCCGCTGCGCGTCTACGCCACCGCTTCCGTTCGCCGCATTCTTCGCGAAGACAATTCGATGTTTGGCATGCTGCATCGCATCCCGGATCAAACCGCGTGGACGGATTTTGCTTCCGGAGCACAATTTCACTTGTGCAACGCCCAAGGCGAAGACTCCGGACTGCGCTGCCAGGCGTGGTCGTTGGGGATTCACTATCCCGCTTACGTCACGGCAGAGCGTCTCTCGCAACTCGCACCCGGCGAAGCTTCCCTGGGATTCATAATCGATTCTCACACCACTGGTTCGCCTTCCGGCGCGCGACTGGCCTATATGCCGGCCGTTCCTCAGTTGGATGAAACACTCCTCCAACTACTCGACACCTGCGACGTCCTGCTCTTCGATGGCACGTTCTGGAGCGACGACGAACTGATTCGCGTACAGGGCAGCGGACAAACAGCGCGCCAGATGGGCCACATCCCGGTTGAAAGTATTCTCGTCAAGTTGGCGGGACTGCGCCGCCCGCGTAAAATCTTTTTACACATCAACAACACGAATCCCATGCTGGATGAGGCGAGTACCGAATATCGCCGGGCGCGCAGCGCGGGCTGGGAAGTTGGGGAGGATGGATGGCAGTTCGACCTGTAGAAACCGCATCGCAAGCCTCCCGCCTGCTTTCGCTCGACGAACTACGCGCACGGTTACAGGCCACGGGCGAAGAGCGCTACCACCACAAACATCCTTTTCATCTGTTGATGCACGAAGGCAAGCTCAGCCGCGGACAACTGCAGGCGTGGGCGCTGAACCGTTATTACTATCAGAGCATGATCCCGGTCAAAGATTCGATCATCCTCTCCCGCGGCCCCGACCCCGCTTTTCGCCGCGCCTGGCGCAAGCGCATTGTCGATCACGATGGCGACGCCACCAATAACAATGACGGCGGCATCAAGCGCTGGGTGAAATTGGCAGAAGCCACAGGTCTCGATCCCGAGCGCGTTCGCGCCGGCCAGGGCATTCTTCCCGCAACCCGCTTCGCAGTCAACGAATACCTGAACATCGTTCGCAGCCGTTCATTACTGGAGGCGGTCGCATCCTCTTTGACAGAATTGTTCTCCACCAAGCTGATCACTCTCCGCGTGGAAAAACTGCGCCAGCACTATCCCTGGCTCTCAGGAGGTCTGGATTATTTCGAAGCCAGGCTTTATCAGGCGCCCGAGGATTCCCAGTTCGCGGTGAACTACGTTTACGACAACGCCAAGACGCGCGCCGAGCAGGAGTTGGCAATCCAAGCCCTGCGAGACAAGTGCGACATTCTATGGGCGCAGCTCGACGCGCTCTACTTCGCCTACGTGCAGCCCGGATGGCCGCCGCCCGGCGCTTTCCAAATCGAGGCCAGCTAGCATGTCGCCTCCTGAAGATTCCAGCCAGCCACACTTGGCCGCCGGCTGCCGCTGGGGCGGCACGGAGGAAGCGCGTGTGGTCCTGTTTCCCGAAGGAGCCATAAAGCTCCAGGGCACAGGCCGGCAGGTTCTCGAGCGCTGCGATGGCCAGCGCACCTTCGCCCAGATCATCGCAGAATTGCAAGCCCAATTTGGTGACTCGGATCCGTCGAAGATTCGCGCCGACATCGGCCAGTTCCTGGAGCAACTGCGCCACAAGCGAATTGTCGATTATTAGAAAGGCTGGGCCACTGCTGCGAACGGCTCGACCGCCCCAGAATCCACAGACCCATTGTGACATTCAACCTTGCCTTCCACTCTTAAACAGGCCATCATAGTCACGGCGGAGGCAGCAGGTTCAAGTGGTCTGAGAAAACCCGCAACTCGTTTGCGGTCAAGATTTTGGTATCTAAACCTTTTGGGATCAAGATCTTGACACACCTAGTTTGCGAAACCCGTGCCGGACAAGGATTCCAGAGGTATGGGGGGAGGGGGGATATCATGAGAGATAATATCTTCCAGAGTAAATTTGACCTTCCCGGGAGCACCTAAAGCGCCTCGCAAGAGAGTTTATTTCGACGACAAATCCACAGGCTTTCCTGCAGCACAGATGATTCCCAACCCGCTCGCCCTCATTGCCGAAATCACGCACCGCTGCCCGTTGCACTGCGTCTATTGCTCGAACCCGCTGGAGCTCGCCGCTGCAAGTTCGGAGCTTTCTACGGAAGAGTGGATCGACATTTTCCAGCAATCAGGCAAACTGGGAATGCTGCACGCACACTTCACCGGTGGCGAACCGCTGGCACGACCGGATGTAACGGAACTCATCGCAAGTGCGCGCGCCGCAGGTCTCTACACAAATCTGATTACTTCCGGCATTGGGCTTGCTGAAGCACGGCTGCAGGCGCTGGTCGAGGCTGGGCTTGATCACATCCAGATCAGCTTTCAGGATTCGCGCGAGGGTTCAGCCAACTGGATTGCCGGCGCCAAGGCGCACGCCCACAAGATTGAATTGTCGCGCATCATCCGCCGTCACAAGATTGCGTTCACCGTGAATCTTGTAGTGCACCGGCAAAATATCGATCACCTCGATGAGATGATCGCATTCATTGAGCAGCTCGCGCCCGAGCGCATGGAAATCGCCCACACGCAGTATTACGGCTGGGCGCTCCGAAACCGTGCCGCGCTCCTGCCCACGCGGACGCAGCTTGAAAAAGCCGTGGAAGCGGTCGCCGCCGCCGAAAAACGCCTCGCCGGACGCATCCGCATTGATTCCGTCGTCCCGGATTACTACGCGCGCTTTCCTAAGGCCTGCATGGGAGGATGGGGACGCAGATTGATACTCATCAATCCCGCGGGCAAGGTCCTTCCCTGTCACGCTGCGGAAGTGATTCCCGGACTCGAATTTGAGAACGTCCGCCAGCAAACGCTGGAATTCATCTGGCGGGAGTCGTCCTCGTTCCAGCGCTTTCGGGGAGAGGAGTGGATGCCGGAACCCTGCCGCAGTTGCGATCAGCGCACCGAAGATTTTGGCGGATGCCGTTGCCAGGCTCTACTGCTCACCGGCAACGCCGTTGCCACGGACCCCGCCTGCTCGCTGGCGCCCGCGCACCACATTGTCGAGGCGGCATTGGCCGAAGCCAATTCCAGCGCCGCGGTTTCGCAGCCCGTTCCCGCCGCGTCATTCGTGCTGTTACAACAAAAGGCCGGAAGCCTCTGGAGTTACCGGACCAATCCTGAATGAACCAACCAGAGCCGCCCCGCTCCTACCAGCGAAACCCGATCGTGATCGGACGCATATCGGTTGTGATGCCGTTGTGCGATCCGTGCATAAGCCGGAATTCCGCGTAGATTTCGACGCCACTAGGCATCTTGCGAGCTATGCCTCCCCCCAGGTTGTACCCGAACTGGTTCTGGCTGGAGTTGACAAAGTTGCCGCTGAGAGGAACGCTGATATTCGAATTCGAGCACGCGCCCCACCATGCCCAGAACCCGTTGCACGCCGAACCTGGGACTGTAGTGTCGCCGCTCAGACTCCCGCCGCGATGGTAGAAGCCAGGCCCGAAGAGGACATATCCGCTGAATTGCTTGGTTACAGGAATGTTGATGATGGGATCGAGCGTGATGGCGTATGCGTAACTTCTGGCTCCTGTCGCCAGCGCCAGGTTCTGCGTGGAGTCGCGCAGCGGCAGGTCCGCAAAGATAAAGTCCGCGCGCAGTCCCAGATACTTGTTCCCGTTCCGAGCCACGCCCGCTGACCCCACAATCCCTCCACCCCGCACCCACGTCTTAGTTGCGCCACTGTCTACATTTGCGCCGGCGCCGACGTTGAAGGTCCAGTTCTTGTAGTCGTGAAGCCTTTTCCGGCGTGAAGTGGATATTTCATCCGCCGATTCCTGGCCGGTGTCGGGCTGTTGCGCTGTGGAGTTTGGTGTAGAGGGTTGTTGCGTCGCAGGGGCCGGTGCCGAGGACGGTGGCGCAGGAGTCTGCTGCCCAGCCGGCGCCGTCTGGGCGACGGCTTGCGCTCCCAGCAGGATTGTCAGAACCAGCAGCGTCAGGCCACTCGCAGTCGCGGCCACACTCGCGAACTTTCCCATCATCCATTCTCCTCCCATAACCGGGCGTGGTGGCGGACCGTAGCGCTCGGCATGAAGAGGCGAGAGGCGCCGTTAGTAAAGGTTCCGCTTGTGATTCCTAGCAAGCAGGCACTGCCCTTGCTTGCGGCGGGATCACGTTATATTACCAACTTTGATGCTGATTCTGCCTGCCAAGCCGCCCAGCGGGGTGGTCTGGGCCGTTCTCCGTCTCTCACAATTCCCAGCGCTTTCCACTTCGCGGAGACGGAAGTCCCACGTATGATAAAAATGAGTTTCTATTTTCGAGAGCAGGCTGTGTACAAGACTCCACCGGATCAGGCACTGGACGCCAATCCCACTTCCGTTTCACGTGGTCGCCCTGCCGCGCGTCGGGTTGCCCTAGTGGGCTTCGGAACCGTGGGCCGCGCCGTGGCCAAGATTCTTTGTGAGCGCAACGACCTCGGCGGATTGCTCCGCCTCACCCACATCTGCAATCGCAATGTCGAACGCAAGAAGCAGCCCTGGGTCACCGAGCGATGGTTTCCGAGTGACGTGGTTTGGACTGAAGACTTCCACACTGTTCTCAACTCCGACGCCGACATCATCGTCGAACTGATCGGCGGTCTTCACCCGGCGGAGGACCTAGTGCGTGGCGCCCTGACAACAGGTAAGTCAGTAGTCACGGCCAACAAGCAACTCATTGCCCGCTATGGCCCGGACTTGTTGCAGCTTGCGAGTGCGAACGGCTGCCAGCTTGAGTTTGGAGCATCCGTCGCCGGCGGCGTTCCCGTTCTCCCCGCGCTGCGCACCGGGCTCTGCGGAGATCGGCTGCACGGCATTGCAGGCATTTTGAACGGAACCTGCAATTACATTCTCAGCCGGATTGAAACCGACCGCATTCCATTCAGCGAAGCGCTCGAAGAAGCACAGGCCCGCGGCTACGCCGAAGCTGACGCCAGCGAAGATCTCGATGGCGGCGATGCCCGCGCCAAGCTTTCTATCCTCGCGCTGGCGGGGTTGCACGTCCGTATTTCTCCGGGAGACATTCGCGCCCGCACCATACGCCCCATCGACGCCGTGGATTTCGATTACGCCGCCGAACTGGGTTGCACCATCCGCCAAATTTCGCGCGCCGATCTGAAAGAGATGACGTTATTTGCCGACGTTGGCCCCAGCGTGGTTCCCGCGTCGTCTCCTTTTGGACGCGTGCAGAGAAATCTGAATCTGGTTTTGACTTCGGGAGAATACGGCGGCGACATGGCCTTCCTGGGCGCGGGCGCGGGAGGAGATCCCACGGCGGTTGCGGTGGTCTCGGACTTGATGTTTGTGGCGGAGAGTCTCGCGACGGGAAGTCCCTCCGGATCACGCCCGCACCGCCCGCTGCAACTAGCATCGCCAAAAGTCAGTTGCGACTTTGAGACGCCCTGGTATCTGCGCTTTCTGGTGAAGGACCAGCCCGGCATCATCGCAGGTCTGGCGGCAATCCTCTCGTCTCACCAACTGAACATTGACGCCGTCCTCCAAAACCCGGGCTTCGACAAAAGCGCCCTGCCCTTCGTGATCACGCTAGAGCCCTGCCGCGACTCGCAACTGCACCCAGCGCTTCAGGAAATGTCCGCCCTGCCCTTCGCGCTGCGTCCCTGCCTCTGTCTGCCGATTCTGCGCTAGGCGCTAGCTTTATTCCAGAAAGGATTCTTCAGCCCGGCAGGCGCGAGAGCGCTGTCCGTCTTTGCTTCCACGCCGGAATCGTCTGAAACTTTCTCATCCAGCAAACGAGACGAAAGCGCATGGAGATCTTCCTGGCAATAGGATGGCATCGTAGGAGAAGGATGTTCTGATTTCACGGGAAACCTCCACAATCTTTATGATCTAGCTTCATTGAAACACTCCGAGGGCGATCTGGAGGCCGCAAAATTTCAATACCTCACATCGAAAAATCAGCAGTCGGATAGTTCGCTGCCATGGGTCATTTCGAACACCCTGATAGAACTGCTAGGATGTCAAGTCACGCGACGCTGTAGAAATTCATAAACTCCTCCTCAAGGAAAGACCTTCCATGAACTATCGCAAGCTGGGACGAACCGGTTTTGATGTCAGCGACATCGCCTATGGACTCTGGGGTATGAGTGGCTGGAGAGGCTCCGACGATCGGCAGTCGCTCGACTCCCTGCAACTCTCCGTCGACTCAGCTTGCAACTTCTTCGACACCGCCTGGGCCTACGGCGAGGGCAAAAGCGATGGCCTGCTTGGCGAGACTATGGCGCGCAACCCCAAGAAGCGCCTGTATGCGGCATCGAAGATTCCTCCGGCCAACGACAAATGGCCCGCACTCCCCACCTACAAGTACCGCGACGTCTTTTCCCCGGACCACGTGTTCAAGTACGCCGACCTCATCCGCAAGAAACTCCGCGTCGACTCGATTGACCTGCTGCAGTTTCATGTCTGGGACGATAGTTGGACCGACAATCCGGAATTCCGCTCCACGGTGGAGAAGCTGAAAGACGGTGGCTGGATCCGCCACTTCGGCCTCAGCCTGAACCGCTGGGAACCGGAGAATGGCATCAAGGCACTGCACACGGGATTAGTCGACGTGGTGCAGGTGATCTATAACATTTTCGATCAGGCGCCAGAGGACAAATTGTTACCTCTCTGCCAGGAACTCAACGTGGGTGTGATCGCGCGCGTGCCGCTTGACGAAGGCAGCCTGGGTGGCAAGATGACGATCGAAACCCGCTTCCCGAAAGACGATTGGCGGTCTCTTTACTTTGGGCCGGAAAATCTGGCGAATACGATCCAGCGCGTCGAAAAGCTCAAGAAAATCCTGCCCGCCGGCATGACGCTGCCAGAAATGTCTCTGCGCTTTGTACTGTCTCATCCCGCTGTCAGCACCACGATCGTCGGCATGCGCAGCCCACAGCACGTCCGCCAGAACGTGGCCTGCAGTGATGCCGGCTCGCTCGACTCCGGCCTGCTCACCGAATTGAAAAAGCACCGCTGGGACCGCAAGCCGCAGCCCTGGTCGGATTGATCGAGCCCGCCGGTCTCACCATCCCTACGATCTCTGGTAGTAGCCCACCCCGCAGTCTAGTCTCATTGTGCCCCCGACTATCGGGATCATGGAGACTCAGCCGCGCCACTTCTTATTCGCCCTAGCTCTTTTCACCACTCTGCTCACGGCAACGCTCCACGCCCAGAACCCGCGCGGCTCGTTGCGCGGCACCGTGCAGGATGCCACTGGCGCCCGCATCCCCGCCGCACGGATCGTCGCGCAATTGTCCGGCTCCTCCGTGCAACGCGAAGCGACCAGCGAAGATCGCGGTGAGTTTCGTCTCGATGACCTTCTGCCCGGCAACTATCGCGTCATTATCAGTGCTGCAGGTTTCGCCTCGGCGCAGTCGAATGTCTCGGTCGCAGTCGCCACTGTGCGCGATATTACCGTCACGATGAAACCTGCGGCGCCATCGCAAACCGTCAACGTGCAGGGGAGTTCTTCCTCGATTACAACCGAAATAGTTGACACGTCGAGCGCGGTGCGCGCAGGCGTAGTCGGCAGCCAGGACCTGGAAACTCTGCCGCTCCCGGCGCGAAGTTTCGCCAATATTGCCTATCTCGTGCCTGGAACCGAGCCCGTCGAACCTTCTGACCCGACCAAGGCACGCATCACCGCCGTCTCCACCGGCGGAAGCTCCGGCCTGAACAACGAGCTATCGGTCGACGGCGCCGAAGACTCCGATGACTGGATTGGCGGCTTCCTGCAAAACTTTTCCCCCGATGGGGTTCAGGAATTCGCGGTGCGCACTTCGAACGAAGATGCTGACACGGGTTGGACCACGGCCGGGTCGGTCGTAATTACGACCAAGCGCGGGACCAACGAATGGAACGGGAGCGGTGCGTTCTACGACCGCCAGGCCGCGCTGAATGCGCGCTTTCCCATCGAGAATCCAGCGCCGAATCCGAAGCAGCCGTTCTCCCGGCAGAACTATGTTGCAACCCTCGGCGGTCCTATCGCAAAGGACAAAGTCTGGTTCTTCACTTCATTCGAAAACGTGCACGAAAACGCGAGCATCGCCTACAGCCCGGCCAGCACTACTCAATTTGACGCCTTGGCGCAATTGGCGACCGAGGGATTGATTACCGGCATTCCTTCCATCCCAGTTCCCGCCACGGTCCCGATTCCCTTTCGCGACTATCTCAGTTCGCTGCGTTTGGACTGGGCGCAATCAGCAAAATCGACCTGGTTCCTGCGCGCATCCTCAGACAGCTATCTCACGCACAATGCCCTGGTGCAGCAGGCAACGCTGCCTTCAACTGGCCTGATTACGCACAATAATTACTGGAATGTCGCGCTCAGCAATAGCTATAACTTCAATTCGACCTGGCTGGGCAATGTGGTTCTCGATGCCAGCCTGTTGCATCTCACACAAACTCGGAATTCGGATCTCGGCTTCGCCATACAGTTTCCCTTCAGCGTGACGGCGCTGACCGTATCTGGCTTCGAGACTTTCGGCGACAATCAGTTTGCCACTCCCATCACTCTTTTCCCCGACCTGCGCAATCAGGACAAATATCAGTTCCGCTACGGCCTGAGCCACGTTGTGCGTGACCATGCGTTCAAGTTCGGAATCGACTTCATTCACGAACCGGTGCTGAGTGGGGCGTTCGCCTCGACAGCGGAGGAGTTCATCACTTATTCCTCAAACCCCGACTGCTACATCAACCCGCCCGGCCCCGATTGCGGTGGCATCACGACACCCTTACCGTTTTATTTCACGCCGCCCAATCCTCCAGCTTTAGCCTGCGCCCCACCAATCCCTGCGGGCATCAGATGCTCCTATAATCCCGCTGGCGACGGCAGCTTTTCACAGAATGTTCAGCGTCTCGGACTCTATGCCGAGGACTCCTGGCGCGTCTCGCACCAGTTCACGGTCAATTACGGGCTGCGTTATCAGACGACCTGGGGACTATTCGTGGGGTCGGGGCGAAGCGAAGCCGAGAATCCCGCGTACGTGACGCTACAAGCATTGCAGATTCCGATTGTGCCCAGCGTTCCGAGTGATTATCGCAAGCAAATCGCGCCTCGCCTTGGGATCGCTTACTCGCCCGGCAACAGCGGGAAGACGGTAGTTCGCGCCGGGTTTGGCCTCTACTATGACGATCTCGCACAAAACGGATGGGCGACTGCCTTTCAAGGCGTCAACAACTCGAATCACGCCACCGGACCGTGCAGTTTTAGCGAAGGCGCACTCATCGGCGCGGGCTGCCTGACTGGCGGAAGCGGAGTCACCGGCAATCTGATCGGCTCCCCTTATAAAACGCCTTACGCCATCCATATGACTGGCGGCGTGCAGCACGCCTTCAATGAACATTGGCTGGTGAGCGCCGATTACGTACATGAGCAGGGCAACCACGGATACCGGGGCTTCCCCTACACAAGCGGCACCAACCTATTCACTCCGCTTTTTCCCGCGACGGATACCACCGATCAGACGACTGTGGTGCCCAATGTCAACGTGTTCGCGTCTGACAACCGTTCCAGCTACAACGGGCTGATGCTGCATCTGCAAGGCAACATGCACCGCTTCAATCTGGTGGCGAACTACACGCTCTCCAAGGCGCAGACCTGGGGATGCCTGCTGGGCGAACTATTTGACTACGTGGATGGCGTCTGCCCAAACGAGCCCGACCAGGCGAATCCCGGACTCCTGAATGCTTTCGGACCAGGCGACTACGGCCCGTCTGGCGAAGACGTTCGCCAACGCTTCGTGTTGGCAGGCACGGTGCACCTCCCCGGCGGTTTCGAACTAAGCACGATCAATCAGTTCGAGAGCGCCCGTCCCATCACGATCACGAACGCCAACAACACCGACCGCATCTACGTAAACGGAGAGTACACCGGCCTGGACGTATTCCGCGGCACACCTTATATCCAGTCGGACCTGCGCGTCACGCGTCGCTTCAAGATCAACGAGCGCTGGCAGATTGATCCGTTCATCGAGTTCTTCAACCTCTTCAACCGTAACAATCCCGGCGCGAACTTCGCCGTCAATGTGGCGCAACTCCCGGTTCCCTCGGCTCAGGTGATGCCGGATCCAGTCACAGGCATCACCAATGTCACCCTTATTTGTACGAATCCGACTTGCTCCCAAACCGCGCCCATCAGCAGCCTGAAGCAGCTTGAAATACCCGAGGGCGCCCTGGGAGATTTCTTCGGGCCTGGCACCACGGTGGGCATCCCGTTCGCGGCACAATTGGGAGTGCGTATAACGTTTTAGTGAGGTGAGTGGAGCAGGTCTTCCAGGCCCGTCGCTGAGGGGTCCTTTAGAGAATAGTTCCTGGCCTTCAGCCCCGGAGTCCTCGAACTTAGTGTCTACCGCACCAGCCATTCCGTCGCCGCATGCACCCGCACAAGAAGTTGGCTGTAAGTGATGGCCAGGGTGACCACCACCACCGCCGCGGCACATAGCGGATACACGAACGAATATCCAGGAGCCGGTATCTGCCGCCATTCTGTCCAGGCAATCAGCCTTTCCACACGCGCATTCACCGACTCTGCCGGGCTGTGGACTAACGCCGTGGTCAGCTCCGCGGGCGGTTCTAGAGGGGTCAGCCGTGACAACTTGATCACTGCCGCAGCGAGATCCAGCGCTTGGGAAGCGCTTGAGACCGCGGCATCGTCCGCGGCCATTTCGGTCGCGTCGCGCCACGCACTCTCCAATTCCGCCATGCCAGGAAACGTCACCAGCCGCAGAATCAGTTTTCTCAAATTGTCCCGGCGCCGTATATGCACCGCTTCGTGCCGCAGCGCGGTTTTCAATTCCCGTTCGGTCAGCACAAACTCAGCTGCCCCTGATAACCACACGCCGGGTCGCAGAATGCCGGCGACAGTCAGCGCCGGAGTAGCCCCCGGAATCCGCAGCACAGAAACCGTGCCCCTGGAATCTGCAGGGCCGTAACCTGCCAAGCGCGCTTCGCGCGACCACCCCGCAATGGTTCGCGAAGCCTGCAGCCAGGCCGCTGCCGCTTTCCACATTCCCGCAAACAGCACAGCAATCCCGAACAGGCCCAGCACCAACGGCGCCGCGCCCATGGGTTCATCCACGGCGCGGGGTTCGAGCAGCAAGAACGAAGGGACAGCCAACGCGAGTGTCACTCCATTCGCCAGCACGAATGGAAGCAAACGCAAGGCAAGAAGCAGGTCGGCACAGCTTCTCGTCGAATAGCGCTGGCTGGCGAGCCACACTCTCCGCCACACGCCCCAAACCGCCAGAGACAAGGCGCCGTAGAGCAGAACGAAGATCGAGAAAGAAACCGCGATCCCGCGGACGGCAAACATCAGTCCGTCTCCTTCTGGCCCGGGCGGCGTTGGCCCGGTTCCCCTTGACCCGATTCACGCAGATAAAGCTCGCGGCGCTTGCTTTCCACAAGTCTCCGCAAATCGTCGAGCAATTGCGCGTCCCGCTCGCCCAGGATTTCCACCAGGAACGAAAGCGGCAAAGACGAAGCCGGACTCGCATCCAGCAGTTGACGAAGGGCGTACCCCGCAGCCTCCCGTTGCAATTCCTCACGGCTAAACCGCGGAGCGTAGCGGAATGCTCTCCCTTCCTCTGACCGCGTCAGAAGATCTTTCTTGAACAGCCGGTCCAGCGTAGTCATGACCGTGGTATAGGCCAGCCCCTGGCAGGCGCTTTCAACCAGTTCGCGGACGGTCGCGCTGCCCCTCGCCCACAACGCGTCGAGCATGCGCTGCTCCAACGGTCCCAGCTGCCGCGACGGGTTTCGAAATGATTGGAAAATCCGCTTCATCGGCTTGCCCACTGAATTCAGCATTCTATCCTGAGTCACCCGCCCGTACCAGCGCGACCCGGCAGCACGTCATCACGCCGCTCCCCCCGGCTCTTTTCGGTCACATCTTCAATGGCCAAAAGAATGAAGGGATGACCGGGTTGCATTTCAACCCGGCGGGCGTTGAGCAGCATGTCTCGCGGACCGAGGTGGGGAAAGTCATGGCTCATCTCGAAATCGTCCACGCGAGAGTTGCGGGGAACAATTTCCTCCAGCAGTTCGCGCAACCTCGGGATATTCCACTGCCCGTTGCCCAATTCGTAAATCAGACGCTTTTCCGTTTCTTCCCGGGAAACATCGAAAGTCCGGTAGAACGCGGGATTCGCGGCCGTAACCTGCAACTTGCCGTCCAACACCAGGATCGGTTCACGGGCACTCTCGACAATCGTGTCCGCGTACTCGCGGGTCTGGTCGAGAGAGCGCTTGAGGTTGTCAACATCCTGCAGGCTGATCACTGCCCCTTCGATGCGATTGTCCCAGGTCTTGTAGGGCCGCACGTGCAGCATCTGCCACCCTCCTTCCTTGGTGCGCACGTGCCGCTCCTGCGGAGCCACGCGCCGGATGGCTTCGTGAGCCAGCGATTCCAAATCTTCCACATCCAGATTAGGCCGGATTTCGCCCAGACGCCGGCCAATGTCACCGGGCAACAGGTTCAGAAGTTTCTGTGCGGGCGGCGTGAAGCGGCGAATGCGCAGATCGTTGCTCACCATGACCACCGGAATATCGACGTGGCCCAGCAGGTTCAGCAGATCGTTGTTGGCCGAACCCAATTCCGCGTTGCGATTCTGCATTTCCTCGTTGAGGGTGGTAAGTTCCTCGTTGGTCGATTGCAGCTCTTCTTTGGCCGTCTCCAGTTCCTCATTTGAGCTCTGCAATTCCTCGTTGGCCGACAAGACCTCTTCATGCGCCGACTTGAACTCTTCCGTGGTGGTTTCATGTTCTTCGATGAGCGACCGCAACTGCTCCCGCAACTGATTCATCTCACGCTTTAGAAGCTCGGCGTCTCGTGCCGTGGAGCGCGCCACTTTCACCATCTTGCCTGCTTTGCCCTTGTCCCCCAAACCCGCCGGCTTCCGACCCGCATCCTGAAACACCACCACGTAGAAGCGCTCCTGCGCTGAGGGCCCTCGCAAAGGCACCACTTCAAGGCCCACCTCGTGCATTCCCGTTTCGGACTGAATCTGCACCCCTTCCTTCCGCACCGTGGCATTAGTTTTCTTGGCCGTGTTTAGGGCCGAGCGCAAGTCGACCAACAGACCCTCCCGCGCCATTTTTGCCAGGCTGAAGCTGGGTTGCCCAGCTGGCGGCTCCAGATAAGCCCCGGTCTTGCCGTGGAACTGCACAATCTCCAATTGATCGTTGACCACAATGCTGGCCGGAACAAACCGGTTCACCAACAGATGCTCCACTTCTCGTTCCACGGTAAAAGGTGCCGGCAACTCCCGGGACAGCTTCCCGTCTGCGGCCTTGATCGGCAAATAATCGGCATTCGCGAAGTAGGTCGTCAGCCGCGCCGAGCTCCTCCTCTTCTGGTAGATCTTGTCCTTCTTGTCGACTAGTCCGAAGTGCTCCGCGAATCCTCCCAGGTTTTCCGACGCTCCCAGCATGAGGTAGCCGCCGGGTTTCAGCGCGTAATGCAATGTGGGGATGACTCGCCGCTGCAAAACCGGCCCCAGATAGATCAGCAGGTTGCGGCAACTCACCAGGTCCAGATTTGAGAATGGTGGATCCTTCACCAGGTTCTGCTTGGCAAATATGCACATGTCCCGGATGGACTTGTTGACCTGAAATCCCCCATCCAGCCGAATGAAGAATCTCTTTAAGCGGTCCGCCGAGATCTCCGAGACCGCCGCCTCGGTGTACAAGCCGGTGCGGGCGCGGTCCAGCGCGGTGTCGCTGATATCGGTGGCGAATATCTGGATGGCGGTGGCGGCTTGCGAGATGTTCCGGCTGTGCACCCACATGTACTCCAAGAGGGTGATCGCGATGGAGTACACCTCCTCGCCGGTAGAGCAGCCAGCAACCCAAACTCGAATAGGATTATCCGGCTTACGGCCCTCAAACAGTTTTGGGTAAACATGCTTGCGCAGCGCCAGAAACGCTTCCGGCTCTCGGAAAAACCCAGTGACGTGGATCAGCAAATCGCGGTACAGCTCGTCCAGTTCTTCCGGCCTTTTCCCAATGAAACGCAGGTAGTCTTTCAGCTTCGCGACCTTATGCACAACCATGCGCCGCCGAATGCGGCGCTGAAGCGTCGTATGCTTGTAGTTTGTGAAATCCACCCCGGTCGACTCCCGCAGAAGACCGAACAGGGCGTTCAGGTCGCTTCCCACCATCCCCTCAAAACCGTCCATCTCCGGCGACACCACCCGCGCAACGTAGGGATGCTGGCTGATTCCGCCCAGCTCCCGTGCGATGTCCTTCGGCGACAGAATGAAGTCGATGCACCCCGCGTTCACTGCGTTGCGCGGCATGCTGTCGTATTTCGCCGACTCTTCATCCTGGGCAAACGTGATTCCTCCCGCCGCCTTGATGGCCGGCATCCCTCGGTACCGTCTGAGGCCGTGCCCGACAAGATCACGCCGATGGCCTGTTGCCCCGCGCTTTCGGCCAGGGAGCGGAAAAAATCGTTGATCGGCATATGCTGGCCCCGGGTCAGCACACGCGAACCGAGTTGCAGCATCCCGTTCTTCAGGGTCAAGTTGGTGTTGGCCGGAATCACATAAGCGTGATCCGGTTGCACCACCACGCCCTGAGTCACTTCGGTGACCGGGATCTTGGTCGTCCTCGCCAGGATTTCTTGAAGCACGCTGCTATGCTTGGGATCGAGGTGCTGCACCAGCACAAACGCCATGCCAGTCTTTTCCGGCAGGTGACGCAACAACTCGGAGAATGCTTCCAGGCCGCCAGCGGAAGCTCCGATACCCACGATGGGGAACAATCCAGAGGACGCGTTGACGTTATTTTCTGCGGTGGCTTTGCGGCGTGACTTGACCTGCTTGAGTGGAGAACTCTTCATGGAGCTCCTCCTAAAGACCTGAAGACTTCCAAGGAGTCGAGGGCCCGTGAATCTGCTCCCCTCTGTCGACCGCGACAGGCCTGCGAGGCGCGAGCGCACCCGGCAAGAAGATTCGAGCGCATTCTAGTCCGGCATGGTTTGTGAGGTCAACGAATCAAGGGAAGAAAAACACTAGCCACAGCAGGCGCTTCCCAATATGGGTCCAACTTGCTAGGCTTTGCGCCCTAAGCAGCGGACAATCGCCCCCTGTCGAGCCACCCGAATAGAACCGTGGCGGTCAGCGCTCCGACAACCTGCGCGAAAACAAAGCCGGGAACATCCGCTAGGCGGATGCCCGAGAACGTACTCGTGATGGAACGAGCTACGGTGACCGCAGGATTTGCGAATGACGTTGACGCAGTAAACCAGTACGCAGCGACAATATAGCTGGAAACCGCGACTGGGGTCGCCAAGGCAGAGCGCACTTTCATGCAGCCCCAGATGACGCACATCAGTCCGAACGTCGCCACAAACTCACTGAGCAATTGAGACAGCCCAGACCTCTCGTGGACCGAGATGGAGTACCACGCGCGCCCAAACATCAGGTGAGCGAGAATCGTGCCGAGCAGTCCTCCGGAAAACTGAGCGGCCACATAGAATGGCACGTCAGCCCACGGCATCATGCCGCGTAAGGCAAGGGCGAGGCTTACAGCCGGATTGAAGTGAGCGCCCGAGAATGGCCCGAAAGTCACGATTAACGCGGCCAGCGCCGCCCCCGTGGCAATCGTGTTCGCAAGCAGGGCGATCGCGGCATTGCCCCCAGCCAGACGCTCACCCATGATGCCGGAACCAACGACTGCTGCTACCAGCAGCCCCGTCCCTAGCCCTTCGCACACGCTGCGCTTGTAGGGAGAAGCGGCTTTCTGGCTCATTTCTCCATCGCAGTCGGCTTCAAGAGTTCCCGCTCGACCCTCTGCCTGATTTCATCTCGCACCCGGCGGAAGATCGCCAACTTCTCTTCGCGGGAGCCTGTTGCCTCAGCGGGGTCTTCCAAGCTCCAGTGCAGGGACTTGTAGGTGTACGGAAATATCGGGCACCGCTGCTTCGCGCTGTCGCAGACCGTGATCACGTAGGGTATCGCCTGGCCAAGAAACTCCCGCACGTCCTTCGATCGCTGGTGAGAGATGTCGATTCCAATCTCGCGCATGGCTTCGACTGCCAGCGGGTTCAACCCTTTCGGCTCGATTCCGGCACTCAGCGGCTCGAACTTGTCGCCTGCAACATGGCGCAAGTATCCTTCCGCCATCTGGCTTCGGGCGGAGTTGCCCGTGCAAAGGAAGAGCACCTTCGGATTAGACACTGGAGTGCCCCGTTGTTGGCGCACAGCAGCCGGGAGCGCAGCAGGCGACGCTCCCCTGTTCCGCCTGCTTCTCCGGCAGATTGTCTTTGAGAACGACGAACACTTCCCACTCATTGCCATCGGGATCATGCACCCACGTCTTATCCTCAGTCGCATAGCAGCAGTCGGTTTGCATCTCGTCGCGAGTCACCAGACCAGCGGCCGCCCATCCCTGCCGAATGCGGAGGACATCCGCGGTCGAACCGACCTGAATCCCCATGTGCGAGAGAGCCCCGGCGTCTTTGAATGGCACCTCGTTAAGCGTGAAATTCAGCGGCGGATTCTGCACATCGAACTTGGCGTAGCCGCTCCTCACTTTGCTTGGCTCAATCCCAAACATCTTTTGGTAGAACTCGATGCTCTGCTTCACATTCCTGACGTTGATGGCAAGGTGCGCTTTCAAGGCAACCACTGTCGACGCTGACATGCCCCCCCCCAATTCATATTCGCAGTAGCGAATGTGTTAACCGTATCATCACCAGACACATTCGTCAAGGCGTATGTATTCTGCTAGACTACGACCATGAAACCGAATCCCTCGCTGGATGGGCTCTTTCGCGCTCTAGGTGACCCGACCCGCCTGAGACTTCTGAATCTCATGGCAGAGCAGGAGATCTGTGTCTGCTATTTCACGGAAGTAATCGGCGCGCCCCAGCCGAAGATTTCCCGGCATCTTGCCTATTTGCGGAAGGCTGGCATCGTCGCAGCCAGGCGAGAGGGCAAGTGGATGCACTACAGGTTGGCCGTCCCATCTAGCCCGCATGTCGCTTCAATTCTGAGGAGTGTGATCGAGGCCTTGAAGCAGGATAAGAAGCTACAGCGGGACTGCCAGCGCCTCAACCGGGCCTGCTGCGGCCCTAGGAGTCTGGTTCAACTGTTAGGAGCGCCAGCGCCTTCCCTGGCCGGCGTACCGGGAGGGTAATTCTGGGGTGGGAAACGGGAATCGAACCCGCAACCGTCGGAGCCACAGTCCGGTGCTCTGCCAGTTGAGCTATTCCCACCGCCATTTTCATTATAGCAACTCCGATGGTAGCAACCGCGCTTTCGCGGCTGTTAGAAACCCGTCGCTGTGCCATTTCAAATCGAATCGACAATCGTCAGTTCGCCGATGGGAACAAGCGGTTCCACAAAGAACCTAGCAGGTGAGTTAGGCTGGAAAAGGACAAGCAGAAGGAGAAAGACGAGAAACTATCGAGAATTCCAGAGAGAAAAACGGAAGATCGGGATACCAGCGGCAGGCGCTCGGACGGCTTTGCGGGATTGAGGATCTCTTGGTTCACACATCCTGGCTGTCATTCCGAAAAAGTGTTCTTTGCTCGCGCAGTCCCGGCTGACCGCGAGCCGCGGCCGGCCAACCGCCTTTCATCCCCGCCCGATGCCTACGTATTCAAACCCCATTGCGCGCAGCCGCGTGGAATCCAGCAGGTTCTTCGTATCCACGATGATGGGCTTCTTTAGCAGGTGTTTGATCCGGTCAAAGTCGAGCGCGCGGAACTCAGGCCAGCCCGTGCCCACGACCAGCGCGTCCATGCCTTCTGCTGCCGCGTAGGCCGAGTCGCAATAGCGCACCGAACCGTTCAGCCGCAGCTTGGCCTCGGAAAGCGCCACAGGGTCATAAGCTCGCACCCGCGCGCCCTTGGCAACCAGTGTTTCGGCCAACCGCACCGCGGACGAACCCGCAACCGAATTCGTATTCGGCTTGAAGGCCATACCGAGAATCCCCACGTCCTTGTTCTCCACCGAATTCAGGGCCAGGGCAATCTTCTCGACCAGGCGTTCCGCGAGGCTGTGGTTGACGTCCCGCGCCGCGCTCAGCACTCTCAGCGGAACCCCGTTAGACTTGGCCAACTCCGCCAGCGAATCCATGTCCGACTCGGCAAACACGCCGCCCATGCCCGCTCCCGGCTGCAGGCAACGCGGTGCGATTTTCTTATCCAGGCCAAGCGCCAGAGCGAGGCTGACTGCGTCCGCGCCCACACGCTCGCACAGCGCCGCAACCTCGTTGATGAAAGAAATCTTGGTCGCCACAAACGCCGTCGCCGATTCCCGCACCAGTTCAGCGGTCGCCTGGTTGGTCACAATCACCGGCACGCCGCGCATCACAAGCGGATGAAAAATCTGCTTGAGAACCTGCACCGCTTCGTTGGAGGTCGACCCCAGAATGAGCCGGTCGGGCCAGTTAAAGTCTTCTACGGCGCAACCGTCGGTGAAGAACATGGGCTGGGAGACGATCGTCCCATGCACGCCTGCATTCTTCAGCGATTTCTCCAGCGCCGTGGCCGTGCCCACCGCCACCGGAGTGACGATAGTCAGAATCGGAGGCTTGGTCGCCAGCCGCGCGATCCGCATCACCACGTCGGCCAGGTTCTCCGCTCCATCCTCGGCCAGAAAAATGACTTGTGTCTTGCGCGCAAAGGATTCGATGTCGGTGGAATAGGCTAACCGGCCCGCCCGCACGTTTCGCCGAATGATTTCTTTCAGGTTCTTCTCAAAGAATGGGATGTTGCCCTGAGCCATCTCGACCATGCGCGACCGGTCAGGATGACAGCAGGAAACGGGAGTGCCAAAATCTGCCAGACAGGCCGAAATCACTGTTCCCAGGTAACCCGAACCGTAGACCCCGATCTGCATGCTTGCCCTCCGGCTTGCCCGAAACCCACGCCCCAAACGGCTCCCAGCGCGGGATTTCCACAAATCCCTCTTTGTTAGTATTTACAGCCCGGCCAGCCCCCGCGCAACGCACGGGAGGGAGATGTACCAGGGGCCATGCGGACTGGGCAGGGAGTAACGTAACAGGCAGGTAATCAGATGAGGGTACCCATAGAATCGGGAATAGCCGGGCATCGAGGACCGTTACGGTCGCGGCGGGCGCAGGATCAGCGGCCCAGCCCGTGCCAGAGTGGGAAGATTTCGGCCCCAACTCCCGTCAGAATCTTCGCCGCCTCCGGGCCAGGATCTCCGTAAACCTCGAAACCGCTGATGGTCGCCGTCTCCAGTATCTTGGGCACAAGCTGTTGCACCACCGGTCTCGTGCAGTGGGCCAGCGCAGCTTTCGCATCCGCGTAGGTTTCGAGCAGCCGGCACCGCTTACGATCGGCGCTCAAGTGCCATTCGTAGGCGAGCGCGCCCGCCTCCTTGAGAGTGCCAGTAATCATCGTCTGCGCGAGGCTCTCAAAATGGATAAGTTTTCCCTGGTTAATCGCGAAATCGACGACGAAGTACACCAGATTCTTGTTCATATATTTATCCTGACGCGCGGGATGCGGCGGAAATCGAAGTTTTGTTTGTCGGGGGTTCGCCTAAAAGCCCACGGCGGCCTCGCTGACGGTTGGGTTCCAGCTGACCAGCTTGTCGACGCTGGTGAGCTTCAATACTTGCTCCACATGTTTACCGGCCCCGGCCAGCCGCAGCTCTCCGCCAGCCTGCTTCGCCAGCCCGGCCGACATCACAATGATCCCGACTCCAGTGCTGTCGATATGGGTCACGCCGCTCAGGTCAAAGATAATCTTCTTTTCCTGCTTCTCCCGCACCAGCGTGTCGGTGGCCCATTCCAGTTGCTTGCACTCCCGGCCAATCGTGATTCTTCCCGTTATCTCGAGGACAACAATGTCAGGCGGCAGGTGCTTGGTCTGAATCTCCAGCATAAGCAGGTTCTCTCAGACTTGCGAACTGATCTCAGCTCTTGACGGAAACCACTGCATGTAACAACCTCGGTGTGGTTACAGCGAGCCACGGTGATCGCAAATCCCTTACCCTCGCGTAAGCAGGTCTGTCCTTGGCGGATCATATTAGGGGTCAAGCCTCGGCAAGTCAATAAGTTGCGGGCGGACTAGAGGCTAGGGCGAAACCAGGCTGCCGCCCAGCGGGACCGGGGCCAGGTCCACCCAGCAGTGTTGCGCGTCTTCGCGCACAAAAGTGAGCCGGTCGAGTAGGATACGGCGGCTTCCCGAATATTGCCGCCAGCGCTCGCGCGCGATTCGCAAGGCTTGTTCCGCCGCCTTTTCCGTAGCCATTTTCACAATCGTAAGGTGGGGAATGTAAGGCCACTCCTCGGCGCAGGCGAGTGTCTGCTTGTTCAGTTGGTCGTGCAGCTCTTGCAGATGCGACGCGCCATAAGTCACGCGAATGTAGACCGTGGGCGTGGTGGGAACAAAGGTTTGCATGTCACCCAGGGTTACTTCGAAGGGCTCGGCCTGGCTGCAGATCCCTGCCAGCATCTGCAGCGCGGCGCCTTCCGTTCCCCGCAGAAGCCGAGGCGGCAGAAAAGTGATGTGGGCCGCGAGGTGAGGCAAGTTGGGATGCAGTTCCCTCCGGAGGTTCTCGACGAACTCTCCCACCGGACTCTTTACGTAGGCGACTAACGCATACCGGAGGCTCTGCATATCCAGTGAAAAATTATAGCGCGTTCCGTCGTTTATAATCGAAACAGTGGTTGATTCGGCGGTGTCGTTGTCGCTAATAATGTCGGGGCGTAGCGCAGCCTGGTAGCGCACCTGCCTTGGGCGCAGGGGGTCCGCGGTTCAAATCCGCGCGCCCCGACCAAATTTCTGTTTCATTGCCTTCTCTTCGAGCAACAATCGCTACAAGTCTTAGGGCACGATGACTGCCGCTCCGTCGATGGCATCACTCTTGACGGCGGCGAGCGCTTCGTTGGCCTGTTCCAGAGAGAATACCGTCACCTTTGACTGCAACCGAATGTCGCCAGCGAGCTTGAGAAAATCTCGTGCGTCGGATCGAGTCATATTCGCAACGCTGCGGATTTGACGCTCGCCCCAGAGCAATCGGTCGTAATCGAACTCAGGAATTCGGTCGAGATGGATGGCGTTGATCGCAACGACTCCTCCTTTTCGCAGGCTTGCAAGCGCTGCGATCACAACGTCCCCACTGGGTGCGAAAGTCACCGCCCGGTCGAGTTCGACTGGCGGCTTGTCCATTTCACTGCCCACCCACGCAGCCCCCAAAAAAGCAGCCAACTTGCGATGCGAGGCGCCGCGTGTCGAGACATACACCTCGCAGTGCCATGAGCGCAGAACGGCGATCGCGAGATGTGCTGATGCGCCAAAGCCGAAGAGTCCAACCCGGTCGCCTGGTTCAACTCCGGCCACGCGCAGGCTGCGGAAGCCAATGATGCCCGCGCACAACAGAGGAGCGGCATGCAGGTCGTCCAGTTCCGAAGGGAGCGCGTAGACAAAATCGCGACGCGCCACGGCGTACTCCGCGTAACCGCCGTTGACGGTGTATCCCGTGAAGACCGGCGCATCGCAAAGATTTTCGAGTCCGCGGCGGCAATACGGGCAGTCTCCGTCCACGCCGCCAATCCAGGAAACACCAACGCGTGTCCCGAGCGGTGACTCAGCTGTGGCGCCGTCGACGATGTCGCCTACGATCTGGTGGCCGGGGATGAGTGCCTCCTTCCGAGCCGGCAATTCTCTCTCCACGATGTGGAGATCCGTACGGCAGACGCCGCAGGCGCGAACACGTAGCAGGACCTGACCCGCTGCGAGCTGAGGCTTGGGAGTCTCTTCCACAGAAAGAGGCTTCGCCGGGTCTCTCGCGGTTCTAAGGATTGCGGCTTTCATTGGGCTTAATCGTGGGAACGTGAGGCTATGCCGCAGCTAACACTTACAGGATACTGCCTGAGTTTCGTCGTTCTCAATGCTTCTCAATCTGGATAGAACGAAACGAGGAGATATGCCGCTACGCCAAGAATTTCTCTGGCTTACAGATGGCGTCGGCCAAGTCGTTCAGGAACATCGCCGCGCGGGCGCCATCGACGGCGCGGTGATCGCAGGATAGGGTTAGCGTCATCATGGGGCGGACCGCGGGCTTGCCCTCAACGGCTACGGCTCGGTCGGCGATGCTGCCGACGGCGAGGATTGCCGCTTGTGGCGGGGTGATGATCGCGCTGAACTGGTCGATGTGATACATGCCCAGGTTGCTGATGGTGAAGGTGGGGCCCGCAATATCGGCGGGGCGCAGCTTTCCTGACCGCGCGCGTTCGGCGACATCGCGGCGCTGCTGGGCAATTTCCGCGACGCTCGCGGTGTGCGCGTTGGGGATAACTGCCGCAACCACGCCGTCATTCACTGCGATGGCCACGCCCATGTTCACGTGATCGTGAAGATGAATGCCTTCCGCGGTCCAGCTTGAATTCAGGCGCGGATGCTGGAGCAGCGCGCGCGCCGCCAGTGCGACCAGCAGATCTGTGTGCGTGATGCGGATGTGGTGTGTACGTTCGACCTCTGCAGTTAGCTTTTCCCGGTATTCGTTGAGCGCACTGGCCTCAATCTGGCGCGTAACGAAGAAGTGAGGAACGGTGGTCCAGCTTTGCGTGGTTCGTTCGGCCATGAGGCGGCCAAGTGTACCGGGAACTTCGAGGCTGCCTTGCTTCGGGGCCGCGTTGGATGGCGCTGGCGCGGCCGCGGCTTGCACGTCGGACGCTAGAATCTCGCCGCCCGGACCAGAGCCGCGCACTGCGGCAAGGCCCACGCCTAACTCTTTCGCGAGACGCCGCGCCTTGGGGGAAATCCTCACACCTTGAACAGAAGGTTCGGGAGCGCCCGCTGGGGCCGAAGGAGTGTGTAATTCCGTTTTGCCTCGGGCAGCAGGCGCGGCGGTTGCGGACGCATTTTCTGTGGGAGGTTCTTCACCGGGAGCCAAGATCCAGGCGATGGTCTGCCCCACGGGAATATCGGCTCCGGCGGCCGCAGTGATTCCGGCGAGGATGCCGTCGGCAGGCGCTTCCACTTCGAGCACGGCTTTATCGGTTTCTACTTCGAGGAGCGGCTCGCCTTTGGCGACGCGATCACCTTCCTTCTTCCGCCAGGCGATGAGCTTACCGGTTTCCTGCGCCATCTCCAGAGCGGGCATAACAATGCTGAAGGCCATAATGTTTCTATTCGGGGAGGGCTCAAACGAACATTCGCACTATGGCCTTCAGTCCGAAACTCCTACGCGCTCCGTTTTCGCACTGGCTTCAATCATGTCCAGAACTTTCTCACTGGCCGGAGCTTCCGTTTCTCTTGTGGTGGGCAGAGGTCCGTTGACCGTGAAATAGTGGGCGCCCGCCACCAGGAGTTCTTCCGCCGGGAAACGGGTGATCACTTCGTGCCCGGTCGGCGTGACGACGATTTCTTCTTCAATGCGCGCCGCGCTCCAGCCGTCGGTTGAAGGCCAGAAGGTTTCCAGAGCGAACACCATGCCGGGCTCGATGGTGACCGGATGCTCAAACGAAACCAGGCGGCTGATCACAGGTTTCTCCCAGATGGCGAGGCCAATGCCGTGGCCGTACTGCAGCGCGAAACAGGATTCTTCGTTGGGGAAACCAAATTCTTCCGCCTTCGGCCATACGGCGGCGATCTCGGCAGTGGTGCGTCCCGGACGAACCAGCTCAATGGCTGCGTCGAGATACTCGCGGCAACGCTTGTAGGCGTCGACCATGGCGTGCGACGCGTAGCCCACGGTGAAGCAGCGGTAGTAGCAGGTACGGTATCCCATGTAGGAATGCAGAATATCGTAGTAGACGGGATCGCCGGGGCGCAGGACGCGGTCGGAAAACACGTGCGGATGCGGATTGCACCGCTCGCCCGAAATCGCATTCACGGCTTCAACATATTCTGAGCCGAGATCGTAGAGCACTTTGCTGACCAGCCCGACGGCCTCGTTCTCGCGCAGTCCGGGCTTCATGGCTCGGTAAAGCTCGTCATAGGCGGCGTCGACCATCATGGCGGAAGTGTTGAGCAGCGAGATTTCGTCCTGCGTCTTGATGACGCGGGCGTTTGACATGAGCTGCTGGCCATCGAGGACCTTGATGCCTTCGCGTTGCAGCGCAAACAGCACTGGCAGTTCGATGATGTCGATGCCCACCGGCTCTTTGTGCAGACCGCGCATTTCGAGTTCGATGCGAATCTTCTTCGCGACATCTTCGGCGCGACCCATCTCCGGCGTCATGGCGCCGCGTAGCATGGAAATTCCTGCGCGCGAACGCTCACCGAGCCATGGGCAATTTAATTGATGATGCTTGGCGGCGGAGCCGAAATCCCACAAGATGGGCTCGTCGTTCTGCGGCAGCAGGGTGAAGCGGTTGCACTTGTCCTGCGCCCACGAGCCGATGTGTGTCGAGGTCAGGTAACGCACGTTGTTCATATCGAAACACAGCAGCGCGCCCATCTCGGACTTGGCCAGCAGAGCCTTGGCCTTCGCCAGGCGCTCGTGGCGAAGGCGATCAAAGTCGATCCGTTGTTCCCAATCGACTGCCATGGTTCCGTGAGTTTTTAATGCCATAACAAATCTCCTGTAGAGACATTGCTTGCCGCGTCTCTCTCGCCATTTCTCGCGACGCTCAGGGCAGAGACGGAGCAAGAAGTCTCTACGAATTCGTTTAAGTCTTCCCGCACAGCTGCCGCGCCGCCTCCGATACCGTTTGCTCGGTTGGAACCGTTGCGTCCTCTAGCGGCGGAGAAAACGGGATGGGGACATGCATCGCGCCCATCCTTTTCACCGGCGCGTCCAGATCGTAGAATGCGCCCTCGGCGATCACGGCGGCAAGCTCGGAAGTGACTCCATACCGACTGTAGCCTTCATCGAGGACAATCACTCGCGAGGTTTTCTTCGCCGAGTCGATCAAAGTTTTTTCATCTAGCGGCCACGTGGTCCGCGGATCGACCACCTCGGCGCTGATGCCTTCCTTTTCCAGCAGATTCGCAGCGCCCAGCGCAATTTGCACCATGCTGCTGGTGGCGACCAGCGTGATGTCGTCGCCCGCGCGCTTCACATCCGCCAAGCCCAGTGGGATAGTGTAATCCTCCTCCGGAACCGGACCCTTCATCTTGTACATCATTTTGTCTTCGAAGAAGACTACGGGATTCTCATCGCGAATGGCCGTCTTCAGTAGGCCTTTCGCATCGTAGGGCGTGGAGGGCAAAACTACTTTCAATCCCGGCACATGGCTGAACCAGACGTGCAGAGATTGCGAGTGCTGCGCCGCGGAACGCCGCGTGGCGCCGAGAGTGGTGCGCATCACCATGGGAACTTTCCAGTGCCCGCCCGACATGTAGTGGACTTTGGCGGCCTGGTTAACCATTTGATCCATGGTGAGGGTGATAAAGTCGCCGAACATGATGTCTACGACGGGACGCAGTCCCGTCATCGCTGCACCCACAGCCACGCCGGTGAAGCCGGCTTCGGAGATCGGGGTATCCACGACGCGTCCGGCGCCGAACTCCTCGACTAACCCGGAGAGGACCTTGAAAGGCGTGCCCGCTTCGGCGACATCTTCGCCGAAGATGCAGACGTGGGAGTCACGGCGCATCTCCTCAGCCAAGGCCTCGCGCACTGCCTGCGCAAATGTCAGCTCGCGCTCAGGCATAGACGTGCTTCCCCACCTCGTCCACCCTGGGATAGGGCGCGGCGATAGCGAACTTCACCGCCGCCTCCATGGTGGCGCGGACTTCTAACGTAATTCGATCGAGGGATGCGGCGTCGGCATAGCCTTGGTCGAGCAGCCACTTCGCCAAAACGGTGATGGGATCGCGATCCGTCTTCCAGTGCTGCTCTTCCAGCTTGGAACGGTAGTATTCGCGATTGATATCACCGACGTGATGCCCGCTGTAGCGGTAGGTATCGCACTGCAAGAATGCGGGTCCACCTCCGGCGCGCGCACGTCTCACCAGCCGGGTCGCGACCTCATTCACCGCGCGCACGTCCTGGCCGTCGACGCTTGCGGCTTCGATGCCGAAAGCGGTCGCGCGGCCAAGGATGCTGCCCGCAGTGGTTTCGGTGAAGTGTGTGTACTCGTTGTACTGATTGTTCTCGCATACGTAAATCACGGGCAGCTTCCACAACTGCGCCAGGTTCATTACTTCGTAGAGCGATCCCTGGCCCAGCGCACCTTCTCCGAAGAAGCAGACTGCTACGCGATCCGTATCCAGAGTCTTGGCGGAGAAGGCCGCGCCGGTGGCGATGCCCACGCTGCCGCCGACGATGGCGTTGGCGCCTAGGTTGCCGGTTGCAGGATCAGCGATGTGCATCGATCCGCCTTTGCCGCGGCAATAACCCGCTTCTTTTCCCAGCAACTCGGCGAACATGCGGTCCGGCGACGCGCCTTTGGCCAGGCAGTGTCCGTGGCCGCGGTGCGTGCTGGTGATGTAGTCGTCGATGCGCAGGGCCTCACAGATTCCCACCGCGACGGCTTCCTCGCCGCTGTACAAATGAGCGAGTCCCGGCATGAGCGCGCGGGTGTAAACCTCGTTCACCTGCTCTTCAAACAGGCGGATGCTCACCATCTGGCGATAGGCTCGGAGCCACTTTTCTTTTTCGGAAGCGGTTTCGCGGCCCGCTTCGCGATTGGAGGTAGCGGTCGTCATTTCTTCTTACCTCCGGCAGTGACCGGTGTCGTCACTCCTGACATGGCGGCGAGCACATCGAACATGCAAGCGAAATCGTACTTCGTCCAGCCCATGCCGCGCGCCGCCGTCAGAATCTCATTGCTTACTGCCGTGCTGGGGAGGGGTACGTCGAGTTGGCGACCCAAATCCATGGCGAGGACCATATCCTTTTGCATCATGTTGACGTCGAACCACGCTTCTTCCGGCTGCTGCAGCACAAAGGGCCCGCGGTACTGAATCATGGGCGATGCCACGGCGCTGTGGGTAAGCACGTCGACCGCGGTTTCGCGTGCGATCCCACTTTTCTCGGCCAGCAAGACTCCCTCGGAAAAAGCCAGCATCTGCACCGCAAGACTCAGGTTCACCGCGATCTTCATCGCGAGCGCGAGGCCGTTATCGCCGACGTGCGTGACCTTGGGTCCAATATCGAGCAGCAGCGGCTTCACTTTTTCAAATGTCTCGCGGCGTCCGCCGACCATCACCGACAACTTGCCTTCCTGCAACGTGATCACGCTGCCGGAGACGGGAGAGTCGACCATGTCCGCGCCTTTTTCGCGCACCTTCGCGGCCAGCGCACGGCTCACGGTGGGACTCACCGTGCTCATGTCGATGAAGATCTTGCTTGCACTCAGGCCCGCTAACATTCCGCCTGGACCTTCGGTGATGGCCGCGATGGCAGCGGCGTTGGTCACCATCGCGAAGGTGAAGTCGGACGCGCTTGCGACGGCGCGCGGCGAGTCGGCCCACTGCATTCCTTTTGCAACCAGCCACTCCGCCTTGGCGCGAGTGCGGTTGTAGCCAATGACGCTGTGACCTTTGCTGAGCAGCCGGTTCACCATCTGGCTGCCCATGACTCCTAAACCGATGAACCCGAGTTTCGCCATCCGCCCTCAACCTCTGAACCTTGTGAGTCCGACACAGGGTTGGCACCAAACCAGTTGCGAAGTCCCTCTACGCGTGATCTTGTTGCACGACGATTTTGGAACCCGTCGGCGCATGCTTCCCAGATGCCTTGCCACTCGGCGGAACGCGTGAATCCTGGCGCACCTGCTCGAGATGGGCGCGCATGGCGCTGCGGGCCATCTCAGGATCGCGGCGCTCCATGGCCTCCAGAATGCGCTTGTGATGGAACTGACCGCGCTGCGGACCGCCTTCGACGTTAAAGATCTTTATGCGTTGCTCACGCAGCAGTCCGACGATGGAATCGATCAGAGAAAGAATCAGAGGATTGGCGACGGCCTCGGCCAGCGCGAGATGGAAGTCGAGATCAGCCTCGATGTAGGCTTCCGGATCTTTTTGTGAGCGCTCCATGACGGCGACTGCGTCCCGCATCGCGGTTAGATCCTCGTCTTTGGCGCGCTCCGCGGCCATGGCGGCGATACCTGGTTCCAGGATCAGGCGCAGCTCGGCCAGATGGGGCGAGCCTTCCTGCTGGCCGATCTTCACCATAAGGTCGAAGGATTGACGCGCGGCTTGCGAGGTTCCGTCCGTCACGAAAGTGCCGCGGCCGGAGTAGGCTTCGACCAAACCTTTTTCGCGCAAAGTTTTAACTGCTTCGCGAACAGCGGTCCGACTAACCCCGAGCCGCTGCGCGAGATCACGCTCGGCTGGGAGCTGGTCGCCAGGCTTCAGTGAGCCGTTGAGGACGGATTCTTCGATCTGCTGGACGATTTGCTCGTACAGCCGAGAGGTTCGAACAACTTTGTACACAGGGCATTCTCCCGCACGAGCCAGTTTGGGGGAACCGGCGATGGTCTGGCTACTATACCGCAGAGCCAGTGCAGGCGGCGCGGTTTCTGCGGTCTTGAGTCGAAGAGTGAGCAAGCGCGGTCTCTAGGTATGGTGGTATGACAGGTAGGACAATACCACTCCTCTTGGGAGCAATGCAAGCCCTTAGCGAGCTCCGATTTGATGCAACGCATCTGCAGTAAAAACGCCCTTGCTGCAGAAACTTTACTAATCAGGCTCGGCAGGGGCGGAAGCAAGGGTCGGATCGGAAAATTTGCTTGACTTCATTCCCGTAGCGGTGGTATGGCTGTCGGACCAGTAAAACGGAGGATAGTGATGACATTCCGAAGCACCGCTATGTCCGCGGGTCACGAGACGACTGTAGCCACCCGGATTGTTCTTCTTACTCTCGTGCTGAGTGCTCTCGCGCTGAGCGTAATGAGTGTCCCCGCGCCGGCCCAGTCGACCGCCGGGCGCGTGCTGGGCAGCATTGCCGACCAGAGCGGAGCCTCCGTAGCTGGGGCAACTGTAGTTGTCACTGACACTCAGCGTGGCACATCGCGAACTCTAACGACCGATGCGTCGGGGGACTTTGTAGCTGCCGATCTGATCCCGGGAACCTACAGGATTCACGTTCAGGCCAGGGGCTTCAAGTCGGTGGAGCGGCCGAGCGTGGTGATCGAAGTCGCAACCGACGTTCGGGTCGACTTTACGCTGCAGCTCGGGAACGCTTCGGAAATCGTAACCGTCACCGAAGAAGTTCCCCTGCTCAACACGACTTCCTCAACTCTGGGAGGAACGTTGAGCAATAAGGAAATTAACGACCTGCCGTTGAACGGTCGCAACTACGAGAATCTGTTGCAGCTTCGTCCGGGTGTGGTGCGTTATCCCGGCGGCGGATTCTCCACCACCAGCGCGAACGGCCTGCGCGCCGAGGACAACGCTTATTACGTCGAGGGCTTGTTCAACAGCGAGCCCTATTCCGGACAGGCAATCATTAACGGATCGGGAATCGCCGGCGACTCAGCGACCATTCTGCCCATCGATGCGATTCAGGAGTTCAACCTGCAACAGAACCCACCGGCGGAATACGGTTGGAAGCCGGGGGCTGTGGTCAACGTGGGCCTGAAGTCAGGCACCAACAAAGTGCACGGAACGGCTTTTGGCTTTGGCCGTGATGGAGCCCTGGACGCGCGGAACTACTTCAACGACGCCCCGAATACAAAGTTGACCCGGACGCTGGAGCAATTTGGCGGCAGTCTGGGTGGCGCGATCATCAAGGACAAAGCGTTTTTCTTTGGCGCCTACGAAGGCCAAAGGTATAACGTGGGCAACTCGTACGGAGGGGTTACCGGTCCCTCGATGGTGCACATGGCACCGAATGGCACCTGTTCGTTTGGCTTTGCGGGAGACTGCGCCGACAGCATCCCGGATGTGCTCGCGGATATCACAGAACCGGCGGCGGTGGGTGCTGGGGTTATCGTAAGCCCAGCGAGTCTGTTGGTTTCAGGGTGCACGGCTGCGGGAACTTGCAACGGTCTAGGATTCGTCGCGAACAACCAGACGGATATTGGCACGGCCCTCACCGCCGCTGAGGCAATTACGGTCCCCAACGGATTTAATAACGTCGTGCACGTCGACAATTTTGTGGGCAAAGTGGACTACACGCTAAATGACCGCAGCACGATCACTGGAACCTACTTTTTTGGAAACAACTCGGGAACGGTCGAAGATTTTTCTGAGATGCAGCAGAAATGGCTCTCCGACATTCACACCCGTGCGCAGGTGGTAGGCGGCGGCTGGACTTGGACTCCCAGCCCCCGCGTGGTGAATGAGGCACGCGTCGGGTACAACCGGCTCTACCAGCCGACTCTGCCGGTCGACCTCAACACGCCGGCTTCGACGTACGGTCTGGATACAGGTGTGATCGGAGCGAACACCGGGGGTCTGCCGCGCATCGGCTTCGGTGGCTACTTCACGACACTGGGCGGCTTCAAGTGGCCGAAGTTCCAGGGGCCCGATTCGATCACGCAGTTTGTGGATCACGTCTCCTACACCGCGGGTAAGCACGCTCTGAAATTCGGCGGCGAGCTTCATTACGACCGAGTCAACAACGCTTCCTATGGTAACGCCCGAGGAAGTATCAATTTCCTGGGCGGGGTTGCGAACCCCACCACCCCCGGTCCCAATGGTTCGAGCCCACTGGAAGATTTCTTTGCCGGCGCCCCGTTTAAGTCAACGGTCGAGGTGGGAAATCCGACCCTGCATCTGCACAACTGGGCATACTCGGGGTTTTTCCAGGACGACTGGCGCGCCACTAAGAATCTGACCGTGAACTTTGGCGTTCGCTACGAGTTCAGCAGTGTGCCCCAGGAAGCCAACAATCTGCTGGGAAATTTTGATCCAACCCTAGGAATGGTGCAGGTGGGCCATCAGATCAGCAGTCTCTATAACTCAGATCACAAGAACTTTGGCCCCCGCTTGGGCTTTGCATGGGATATCGGCGGTAACGGGCGGACCGTGCTGCGCGGCGGCGGCGGGCTGATCTACGAGACGGTGAACTGGCAGTCGTTCGTCGCATTCAACAATGCCTTCGGTCCGGGCAGCGTTCCGACGGGAGCTCCGATCGATGCCGCGGGTGATACATCCGGAGGCACCATTAAAACGAGTAATGTCACCGTAAAGAATTTTCTGAACTACCCGACCACCTGGGACGCCGTGAACGGGCCGCTTTACGGCGGGAGCACGGTCAATTGTTTCAACAGCCCGTGCCCTATCATGACGGTGGACCGGAATCTCACGACGCCGTACGTCTGGAACTGGACGCTGAACCTGCAGCATGCCTTCACGCCGAACCTGTCGCTGGAAGCCGCCTATGTTGGCAACCACGGATCGAATCTGACGGGTATTCGCGACATCAACCAGCCACCGGTGGGCAGTGATTACAATCCGGCCTGCGCAGAGGGGAACTCTCCAGATCAACTTTGCCTTCCATACAACAGTAAATTTCCCTATCTGAGCAACATCTTTCAGATGGGAAACGTCTACCGCTCAAACTACAACGGGTTGCAAGTCACGCTGAATGCGCGCAACTACCACGGCCTGAGCATGGTGGCGGGTTACACCTATTCGCACGCGCTTGACGACGTGGGCGCGAACTGGGACTTCGGCTACGGCTCCGGTTTGCCGCAGAACGCTCATAACGTCGCAGCCGAGTACGCCAGCAGCGACTTCGACATGCGGCATCGGCTGACGGTTTCGCTCACTTACGCGATTCCCGGCCGCAAGGGGTTCGGGCAGATGCGGGAAGGCTGGGAGATCAACTCGATCATCACACTGGAAAGCCCGCAGCCCTGGGGGCCGATGGACGAGGGAACGGACGCGGCGGGCGTTGGGCCCTTGCCCGTGAGCCCGCCTGCCAACAGCCCAATTCGTTGGAGCTTCTACGGGAAAACCTCGGATTTCAAGTCTCAGAAGGGGGTTGGGATTCCGTACTTCCCCGGCGCGACAAACCCGGCGTGCGAGGCACGGGCAGTGGCAGTCGACGGCGCCGCGGTCGGTCCGTCGAACGCGTCTCTGAATCTGTTTGGCTGCTACGCCAACGGCAGTTCCGTCATGATTCCGCCGCCGCTCGGCCAGTTCGGCAACATGGGCCGGAATATGTTCGAGGACACCGGATTCAGGAATTTCGATTTCTCCTTGGCCAAGAATTTTCACTTTGGAGAAACCATGCGGCTGCAAGGCCGCGTCGAGTTCTTCAATATTTTCAACCACCCGAACTTTGCTAATCCTTACGGCGGTCAGAATGGATTTGGCTTGAACGATCCGTCGGTTCGTCCTTTTGGCTGCGGCTGCGCCACACCCGATATAGCTGCTGCCAACCCTGCCGTGGGCTCTGGTGGCCCGCGCTCTGTCCAGTTGGGGATGAAGTTCACGTTCTAGGGCACGGTCAAGTTTGAAGGAGTGAAGAAGGCTGGACGCAATTCTGTCCGGCCTTTTCTCGCAAATGGCTCGCGCGATTCGCGAGCCCAAAAAATGGGACCAAGCTATGAACACAAAACTCCCGCTTTCTTTCGCAGCTTTTCTCCTAGTATTGTTCGCCTTCGCTTCCGGCAGTGCCTCCGCTCAGGGAACCTCTGGGAAAAAAGAGGAGCGGCGCGAGCGCACCATCGACGAGATCAAAGTGGAGGCCGTCCGCCGGGCCGAAGTGGGACAGTATCCGCTGATCGGGCTTGATCCAGGCGACGTGAGAGAGGCTTTCGAGAGTATCCACAGCAGCGACAAAGACGAGTGGGCCGCGGGATTCATGCACGTGGCCGATCGCTACTTCAACGAAGCGAAGTCGCTGGAAAAGTCTGATCCCACCAGAGCGAACGCTGACTACATCCGGGCGTGGCGGCTTTATTCGTTCGGACGCTGGCCTATTCCGGCATCCCCGGGCAAGCAGAGGTCGTATGAGAACGCCATCGAAGCGTTCCTGGCACATGCGCGTTTCCTCGATCCGCCGCTGGAAGTCGTACACATTCCTTTTGAAGGAAAAGAAATCATCGGCTACCTGAGGCTGCCGAAAAATGCCGCGGGTCCGGTGCCCCTGGTGATTGCGGTGAACGGTTTGGATAGCCGCAAGGAAGATCTTGCCGAAAGCTTTGGCGCGATTCTTCCTTTCGGAATTGGCTATCTCGCGGTCGATGGCCCGGGAACTGGGCAGAATCCGATTAAGGTGAGCGAAACTGCGGATCGCGTGCTCTCGCGTGTGCTGGATTACGCGCAGTCGCGGCCCGAGATCGATAGGAACCGCGTCGCCATGCACGGCGTGAGTTGGGGAGCGTACTGGGCGACGAAGATGGCGATCGTCGAGCGCGCCCGGTTGCGCGGCGCGAGTGCGCAGTCGCCGCCGGTGGACAGATTCTTTCAGAAAGATTTCTTGATGAACTCGCTGCTGGGGAATCGCGAGTATTTGTTCGACCAGGTGCCCGCGCTCATGAATATTCTGGAAGGCGTGCACTCGTTGGAGGAAATGGGCGATTATCTGCCCAAGATGTCGCTGGTGCAGCAGGGGCTGCTGGGCAAGCCGATGGCGCCTATGCTGATTCTTGCTGGAGTCAACGACACCCAGGTTCCCATCGAAGACGAATACCTGCTGCTCAGCAAGGGCGATGTGCCGAAAGAGGCGTGGATCAATCCTCACGGCGGGCATCTGGGGCGGCAGGTTGGGGTCTGGCCCGATCCTCGGATCTTCAAGGAAGTGATTATTCCCTGGCTCGTGAAAACGTTGCAGGCTCCGGCGAACTAGAGGGTTCCAGCCCGAACCATGCCCACCCCAATCGCAGATTCAGAGTTTGACGCTGCACCCGCAGAACCACCGCGCAGGTCGTTCTACGCCTCTTTGTGGGTGCAAGTCCTGATTGCCATGGTGGTTGCCGTGGTCCTCGGATATTTCAGTCCCGCCCGCGCCATCGCCATGAAGCCGTTGGGCGATGCCTTTATCCGGATGATCACCATGATCATCACGATTCTCATCTTCTGCACCGTGGTCACTGGAATTGCCGGAATGCAGAACTTGAAGAAAGTGGGACGGGTGGGCGGCAAGGCTCTTCTCTATTTCGAAATTGTTTCGACCATCGCTCTGGTGGTTGGACTGATAGTGGGTAATGTGGTTCGTCCGGGCAGTGGCTTCAATGTGAATCCGGCCTCGCTCGACGCCAGAGCCGTTGCCGATTATGCCGGCCAAGCCAGGGCGCAAAGCGTCACCGAATTCCTGATGCACATTGTGCCCACTACGGTCACGGATGCGTTTGCCAAGGGCGACATTCTGCAGGTGGTTTTTGTTTCGATCCTGTTTGGTTTTGCGTTGGCATCGGCAGGACCGCGTGCCAAACCGATTGTGGCTCTGCTGGAATCGCTGACTCATGTGATCTTTCGTGTCGTGAACATCCTCATGCTCTTCGCCCCAATCGGCTGCTTCGGTGCCATGGCTTTCACCATCGGGAAATACGGCTTTGCTTCGCTGGGACCGCTGGCCAAGCTGATCGGCACCTTTTGGTTGACGTCGATTCTCTTCGTGCTGATCGTGCTGGGCGCAATCTGCTGGGCCGCGGGATTCAGCATCGTGAAGTTCCTGCTGCACATCAAAGAGGAAATTCTGCTGGTGCTGGCCACCAGTTCGTCGGAAACGGCGATCCCGACATTGATGGAGAAGCTGGAAAAGCTGGGCTGCTCGCGCTCTCTCGTTGGCCTGGTGGTTCCTACCGGATACACCTTCAATACCGACGGCAGCAGTTTGTACATGACGCTGGCGGCTTTGTTCGTTGCCCAGGCTACCAACACTCACCTGACGCTGCTGCAGCAGATGACCATCTTCTCGGTTGCCACGCTTACTTCGAAGGGGGCGAGCGGGGTGCAGGGGGCTTCTTTCATTGCGCTGGTCGCTACCTTGTCGGTGATCCCGACGATTCCGGTGGCGGGGATGGCGCTCATCCTCGGCATCGACCGCTTCATGAGCATGTTCCGAGCGCTGGTGAATATGATCGGCAACGGCGTGGCCACGCTAGTGGTGGCGCGGTGGGAGAATGAGGTGGGGCGGGAGGCGCTTAGGGGCAGGTTGGCAGGACCTCTTCGGGCCTGAATCCTCTTTGCCGGTCTACCGGCGTTTCTCGTAAGCTAGGGCAAGACTTCTTCTGGCGTTAGTCCCCATTGATTGGAAAGATTGCCCCGGTCATAGGGGCTGACGGCGGGCTTGAAACTCATGTCACAAAGGCGCTGCTGGATGGGCGCGTGACGGTCGTCGGGCTCTCCAAAGACGTGACCGGAACCACGATTCCCGTCTATGGCAGCGGAGTTTAGCGGCCGCAGTCCCACCTTTCGTAACCATCCCACATGCACAATTCTCGTTGCACTTTAATACTGGTGAAATATGCTCCAGGTAGTATCGGTTACAGGAGGGCGCCCCATGGGTTCGCCGCGCATTGCGAAATCCTTGCCGCTTCAGGTGGCTGCAATCTGTTACCGCAAGCGGGGCGCCGGGGTGGAATTCCTGCTGGTCAACACCAACGGCGGCAATAAGTGGACCTTTCCTAAGGGATCGCCGGAGGCCCGCCTCTCGCACAGCCAGTCCGCCGAGCGCGAAGCAGCGGAAGAAGCCGGCGCAATCGGTACCATCGAGCCACGGCATTTTCATCTCTATATTCACTCCAAGGGCGTGTTCTGGCAGCCGGGAGGCGTGCAGGAATTTGTGGTAAAGGCCTTTCTGATGGAGATCCGTGAGATGCGCCGGCCTGACGAGCCGATGCGCCGACCGACCTGGTTCAACCCGGAACAAGCGCGGCAAAGGCTGGCCAAGGGCCGTGAAGTGAAGTACGCTCATGAACTCGAAGCGGTGATCGATCGCGCTCTGGAGCGCATCCACTTCCACAGCGAGTTGTGGGGCAAGTATCCTGAAGGCCGCAACGGCCGGGCAGCAGCGCATTCCTGATTCATCTCTCGGTACCGGTACTCGGTACTCGCTTTTTGTGAGACGATGAATCCAGCCCCATGATTCAGCTTTCTGGCGCCGGAAAACGTTTCGGCCACAAGCTTCTTTTTGAAAACACCGACTGGCTGATCACGCCTCACGACTGCGTTGGCCTGGTGGGCGCGAACGGCACCGGCAAGTCCACGCTGATGAAGGTTCTTGCAGGCCTGGACAGCTTCGACTACGGCTCGCTCATCGTCGCCAAGGGTACAACTGCTGGATATCTCCCGCAGGACGGCCTCTCGCTCTCGGGCCGCAGCGTGTTTGCCGAGTGCATGACCGTGTTCACCGGATTGCACGCTATCGAGCGGGAACTGGAAGAGCTCACACATAAAATCTCCGAACTCGATCACACTAGCGCAGAGTATGCCGACGTCGCCGACCGCTATCACAGGCTGGAGCACGAGTTTCGCACCCGCGATGGTTACTCCATCGAAGCCGAAGTAGGACGCGTGCTGCAGGGACTTGGTTTTCGCAAAGAAGACTGGCAGCGGCAAACCGACGAGTTCTCCGGTGGCTGGCAGATGCGGCTGGCGTTGGCCAAGCTCCTGCTGCAGAAGCCCAACCTGCTGTTGCTGGACGAGCCCACCAACCATCTCGACCTGGAAGCGCGTAACTGGCTGGAAGAGTACCTGCACGATTATCCGCACGCCTTGGTGCTCATCTCGCACGACCGTTATTTTCTCGATGTGACGGTCAACAAGATCGCGGAAATCTGGAACAAGCGGTTCTGGTTTTATACCGGCAACTACGACAAGTTTCTGGTGCAGAAGACTCAGCGCAACGAGCAGTTGCAGGCAGCTTACCGCAATCAGCGCGACCGCATCGAGCAGCTGGAAGTCTTTATCAACCGCTTCCGGTACCAGGCCACCAAGGCCAAGCAGGTGCAGAGCAGAATTAAAGAACTAGAGAAGATCGAGCGGATCGAGGTCCCGCCGGAGGAAAAGACGATTCACTTTTCTTTCCCCCAGCCCAAGCCTAGCGGACGGATTGTGGCGGAGTTTGAGGGCGTGGCGAAGACTTACCCGGCTAAGAACGGCTCTGGAACGATTGGCGAAAAAGAAGTATTCCGCGACGTCAGCTTCCTGATCGAGCGCGGCGACCGCATTGCGCTCGTCGGCATAAACGGAGCAGGCAAGTCCACCCTGATCAAGTTGCTGGCGGGCACGGAACGGACAACCCACGGCGAATTCCGCCTCGGCCACAATGTTCAGGCCGACTACTTTGCGCAGGACCAATACAAAGAACTCGATGCCGACGCACGAATGATCGACGATCTGGGCAACGCATCCCCGCGGTCCACACAGACCGAACTGCGTAGCTTGCTGGGGTGTTTTCTGTTTTCCGAGGACGACGTGTTCAAGACAATCGGAGTGCTCTCCGGCGGCGAGCGTGGGCGCTATGCCCTGCTCCGTCTG
Organism: Candidatus Sulfotelmatobacter sp.; assembly: GCA_049583505.1. GTDB lineage: Bacteria > Acidobacteriota > Terriglobia > Terriglobales > Acidobacteriaceae > Sulfotelmatobacter. Next base: position 46,186 of record JBAUVZ010000350.1, read on the forward strand.
CTGCTGCATCCGGCAAACTTCCTGCTGCTCGACGAGCCCACCAATCACCTCGACCTCCGGGCGAAGGATGTTTTGCTGGATGCTCTCATGGGATACACCGGCACGGTGGTCTTCGTCTCGCACGACCGATATTTCATCGACAAGCTGGCGACGCGGGTTTTCGAGATTGGCGACGGCAAGGTCGAGGTCTATCCCGGCAATTACGAAGACTATCTCTGGCGTAAACAGGGTGGGAGCGCAAAGCAGAACGAGGCCATCCGCCAGCAACTGAGCGGGATTGAGCCTGCTCCGCGGACGCCTTCCAACGGTAATCAGGCCGCAGGTGACGTTGTGCCCGCCGCCAAGGGAAAGCGTTTGAACCCCATCAAACGCAAGAAGATGGAAGATCGCGTCCATGAGCTGGAAGCGGAAATCAGCCGCACGGAGGCCGTGATCGTGCAGTTTGAAACGGCCTTGCAGGATTTCGTCAGCGCCGAGGAGAACCAGCGTCAGTCCCAGGAACTTGACCAACGCAGATCAGCGCACGCCGCCCTGATCAAGGAATGGGAGGATCTCAGCCAGTCTTTGCAGGAAGCCGACTGACGGATCGACTAACGGACAAGCCGCGCGCGCAACCGTACACCTTCTTCCGTAATCTCGGAGGATTACTTACCTCTGTGCGATATTGAGCATGGCCGAAGGGACACGAACCGACCAGAAGCCAAAGATTCCAGACTCACCGCAGGAGCGGCGCCGACGGACGTGCCGCGCGGAAACCAAGGAAGGTCGCATGCTCCAGCCCTCAGAGTACACGTACGGCGGGAAGTCCAGCTCTCCAGCCTCCAACCCTAACTCTTACAACCCGGTCAAGACCGTCAGCGCGCCCGTCGAGCAGGCCACCATCGGCCGTACGCTCGTCATCAAGGGCGAAATCAGCGGTGCGGAAGCGCTTTATATTGATGGCCGCATCGAAGGCAAGATCAGCATGCCGGACAACCGCGTTACCATCGGACGCAACGGCAGCGTCCAGGCCAACATCACCGCCCGTGAAGTTGTGGTCATGGGTAAGGTGAGCGGAAATATTGAATGCAGCGATCGCGTGGATATCCGCAGCGAAGGCTCGGTCATGGGAGACGTTTCCACGGTTCGCATCAGCGTGGAAGACGGCGCCGTGCTCAAGGGCGGCATCCAGGTGCGTAGCGGCGATCATAAGCAGCAAAACCAGGCGCAATCTCAGCCGAAGCCGGCGGAGGCGTCGAAGCACGCCGTGGCAGAAGCGGCGAAAACCCTGGCCGCAAGCGCCAGCGCATAAGCACAGTTGAAGACATTGCAGGAATGAACACAGGGCACGCACGAGCGTGCCACGATTTTTTCCGTGGGCTTTGTCTTCGGGATTGCGCTTACTTCTCCTCCTTGGGCTTCAAGTCCAGCGCCGCCGAGTTCATGCAATATCGCAACCCGGTCGGTGCGGGACCATCCTCAAACACGTGCCCCAGATGTGCGCCGCAATGCGCACAACGCGCCTCGGTGCGCACCATCCCGTAGCTGGAATCTTTGTGCTCCTCCACTTTGTTCTCGTCCGCTGGCTTATAGAAGCTCGGCCAGCCCGTGCCTGAATCGAACTTGGTCGAGGAATCAAACAGCGGTTCACCACAGCAAACGCAGTGATACGTCCCGGCGTCTTTGGTCTTCCAGTACTTGCCGGTGAAAGCCGGCTCCGTGCCTGCCTCGCGGGTCACGTGGTACTGCTCCGGCGTAAGCCTCTGCTTCCAGTCCGACTCGCTTTTCGCGGTCTTTTCTGTCATGGATGTATGCCTCCAGTCAAAAAATGCTTTCTCCAAACGCTAGTCAATCTTCGGGACGGTCATTAGATGTTCGGCGAACCGGAAAAGTGGCGAATGGCCGGTTCACACTTTGCCTTGCTTTGTCTGTGACATCCGTCACAAAATTATTGTGACATCTAACCTTGTCTTCCACAGGACCGCAACGCCAGACTCAAGAGAACGTCTGCGAACTCCCCCAGCCCGGCGACCCCACTCAGAAGGCGCCGGGCGTTCTACCTCTAATCCGCCACCTGCTCCCCAATCTTGCGGTACTTTCCCCGGAAAAACAGTAGCGGTTCGCCCTGGCGTACGACTACGTCCTCCACTTCGGCGATGAAGATGGTGTGGTCGCCAGCCTCCTGCGCCGATTGCAGCCTGCATTCCAGGTAGGCCAGCGCTCCGTGCAAGATCGGGGTTCCTTGCGGCGTACGTTCAAAGCGCGCTCCAGCTTCCTCCTCGGCGTGCTCGTGGGTGTGAACCAGCCGTGCGTAGTATTCGGAAATCACACGTTGGTGCTCGGCCAGAACGTTGACTCCGAAGCGCTTTTTGGCATGCAAATGGGCATGGGTGCGCGCGCTGTGATCGACGCAAACAAGCACCAGCGGAGGATCAAGCGATACGGAAGCGAACGCGTTGGCGGTCATGCCATGGACTTCGCCCTCCAGATCAAGAGTGATGATGGTCACTCCCGTGGCAAAGCATCCCATCGCTTTTCGAAATTCGGCTGGACTAAGACTCATGTCGTACCGGGAGTTTTGCTGCCGCGACTGCCTACATTAGCACGGCAGTGGCGCGCCGCGGTCAACGGGTGTAATCGCCTGATTTCGACAGTTACCCCGAGCCAGCTCCAATTTGCTCATTCCTGGGTTGAGCTTCAAAGATGGCCCACCCAGGTCCATACGCAAACAAAGCTGGAAGCGGCGGCATTGTTGGTTTATGGAAAGAAGCAGTTTCCGGCCTTAGGTTCCTCCGGTGGGTGGAGTTTGGCGCTTGGCATCGGCAAAAGAAGGCTCCCGGAGAAAAAACTGCCCTTCGGAGGATCAAGAATTGGGGTGTGATATGCTGTGCCCCATCCACGGCCAAAATGGAAACCTTGGTTTAGATAAGGATCAGCCATGAAGCGCAAGAGCAAGCTCACGATTGCGATCGCCACGGCAGCTCTCGCCGCCCTCGTCGCCACGGTCGTTTACGCGCAGGACAAGTACTCGCTGAAATCGCCGAGCGGAATCGCGTTCTCCGACTTCAGGGGCTACGAGGACTGGTCGGTCGTCTCTTCCGCCCGAACCGACGAAATACTCAAGGTGATCGTCGCCAATCCAACGATGATCAAGGCGTACAAGTCCGGCATACCCGGCAACGGCCAGCCTTTCCCCGAGGGCTCCATGATCGCGAAGCTCCAGTGGAAGCTGAAGAAGAGCACGGAGGCCCCTTTCGTCGTCGAGGTACCAGACGTTTATAGCCAGGCTTTCCTTATGGAAAAGGACAGCAAGAGATTTTCGAAAAGCGGCGGATGGGGATACGCGGTGTTCAACTACGAAGCCGCGTCGGACAAGTTCACGCCCGACCCCAAAAGCCTCTCAGACTGCGGATACGCGTGCCATACCCCAGTGAAGGCGAAGGACTACATCTTCCACCCGTACCAGAAGCGTTGAACCGCGCGTGCCCCCGGCATCAAGTACGCGGCACCCGCGCTACCGGCCTTCACCGCGCGGTCTTTTCGTCCTTGCTCTGGTCTCCCCCCGGTGCCATTTCCGTTATATCCCGTCGCGACAGGACACTCATTGGCCCCTGCCAGAGCCGGTGGTAAGTGGCCAGCAGAAGGGCAAGCTTTGTATTGACTGGCAACCCGCCACCTGGCCACCCCACTGTTGTATGATTCGATGCATCCGCGCGTCGCGGAACCGAGCATCGTGACCCTAACAGCCATCAGAAAGGCTACCCAGAAAGACACCGCATCGTGCGCAACAGAACTGGCCGATCTGCGGCCCGGCTCGCCCATTTCGCGCGACCCAGCTCTGCGCTTGATCCGCTGTAGCGACCACGATCTTCCAGCGCTGCTCGCCGCCGCGCGCGCCGCAAAAGAGATCTTCAAGCCTGGTGTCATCACTTACTCGCGAAAGGTTTTCCTGCCGCTGACGAATCTCTGCCGCGACTACTGCGGCTACTGCACGTTCCGCCGCGATCCCGGTGACCCGGGCGCCCACACCATGACGCCGGAAGAGGTGCTGGCCGTCGCCCGTGCCGGCGAAAAGCTAGGATGCACCGAAGCCCTCTTCAGTCTTGGCGACAAACCGGAACTGCGCTTCCCCGAGATGCGTGGCACGCTCCGGCATCTCGGCTACAAGTCCACGCTGCATTATCTGGAAGCAATGTGCGAACTGGTGCTGCGGGAGACCAAGTTGCTGCCCCATCCGAACCCCGGCCTGCTCAGCTCCGAATGGATCGCCCGTCTGGCCGCCGTTTCGCCCAGCATGGGGCTCATGCTTGAAACCACGAATCGTGCCCTGCTTGCTACCGGCGCGGCTCACGATAATGCTCCTGACAAGGTCCCGGCCAAGCGCCTACGCACCATCGAAGAAGCTGGAAAGCAGCGCGTTCCGTTCACCACAGGCCTATTGATCGGCATCGGCGAAACGCTCGAAGACCGTGTCGATACCCTGCTCGCCATCCGCGACTTGCACGAGCGCTACGGTCACATCCAAGAAGTGATCGTCCAGAACTTCCGTGCCAAGCCGACGATCCCTATGGCGCACGTGCCCGAACCCAGCCAGGGGGAGATGCTCCGCGCCGTGGCAGTAGCTCGCTTGTTAATGCCCAAAGTCAATATTCAGGCGCCTCCCAACCTCAATGCGCCGTATTATGAGGAGTTGCTGGACGCTGGTATCAACGATTGGGGAGGAGTTTCGCCCTTGACCCCTGACTACATCAATCCCGAAAAGCCCTGGCCGCAGGTGGAACAACTCCGCCTGCGCACCGAGAGCAAGGGATTCGAGTTGCGCCAGCGCTTGCCCGTCTATCCGGAGTTCCTGCCAGCACTCATGTCGAGACCTGGTTTGAGAAATGGGTTGCTTTCGGAGAAACTTCAAGCTGTCCGCGATGATGAAGGTTTCGCCAGGAAGAGGGCCGCATGATCTGCGTGCTCACCGGCGGCACGGGCGGTGCTAAGTTTGTCGACGGTCTGCGGCAAGTCATCCCGCCGGATGAAATCACTCTGGTTGTCAATACCGGCGACGATCTGCTTTGGTGGGGGCTTTACGTCTCCCCGGACATCGATTCCATCACCTACGTTCTCTCGGGCCTGCTCAGCCGCGAGCGGGGATGGGGCGTCAAAGGGGATACTTTTCTTTGTCTGCAAGCCATGGGGCAACTGGGCGAGCCCACGTGGTTCCACACTGGCGACCGTGACTTGGCGGTGCACCTGCTGCGCTCACGCCTGATGGCGGAAGGAAAAACGCTTTCCGAGGCCACGTCGACGATCTGCGACAAGTTGGGCGTGAAAGCGCGCATCCTACCCATGAGCGACTCGCGCGTCGAGACGCGCGTGGATACGCCTTCCGGCGAGTTGAGTTTCGAAGAGTATTTCGTGCAGCGCTGGTATCAGGATCCCGTGAAGTCGGTGCGTTTCGCCGGAGCCTCCGACGCCGAACCTGCGCCGGGAGTGATCGAGGCCATCGTCTCCGCCGACGCCGTGCTCATCGCTCCCAGCAACCCAATCACCAGCATTGGCCCGATCCTTTCCGTGCCCGGAGTTCGCGAGGCCCTGCGCAGTTCGCGTGGCAAAGTCGCCGCTATCAGTCCGATCGTCGGGAACGCTCCGGTTGCCGGACCTGCAGGGATTCTTATGACCGCACAGGGACTGCCTTGCTCGATTGCGGGCGTCGCCAAGGCTTACGAAGATTTTCTTGATCTTCTAATTTGCGACACTCGCGACGTACGCGCGGCAGAAACTCTTCGCAAAGCCGGTTTGCGCGTGCAGTGTACGCAAACTATTATGCGCTCCCCCGAAGAGCGCGCCGGGCTGGCTCGGGCGGCTCTCTCGTCGACTATAAGCGGACTGCTTTCCGACGCACCTATCCCGGACAAACCAGGGTCTGGCAAGCCAGTTTCTGATAAACCCGCGGCCCGTACCGCCTCCGACCAGCCGTGATCCTCGTTCCTGTCAAGAATCTGTCGGCGGCCAAGCAGCGGCTCGCTGCCGTGCTCGATCAGCCCGCCCGCACGGAATTAGCGCAAGCCATGCTGTGCGATGTTGTGGCGACACTGGCCGCTTGGCCGCGCCGTCCCGCTTGCGCTCTGGTAACCAGCGATCCATTTGCGCTCGATCTGGCGCGGCAATATGATTTCGAAATCATTCCCGACCCTGTGAATCCAGGGGAAACCGCCGCCGTTGAGATGGCCACGCGCCTCTGCGTGTCGCGCGGAATCGACAACACACTCGTCATCCCCGCCGATATTCCGCTAATTCAAGCCAGCGAGCTGGAACTGATTTTCGCGCAGGCCTCCGACGAAGGCTCGGTGCTGGCGCCCGCCGCCGACGGTCGGGGAACCAACGCAGCCTTCCGCCGGCCCGCGAATCTGTTCCCTCTTCGCTTTGGCAACGACAGCTTCAAGCCCCATCTGGCCGCCGCCCGGGCCACGGGCAAGCCGTGCGTTGTGTTGCAGCTGCCTGGAATTTCGGTTGACGTGGACAATCCTGGGGACCTGCAGCAGCTTCTCGCGCATCCCGGAAACACCCGCACTCAGAGGCTGCTCCGCCGGTGCGCCCTGGAAACACGTTTTCTTGCTACTGGAACGGAGAGCTTGTGAGCAAGCCTCGACGCACTGCTAGGAAATTTACCGCGGTGCGTAAGAAACACACGTCGAACCAACTCTGCACCGAATTACATCTCATTCCGCTCTCCCTCGCCGACGAAATCAAACCCGGTGACTCACTGGCTGAAAAACTGCTGCAAGCGATGCGGCAAAACAGCCTCGCATTCGAGCCCGGCGATATTCTCGTCGTCAAACACAAGATCGTTTCCAAAGCTGAGGGGTGCCTCGTTGACCTGGCAAAGATCAAAACATCTCGGGTCTCCGCCGTTTGGGGGAAGAAGTACAATCTGGATGCCCGCGTGATCGAGCTCGCGCTGCGCGAGAGCCGCGCCGTCATCCGGCGTAAGAACGGTGTGCTGATCACCGAGACTCATCAAGGTTTCATCTGCGCCAACAGCGGCGTGGACGTCTCCAACGTCGATGGTGGCCGCCACGCGCTGCTTCTGCCTGCCGATCCTGACCGCTCGGCTCGCAAGCTCCACCGCGAACTCAAGAAGCGTACCGCACTCGCCATCCCCGTTTTGATCACCGACACATTCGGCCGTCCCTGGCGCGAGGGCCTGGTTGACTTTTGCATCGGTATCGCCGGGATGAAGGCGCTGCACGACGACCGCGGACTCCGCGATCCGCACGGCTACGTTTTGCAGGCCAGCGTGGAAGCCGTCGCTGACGAACTGGCTTGCGCCGCCGGCCTGGTCTGCGGCAAGCTCAACCGCACGCCGGCGTGCATTCTTCGTGGATTTCCTTACCAACCCGCCGACGGCCACACTCGCGACCTGCTTCGACCCCCAGCCAACGACCTATTCCGCTAGCCTCTCGCCAAAGAGGAGTCTCTAGGAGTAATTTGGATTACCAGCTTTGGAGGAACTCGTGCCCCGTCAACTTTTGACATCGGAATTGGAAAGCTTTCCGTCCCTCGACTGGTTTGACGTCGCGCGGCGAGTCACGCCCGCAGTGCGATCCTCCCTGGAAAGAATTCTCGAAACTCAAAACGGCGCTTCCATCTCACAAAATGACGCTTTCACGCTGGCTCACTCCGAAGGCGACGACTTGCTCGGACTGCTCGCCGCTGCCAACTTGCTACGCGCTGAACTTGTCGGCAATCTTATTACCTACGTTGTGAATCGCAATATCAACTTCACGAACATCTGTTTCGTGGGGTGCAAGTTCTGCGCCTTCAGCCGCGGCCCGCGCGAGTCCGACACCTATTTCCTCAACCCCGATCAAGTCGCGCAAAAGGCCATCGAAGCTCGGCAACTCGGCGCCACCGAGGTCTGCATCCAGGGCGGATTGCCGCACGGTCTCCCTCCGTTCTACTATCGCGACATTCTGCGCGCGGTGAAGAGCGCCGTGCCCGGAATGCACATTCACGCCTTCTCGCCCATGGAAATCGTCTACGGCGTCGAACTCACAGGCATGCCGCTGGCCGACTATCTCTCGATGCTGCGCGACAACGGCCTTGGCACATTGCCCGGCACGGCCGCCGAAATTCTCGACGACGAAATCCGCTCCATTCTTTCGCGCAACAAGCTCTCTACCGCGCAGTGGATCGAGGTCATTCGCACCGCCCACCGCAAAGGCATCCGCTCCACTTCGACCATGATGTACGGCCACACGGAAACACCCGAGCACTGGATCCGCCAGATGCTCCTGCTGCGCGAGATCCAGGCGGAAACCGGAGGCTTCACCGAATTCGTCCCGCTCGGCTTCGTGCACCAGAACACGCTGCTGTTTCATCAGGGCCTGGCACGCTCCGGACCGACTCTCGCGGAGCATCTGAAAGTGCACGCCCTGGCGCGCCTCTTGCTCGCCGGCTCGATCAACAACATTCAGGTTTCATGGGTAAAGTTGAACCGTCGCCTCTCACAACTCTGCCTGCACGCTGGCGCCAACGATTACGGCGGCACGCTGATGGAAGAAAACATTTCGCGCGAGGCCGGAGCAACGGCCGGCCAGTACACCAGCCCGGAGGACTTCCAGTCACTGATTATGGAAATGGGTCGCGTCCCCGCCGAGCGCAATACAACCTACACGCGCATTAAGATCAAGCTGCCGCTAGAAGAGTTCACTACAGAAGAAACGCTGGAGCCGGAATTTGCATGAGCGAAGCCTCGCGTCCCATCGCCATTCTGGGAGGAACCGGACCGGCAGGCCTGGGTCTCGCCCTGCGTTGGGCGCGGGCCGGAGAAACCATCGTGATCGGTTCGCGCGACTCCCAGCGCGCGCAAGAGGCCGCCGGCACGATCAAGAAAAGGATGGGCGATCAAGCCCACGTTTCCGGCATGGAGAACAGCGCCGCGTGCGCCGCCGCGGATCTTCTCGTGCTCACCGTCCCGTTCGAGTATCAGGCCGACTTGCTCAAGCAACTCAAGCCGGCGATGCGCCCCGGCAGCATTCTGATCGATGCCACGGTAGCGCTCGCAGCCGGAGTTGGCGGACGCGCCTCACGCACGCTTGGCATCTGGCAAGGCTCGGCCGCGCAGCAAGCCGCCGAACTTGTGCCCAAGGGAGTGAGCGTGGTCGCGGCGTTCCACAACCTATCGGCCGATCTTCTGAGTGGAGACGAAGCTCTCGACTGCGACGTCATCGTCTGCAGCGACGATTCCAACGCCGCTCAACTCACCCGAGCTCTCGCCGCCAAGATTCCCGGCGTGCGCGCCATCGACGGCGGCAAGCTGGAGAACGCCCGCATCCTCGAGCAGATCACTGCCCTGCTCATCGGCTTGAACATCCGCCACAAAGGCCACGGCGGCATCCGCATCACCGGATTGCCGCCGGAAGCCTACCGCTAGAATCTGCCGCACTCAAACCCTAGAACGAATACTTCAACGAGAACTGAACCAGCCGCGGCGTACCGATAGTGGAGGTAATCGGCGCTGATCCTCCCCCCCCAGTTAGAACCCCGCCCGTGATGACTTGAGGCGACACCGAGGTCGCTGCCGGGATGGCGAACGACGGATGATTGAACAGGTTGAAGAAGTCCACCAGGAACCGGAGATTTTGGCCTTCTGTGAGCTTAAAGATCTTGCCTAAGCTGAAGTCCACATTCTTCTGCGGCGGTCCGATGATGCAGTTGCGCGGGCTGTTTCCATAGAGCGTGGCGTCGCTAAGTCCACCTGTAGAAAGCGTGGCAAACGCGTCGGGCTGATAAGCGGCTGGATTCACCCAGTTCGTCAGCCTCGAAGTGACGCTGCCGGTGCTGGGAGCGTTGGCGCAACTGAACCCTTGCGCAAAGGTGGCGCTTGCGGAAGGGCTAGCCAACTGGTAAGCACTTCCTCCCGCCGGGTCAAAAACAGTAAAGGGTGCACCCGATTGCAGGATGATCACCGTGCTGGCTTGCCACCCACCCAACGCACTTTTGGCGAACTTGCTGGCGGTGTTGAGAGACGGCAGCTGATAAACGGCGCTGGTCACGAAACGCTGGCGCCGGGCAAAATCGGAGAGACCACGAGAGTCGCGTGGATTGTTCTGATCGTTGATCCGGGCGACAAATGCCACCGAGGCGTTGGAAACGTCATCAACGGAGTTCGCGTAGGTGTACGCGCTTTGGAAATACAGCCCCTGGCCGAAGTGGTGGCCCAAGGTCGCCTCCAGCGCGTTGTAGTGGGAGTCGGAGTTAGGTGAGAAACTCTCGTACAGTCCCGGGCCGATTGGGTAAAATGGAGCTCTGGCACCAGCGTTTTCTACCGTGGAATCGATGATTGGGCATGAGCCAGGACCACCAGAGCACGCGAACGGCAGCGTGACCGGACTCTGCGGCGTAGCCAGGGTCGCTTGATCGGGATCATAGTCCGCGCGCAGACGAGAACCATGGGTGCCGACGTAGCCGAGCTCCGCGAACCAGTCGTGGCCTAGCTGACGCTGAATGCTGAAGTTCCACTGCTGCGTCGTTCCGATCACCCAATGCAAGGGAACATTCAGACCGAATATGCTCGGGATGTTCCCGGAAAACCCAGGAATGCATTGCTGCCTCATCGTCGAAGCGGCGCCATTTCCAAGTATGCAGCTGGCGGGGAAGTTGGTAAAGAACGAAGGCACGGGCACCAGAGCCTCGGACGGCGGAGCACCGAGAGCTGGGAGGCCGGAGAATCCTGTGGCCGGATTAGGCTCGAACAGATTGGCAAGACCGCCCGGTCCGGGCGGTCCCGGGAAAAGGAGGGGGAAATAAGGAGGCGAAAAGGCGAGGTTGTCGACCGCACCCAGATCTTCGCGCACACTGTAAATGCCGTAGCCAGCACGAACGGAAGTGGTGTGGTGGCCCGCCACATCGTAAGCAAAGCCGATACGAGGTTCCCAAACCGTGGCAAATTCATTGTTCAGGCCCGCGGCGTTTAGAGTGCCCGTGAGACCGGCAAGATGGTAGTTATTCGCGCACTTTGGGTACACGAACGGCTGTCCGGTCGAGTTTGCAATGTCCAGATTCGTGTTGCCGGTGCGGCATAAAGTATCGTAAGGGGCGCCGACAAATTCGTTGCGAATACCCAGGTTTAGCGTCAGGTCCTTGCGGCGATAGTCATCCTGCGCGAACCAGGCGTAGCTGGGGATGCGATAGTCGTGCGTGGCCACGCCGCCGCCACCATTAGCCAGGGAAGGGTCACCTCCCAGGAAGCTGGTGAAGTCATTGCCAAAAAGCGGCACAGGTGGGGTAAACAACACCAGGCCATTGTCGGCTACGGGCAAGCTGCGACGCAAAGTTACCCGATCAATCTCGCCGCCAACTCTCAACTGGTGCGGTCCGTGATTCCAGCTCACCGTATCCAGCCAAGTGAAGTTGTCCGAAAGAGCGTATTGCAATTGCGTCGGGTAAGGTCCGAAAGCCCACGTCCCAAACTGCAGCCGGTACATATTGGGGTCGCCGTTGGCTGTCGGCAGGTTAATGCCAAGTTGCGCCCCCGTGATGGGTGCTTCGTTGCTCAACTTGTCGCTAATAATATTGATCCCAAAGCGGAATTCATTCACCAGCGTGTTGGTGAAGATGTGCGTTTCTGTGAGGCTGCCGAAGCGGCTGTGCAGAGGAATGTCTAGAGGAAAATTGAGGTTGTTGGTCCCGGGCAGGCCACCCGTCTGGATTCCGTAAGAATCAGCCCCGAAAGGCTCGAAGGTGTCAGAATCAGACCAGAAGAAGCGCTCGGCAAGGTGATCTTTGCCTGCGCGAAATTCGCGGTCCCAGTTGGCGGTGGACTGATTGTCTGTAAACTTTCCGGGATCGGTCAAAATAAGCGGTCCGTAGTTTGGCGCGCCATTGGTAAACCCGGCATTTCCTGGCACTGTCGGGAAGAGCCAGCCACCGCCGCCCCCGCCAAACTGATTGCCCTTCGCGTTCAGCAGCGCGAGCGCCACAGGATCGATGGCGGTCATCCCTGCCGGAAACCCATTCGGGAAAAATGTAGTCTTCAATGTTCCAGGGTCACGCTGGGGTGGAACTATTGGGATCATCGTATTGATGTATGTACCGGGTGAGTCGCCGCTGCGCTGCCGCGAGCCTTGGTAATTCACATAGAAATAGCCGAGCCTCGCTTTAGACCCGACCGGTCCACCCAGGTCGCCGCCGAAAATGTTCTGCTTCACCACGACCTTGCCCAGGAAATAGTCGTCTGCATCCAAAGATGTATTGCGGAAATACTCCCACAAATCTCCGTGGAACTTAGACGTTCCGCCCCGCAGAGTTGCGTTGATGTTGCCGCCACCATTACGGCCCTGGCTGGCGTCGTAGAGGCTGGTTGAGACCTTGAATTCCTGGATGGCATCAGGATTCGGCAGGGGGGTGTAGGTGAGTTCGCCAAAGGCGTAGTCGGCGGCGGAGATACCATCGATAAGGTAATTGTTATTATCCTCTCGACCACCGTTGACATGGATAAAGACTTGTCCACGGCCCAACTGAGCGGGGTTATTCAGGTCGGACGTAGCTCCCGCCGAAAGGGTCAGGATTTGTTGGAAATTGCGGGTGGCTAACGGTAGGGAAGTGATGGTGGTGTAACCCAGCGATTCACCGGTTGTCGAGTTCGTCGTGTTGACCGGAGTGATCTCTGACTGCACCTCAACCACCTCTTTGGCGGTTGAAGGCTTCAAGGTGGCAATCATCCGGGTTGTCTCGGTGATGCGGACCACGACTCCGGGAAATTTCGTCTTAGCAAATCCGGAGGCGCTGATTTCAAGCGAATAGGTTCCCACGGGCAAAAGCGAAGCGGTAAATAGACCGGAAGAGTCAGTGGTCAGTTGCCGGACGACCTGCCCGGTGCTTTCGCTGGTCACATCCACTTTGGCGCCGGCCAGCACTCCCCCAGATGCATCCTGTACGGTGCCGCCTATGGCTCCTGTCGCGCCACCCTGGGCCAGGGCAAGCCCGCTCAAACTCACCACGATCCCAACCACCGTTAAGCATCGGAGACGCCTCATACTCACCCTTTTGGTGAAGGCTGGCGGGAAAAGACTCGATGCCATCATTTTCCGAAATGCGCTCATCTTGTCCTCCAGTCGGACAGTTGTCAGTTACCCACCCACCCTTCAAACTTCGAATTGAGGGGGCGGGACCATAGCGCGGTCAGAGTTAAGATGCCGATATATCACGATCCTGCATCGGTGTTCAAGAAGTATGCGCTCGGATCGGAGGCTCTAATTCGGTCGAGAAGAATTCCTGATAGGGGTGACTTGCGCGGCGATTCAGAATACGCACATACAGCGAAATGCAGCAGCCCTCGCAGCCAAACGGACGTGCGTATTCTTAGGATCTAGTCTTCTACTGCCTGCGTCGTCATCTCCGACGGCTCGCCGCCGGCCACGGCTTGAGCCACGATCAGCCGACGTGCTTCTACACGAATCTTCGGCAAATGCAACCCGAACCAGCACGCGCCCCCCACCGACGCCAAGCCGCCGATCGCTACCGTGAGCGGAGCGCCTAAACGCTCGGCCAGCGCGCCACCAAACAATGCTCCAATCGGAGCCATGCCCATGAACATCATCGAGTACACGGCCATCACTCGTCCGCGCAACGCATCCGGCACCATCGCCTGGATCAACGTGTTCGACGACGCCATCTGCAGCATGATCGTATAACCCACCGGGAGCAGCAGAATCACAGAAACCCAGAAATTGTGTGACAGCGAAAACACCACCAGACTCGCGCCAAAGCCCGCGCTGCACCACGCCACCCAACG
>JBAUVZ010000351.1:0-2902 GCA_049583505.1 Candidatus Sulfotelmatobacter sp.
ATGCTCAGGTGCTGTTTTACAGTTCGTGGACTGATATGTAACTGACCTCCAATTTCCTTATTGCTACAGCCCTGCACGAGCAAGTTCAAGACCTGCTGTTCGCGGGGCGTGACTTTCACTTGATCGAGATTGATCATGATTTCTTGTTCCTGCTGGCTTAACGGCGCCGAACGATGATATTTGTTAAGTCTCGTTTTCCGGTCCGTGATCCATGAATGGCCACAAACAATCTGGCGGCCAGTGGAACGTAGCCTTTGGCTTGTAAGGCAGGACTGCTAATCTCCTCTGTTCATCGTCAGGATGCTGATCAGACCCGTGAGGTGGCACTTCGATTAATGGCCACAACCAATCTGGAGGCCAACAGAACACAGCTTTGGATTTGTAGGTCAGTCTTCGGACTCCGAATCATCAGGAAATTGGCCGACATCGTGAGATGGTGGTTCGCTTATCATGCGCGTCCCTTCTAAGAGAAGTGGCGCAGTATCTCCCTAAACTGCGCCATCGGAGGAAAACAGCGGACGACGGGGGGAGGGCCGCGTGAGTTCCCTTAAACATCCAACTCCTTGGAGGCACTTTACAACCGCGGCATCTCTTGGAAGTGTTCACAATTGCACAGTGTTCGCAATAAATGGTCCCGATTTGGGAATGAGTTACCAAGGCCGGGGAACTAACAGACGACATAGAACCGTACCTTATGCTCGAATGTGAGACTCTACTCAGAAGCCGCCGCCCCACGGGGAGAAGGTGAATGGTTCAGCACAGGGCTGCGCTTTTCGTAGGTCAGACTGTGTCAATCATGCTTCCAGTACAGATGTGACCGCGCAATGTGATTCGAGCCGCTGTCCCCGGACGAACGTTGCGGCTATCACGGTGACGTTACGGGCGCGACTTATGTCTTCAGGCAGATCGATGCAGCAAGCAAACATTGCCGACACAGGGCTGTCGTGGGAACCGACCTACTGAACCTCTGACGGTTCTTCATTGGGTGCAGGTCCTCCGGGCGCCAGATCGCAGAGATGCCTCGACTGCATCGAGCCTTTGAGCGATTTGCCGCGAGCAGTTCCTGGTTCTTGCGACGCGGCCTGCACATTAGATTCTGACATTCACGGCTAAGAGCAACAACTGGACATGCTCGCAACAGGCGTGGCAAGCCCGCTAGGAAGTCGCCGTTCTGGTGTTACTCAATCTTGCCCGATGAAACTAACGAATGCGAAATCGCATAAGTAGAAAGCGCGATCCGGTTCCGGACGCCTACCT
Source organism: Candidatus Sulfotelmatobacter sp. (assembly GCA_049583505.1). Lineage (GTDB taxonomy): Bacteria > Acidobacteriota > Terriglobia > Terriglobales > Acidobacteriaceae > Sulfotelmatobacter. Next base: position 1,258 of record JBAUVZ010000351.1, read on the forward strand.
TGCGCATCAATTTTGCCACGTGCGCTTTGACCGTCCGGACTTCGATGCCGAGGGGCTCCGCAATTTCTCTGTTCGGCTTGCCGTCTACCAACATTCCCAAGACCTCCTTTTCACGCGGTGTGAAAGCAGGGCTGCCGTCAAAGGAACGTTTTCTCACCACACCGCTGGCGCGCTCAACAAAAAGGGATAGCAATTTGCGAGAAACCCACACCGAGCCGCGGTTCACAGCACGGACGGCGCTAATGAACTCTCCTGCAGAAGCGGCCTCATCCACATAGCCTTTAGCGCCACGCGCAAGAGCTGCAAGAATCGTCTCATCGTGCATCCCAGAGCCTATCGCAATGATCTGCGCGTCCGGATGAAATGCCTTGAGCTTGACTACATCATCACATAAGTTCTGGCGTTGCTGGTTGCCCAGCAGGATGATGTCAATGTGGTCATGGTGATCAAGATCGGAAAACGAGGAATAGGTTAGCTCGAAATCGGGCTCTGACTCCAGAAGCACGCGGAAACCGACAAGTCTCAGAGGGTCGTTATCGACTACGACAAGACGAATTGCTGGTTGTGGGGATTGCTTCCTCGGATTCATAAAATCTTTTCATCGTAAGTATTTACTTAGATGCGGCTCGCTATGCATATGATTGCAAACGAACAGTTGCGAAGGTAACTTTAGTTCGGAGTCATACCGAGATAAGCGACTACACTTGAAGCTATGAGACATTACACCATCACGATGATGAAGGGTTTTAGCACGTTCAAGTGCCTACTGTGTAAATACTCCGTCACCACACGGGATTTCAGCAGCCAGAACGGCAGTTGTCGCACCCAGGCGGCTAAGGTAATGAACGAGCACGCCACGTCTGTACATGGGTATCGGAGGGTGGCCATATCACCGCGTGACACGCAGATGTGGCACGCCCACTAAACGCGCAGTGTCGCCAGAATCAATGAAAGGTAGTGCGGTATGACACCTGAAACGTATTACACAATCCGGCGCACCCAGTCGCCCTGCGGATCTCGCTCGGAAGTCCTCTTCGATCTCACTTACAGGCGAGTATGGCGTCCGGAGCTCAGCGATGAAGGTCAGTGGTGCGACTTCTTGGTTGACCAGAAGGAAGTTGGGGCAGGTCAATTCTCCGCTTTGGCGCCTACATAGGAATCAAATGCTTGCCTACGTCATGCTCGTTTCCAGCTATGGATCCGCCTGTAAGGCGGCAAGGTCAGCTAACTCTAGCTGAAGGTTGCCGGAATTCGTGGCATAAGCCAGTCCAGTGTCCAGGTCGAGGATACCTTAGCGGATTAGTCTCTCGATCTCGCCGTCGAAGTGCTGCATACCGTCCTGGCCGCCGACGCGCATAGCATGCAGCAAGGTCTTGCCTTCCCCTTCGCCTTTTTCCACGTATTCACGAGTGCGCAGAGTGGACTTCAATATTTCAATGGCAGCCACGCGCCCAGCGCCGAAGACTTCCCTGATGGCTTGCGGCGTTGTCGCCAGCCTCCGTTCCAGAAGCACTTCTTCCGTTTCATTGAGAACGCAGTACCAGCTCGATCGGTCTCCCAAATCCAGCCCGCTCGTCAGCTTCTGACCTTCAACGTTTTCGATTTTATGTTCCGCTGCGGTACTAATCTTCTTCATGACCGGTCT
>JBAUVZ010000352.1:0-2083 GCA_049583505.1 Candidatus Sulfotelmatobacter sp.
GCCGAATCACGTGCCCTAAGTCGCGTGCCCATTTCAGTGTCAATGGGCCAGGAGCCCGTAACAATCCAACCCGCGTCAATGATGTGCTTATTCCGATGAAGGTGATTGCTGATTCCGATTGGATCCCAGTCACTGGTTCCGAGATGAAGCTGATCGTTTTCGGAGCGAAGCGACGCTGGCATTCTTATCCTGCTTGAAGTGATCAGGATCGGTCAACTGGAATTTGGGTTTCTCTTCATTTTGTCTTGTCCCCTTTCATGAGAATCGAGCCCGCCGCCGGCGCGGTGGAAATGTGGGAATCCGGCCGTCCTTTGCCGGATTTCCAAGCCCGGTGGAAAGGGTGGGAAACTCGTTCTGGGAGTTTTCCACGCTTTCCATGGGGCGGCATTTCCAGGGCGCCCCTCGCGGTGTTCGGAGCGCAGCGACGATATTCATTCTTTGCCGCCGCGCTTTTTGCGCATCGACTCGCCGCGCATCTCGATGCGGTGAGCATTGTGCACCAGCCGGTCGAGGATGCTGTCGGCCAGGGTCGGATCCCCCATCTGCTCATGCCAGTTGGCGACCGGCAGTTGGCTGGTCAAGATCATCGAGCGCCGCTGGTAGCGGTCTTCACAGATTTCCAGAAAGTCGCGACGCTCGGCATCGGCCAGCGGTGACATGGCCCAGTCGTCGACGACCAACACCTCAAGGCGAGCCAATCGGGCGAGCAAGAATCGCAGACTGCCGTCGGCGCGGGCCAACGCCAGATCGCGAAACAGTTGGGGAGCCCGTGTGTAAAAGGCCGCAAAGCCATCCCGGCAGGCCTTCTCCGCCAAGGCGCAAGCCAGAAAGCTCTTCCCGATTCCGGTGGGGCCGAGCAGAAAAATGTTCTGGTGTTCCCGCACCCAAGCCGAATCCTGAATGAGTGACCGCACCAAGGCCCGGTCCAAGCCGCGCGGGGAGCGGAAGTCCAGGTCCTCCACCGAGGCCCGATGCCGTAGTTTGGCCTGGCGCAGGCGGTGCTCCAAGGCCCGGTTCTGTCGCCAGTTCCACTGCTGATCGACCAACAAGGCGAAGCGTTCCTCGAAGCTCAACTCCGTGATCCCGGTCTGTTCGGACTGAGCGCGAAAGGCCTCCGCCATACCGTGCAAACGCAAGCCGTGCAACTTCTCCAGGGTCTGTTGATTCAACATGCATTCTCCTCTCTGCGAATAGGGCTACTGCACCCTCGGGGTATCCGAGGGATCGAAATAAGCCGCACCCCGCAGGTTGTCGTGTTCGAGCGGAGGCCGGGGCGCCGGGGCCTCCAGCGGTTGACGGTCGAGCCCGCGTTCCAGCATCGACTTCACACTCTGATAGGAGCAGGCGCCGGTGGCCACGGCGCGCGCGGCGGCCGCTTCCACCCGCTCGGGCGAATAGCGCTGGCTCAGCCGCAGAATCCCCAGGCACGACCGGTAGCCCATCTCCGGGTGCGGTTTACTTTCCAGGATGGCCTTGAACAACTGCGCCGTGGAGGGTCCCACCGACTGCGCCCAGTGCAGCAGGCGCGAGGGGGGCCAGGCCAGGTGCTGCTGGTGGCTTTTGGGACGATGCTCGTTGACGGTGGTGGCTTTATAGAGCAGGTGGCTGCGGACGTGGGAAGCCACGCGCTCGCCGCGGTGAAAGATCTCGATGGTGGTCAGGGTCGACCGGATCTCCACCACCTGCCCGGTCAGCACGTAGGGCACGCTGTAGTAGTGGAAGTCGATCTCGACGTGATAGTCGATGTTGACGCGCGCTGTCGCCCACTGCTGCAGCTCGAATCGGTCCTGCGGGAGCGGCCCCAAAGCCGGCCGGTCCAACTCCTGGAACAGGCTGGCTCGGCAGCCTGAGCGCTTGCGAAAAGGCCGCTGATTCAGCTTGTTGAGTAACTCGTGGATCGCCTGATTGAGTTCGGCCAGACTGAAGAACCTCCGATGCCGCAGCGCCGCCACAATCCAACGCTGCACGATCTGCACACCAGTTTCGACCTTGGCCTTGTCACGGGGCTTGTAAGGTCGCGTCGGTAGCACGCCCACGCCGTAGTGCATGGCCAGTTCGTGATAAGTGCGGTTCAGGTCGGGCT
>JBAUVZ010000353.1:0-29168 GCA_049583505.1 Candidatus Sulfotelmatobacter sp.
CCCATCACTAATGCTTACGCGCTGTACCACGCGCTTAAAGACAACGGCGTCACCGTGAAATTCATCGCCATTCCCGTTGCCGAGCACTATCCTTATGACTTTCCCGTGCACGAGTCCGACATGTACCAGCTCTGGGTCGACTGGATGGACCAATATTTGAAGTAGCTTGTGGTCTCAGTTAACAATGCTCGGTTTAGGGGGGCAGTCCTGGCGGTTCTTCCCGGATGACGAGCAACTCTTACCTAATCGGGTAAAGGAAGGGTTGCCGACAATCCACCCGGAACTCAGAAATTAAGCTCGATTTCGCTTGTCAACGAGTGCGTTGGCATGAAGTCGTCAGTAATCCACACTCTGCTTCGTCCGTTGACAGCCGGTAGTCGAATGTCTACCATCATTACCAGATTGAGGGTAGAATGTCTTCTATGGCGAAGCAAGCGCAGCAACGGGTCGGGCTCCTGCAGGGAACGCTTGACATGCTCATCTTGAGGACCCTTCTCCATGGACCTGCTCACGGTCACCAGATCGGGAAGCACATTCAAAGGACAACGAATGAATTCTTGCAGATGCAGCACGGCTCGCTCTACCCCGCGCTGCATCGCCTGGAGAAGAGGGGATGGGTTGTCTCCAAGTGGGAGACGGCTCCGGATCGCAATCGGGAATTCAAGTATTACCGACTTACGGATAAGGGCAGAAAACAACTTGTGGCCGAAGAATCGCAGTGGAAGCAGATGGCCGAGGCTGTGGCGCGCGTGATGTGGCCCGCCGCCGAGGAGAGCTGAGATGCGATGGTGGCAGATCAACTTGTGGCAACGCAGGAAGCGGGATGCAGACCTGGAGCGGGAGCTGCGTTCCGACCTAGAGCTGGAGGAAGAGGAGCAACGCGACGGCGGCGTTTCGGAAGAAGAGGCTCACTACGCGGCCTTGCGCGCCTTTGGCAACCCTACTCTGATTCTTGAACAGACTAGCGCCGTCTGGTCCTGGAACTGGCTTGAATCCCTCACGCGCGATCTGCGCTTTAGTCTCCGCACGCTTCGTCGCACGCCCGGTTTTACCGTTATCGCCATCCTGGTAATGGCGCTGGGCATTGGCGCCAACGTCACCCTGTTCACGGTGGTGCGTGGCGTTCTGCTCAAGCCCTTGCCGTTCGATGATCCGGATCGCCTGGTTATGCTCTATGAGGCGGGTTTTCAAAAAGACGAGGCGGCCGGTCCCAACATAGTCTCCGGCGGCATGTACGCCGAGTGGAAGAACCAGAACCGCAGCTATAGCAGCCTCGCTCTCGCGAAGGGCATCCGGGTTGGGCTTTCCGGTTCCGGCAGGAAATTGCCGGAGAAGCTGAACAGTGCGTTGTTTTCCTGGGATATGCTCCGCACGCTGGGTGTGCAGCCCGCGCTGGGCCGCGACTTCACGCAGGAGGACGACAGCCCCGCAGCCAGCGGCACGGTGTTGCTGAGTTGGGGCCTGTGGAACCGTCGCTACGGCGGTGACCCTGCCATCTTGAAGCAGACGATCGATCTGGACGCCCGGCCGTTCACCGTGATCGGTGTTATGCCCGCCTGGTTCGATTTTCCTGACCCCTCCACGCAGCTATGGACGCCGGTTTACCACGACGAGCCGGAAGACACGATGATGTCGTTCAGCGATCACCAGTTTCGCGTCGTAGGGCGGCTGAAGCCTGGAGTCAGCGCCTCGCAAGGGGCGGCCGATCTGAGCGTCATTTCCCAGCGCATCCACGATGCTCACCTCGACGACCCATTCGTGTTTCGCAGCTCAAGCAGTCGTCCGCTGCTGGAGCACATCGTGGGGGAAATCAAGAAGCCGCTCTATGTGCTGCTGGAAGCGACCTGCTGCCTGCTGCTGATCGCCTGCCTCAATGTGGCCAATCTGCTGGTGGCGCGCGCGGCGGCTCGGCGAAAAGAACTGGCGATCCGCACGGCACTGGGCGGGAGCTGGCTGCGTCTGATCGGCGAGAGGCTCATGGAATGCCTGCTGCTTTCAGCTGCCGGCGGAGCGCTCGGACTCTTGCTCGCCTTCGCCCCTCTTCGTTGGCTGACGCGAGTTCGCCCCGACATGAGCCGCGTCGAATCCGTTCACATCGACGGGGTGGTGGTAGCGTTTACGGTCGGCATTATCGTGCTGTGCGCGTTGTTCTCGGGACTCATCGCAGCATTCAGCAGCAGTGACAAGCGCATTCTCGGCGCGCTGCATGAGGCATCGCGCTCGGTGGGCGGGAACAGCGCGCGGGCCTCGCTGCGCAAGGTGTTGCTTGCACTCGAAGTCGGAGTGACTGTGATCCTGCTCATTGGCGCCGGACTTTTGGTCAAGAGCTATGAACGGCTGCGCTCCGTCGACATGGGTTGCCTCACGCAAGACGTGATCACCATGCACCTGGGCCTCCCGGATGCTCGATATGCGACCCCCGCCCAGCGAGCCAACTTCTACGACAGCCTGCTCGATCGTGTACGCGCTCTGCCCGGAGTGGACGCGGCAGGCTTCGTGACAGCTGTCCCTGGGCAGGACTATTCAAAGGATTCGGCCTTCAGCATCGTGGAGCATCCGCCCTTGCCGCAAGGCAGCGGGTTGTCTGCCTTAAGCCGCTGGGCTGATCCGAAATACTTCGGCGCGATGGGCATTCCGATTTTGCGTGGGAATACATTCAGCGCCGGGAAGCGATTGGATGCCGCCAACGAAGTCGTCATCAGCCAATCCCTCGCCAGCCAGTACTTTCCCGGTGAAGATCCGCTGGGCCGGCACCTCCGGGTACGCGGGCAAAATGCAGTCGTTGTCGGGATTGTGGGCGATACCCGCAACGCGATCGGCGAAACCCCGCGGCCGGTGCAATATTACCCGCTGGATGCCGGCGTCGAGAACGTCGGCACGCTGGTGCTTCGCTCCAGTCACGCCCCCAGGCACGACTCCAGCCATGATCTGGAGCAGTTCGCTCTTCCGGTTCAGCGCATTGTCTCGGAAATGGACCCCGATCTGCCCGTCTCCGATGTACTCACCATGAACCAGTTGCTCGGCAAATCGACCCTGGACCAGAGCTTCAACACGGCTCTGCTCGTGGCTTTTGCCACCCTGTCGCTGGTTCTTGCTGCAGTGGGCCTGTTCGGCGTGATGTCCTACATCGCAGCGCAGCGGACGACCGAAATCGGCATCCGCGTCGCGCTGGGCGCAAAGCGCGAACAGGTGATGCGGAAGATGTTGCTGGACGGAATGCGGCCCGCCGTCTTCGGTCTTGTCGTGGGACTCGCAGCCAGCCTGGAAGCCGGCCAGCTGATGCGCGACTTGCTCTATGAGATCAAGCCCCTCGATCCGGCGGTTTATGCCGCAGTTGCCGCAACGCTGCTCACGGTGGCCGCGTTCGCATGTATCCTTCCCGCCTGGCGTGCATCGCGCATCGATCCAATGCAAGCATTGAGGGCCGAATAGTGAGCCGAATAGGCCGCTGTCCGGAATTCTCGGATGCATCCGCAGTTGGCGCAGAATCGCCGAGTCACTCGCCGAGAGATCCAACGGATTATGGACGACTCTGGGCGAGTCACGGGCAACCCTTCCCTTATCCGGGTAAGGGAAGGGTTACCGACCACGCGCCCATAACGACGAATACTAAGGCTCCTTGCGAGCGAATCTGTTTCTTCAGACCGTGAAGTACATCATGTTTGACGATGCGAACGCTGATCGGACGGAGATCAGGAAGGCGAGACCCTGCGCCATCATGATCTCCGGTCGCTAGCTCATCACTACCACGGCTCCATCGATCACTCTTGCCCCTGGGGCATCGGTGTTGCAATCTATTGCCCGTTGCAGCAAAACGTGTCGTCGGCCAGCGGCGCGCCTGCGCGATACTGATGATGTGCAGGATCAGAAACAGGGGCACGGCGAACGTGGAAATGTAGCTCATGGGAAGGACGGTCATGGCTCCAGTGGAGATTCCGTGCGGATCGATGACCCCGGCGAGCGTGCCCAGGGCTAGCGCATTGACGAGGTCAGCGATTCCCAGGACCTGCCAGAAGATGAAGCCTTTGCGGTGCGCAGGGTTGGCCAGCCGGAGAGCCGCGAAGGATGCTGTCGCGCCGATGGCGATGTCGCCCCATCCCGCGGACAAGGCGAAGAACTCGGGCAGAATCTTATATGTGCCGAGCACGAGGAACACAAAGCCGGCGATCCGCATGCTTTGCACCAGGGTGAGGGTGCGCGGGCTCAGCGATAGGACGAACTGCCGGAACCCTTGCGAGGATGCAAACCAAACCAGGAACAGCACGATGGGCGTGACCACGGCGAGGCCGAGCGCGAGCGGCGGTGTGTTGGGAGCGTTCCTGTAGAGATGCAGTGCGGAGGAGAACAGGGAAAAGACTAACCAGGCTGCTAAAAGCCCGGCGCTCAGTTTGGCGTATTTGGACATGGCAAATCTCCTTATTCCGTGACCGCTGCGGTCACTTCGTTGGTTAGGTTCAAAAGTTTGTTCCAGCGCTTGTTCCCGAGCCGCGCACGGAACCCCTGCTGCACCTTTTCCCAGTGGGGACGCGCGCGCTTGAATTCGGCCCTTCCCGGCCTCACTCAGGGAGAGCCACCGTTCCCGGCGGTCCTCGCCGGATCGACTGGCGATCCAGCCTCGGCGCCCCATGATTGCGAGTGTGCGGGTGAGCGTGGTGCTATCGATGGCCAGAATCTCCCCGAGCGTTCTTTGGGAAACCTCTCCGACGAGGGATAAGGCTTGCAGGAGAGTGAATTGTGTGGCTCTCAGGCCGAGTGGCCGGAGAGCCGTGTCGTAGTGCTGGGTAAGAATCCGCGAGGCCCGACGAAAACTCGCGGAAATGCAGGGAAGAGCGAACGTGGCCGGCTTATTCATACCGCAAATAGATGCATATACATGTAGTTCGATTCACGAAAAATAATTCTCGGTCCCAGAATCCGCGAGGATGCCTCACACCGCCTTTGGATTACTCCCAGATAACGGGCAAACCTTTCGTAATCCGGTAAGGTAAGGTTTGCCGACCAACCTCCCAGTGGCGAGCCGATTCCCGGGCCGGGTTGTGAGTGCTATTGGGGATTTGACGTCAACTACGACTGCCCGCCCAGTTTTCGGTTAGCCAACAAGGTCAGGAATTGGCTGGCGCGCTTTTTTCCCCTGGTCGGATAGACTACAAGGCGACGCGCAGCACGGGAGGACCCCGGAAAGCGTATGCTCCGAATTCCAGTCAGCCTGTTAAGTACCGGTCTCGCGGCATGTCTACTTCCAATATTGGCGAGCGCCGAGATCGTTTATAAGGTCACTCCGTCGATTTCTAGCAGCCATTTGTCAATAGAGATGGATTTCGACGTGTCCACTCCGACGGTCGAACTCCAGATGCCCAGCTGGTTGGGAGTCTACTCTCTGGGAGATTCGTGGGAGACCCTACACGAGGTAACGGCAGCCGACGAGGCTGGAAACAGCTTGCCGGTTGTTCATGCCAGGGGAGACACGTGGACCATTTCTACCGCTGCCGGCAAACGGATCACCGTCCGATACGACCGAGCGATCCCCAGGCCAAGATTCGACTCTGATCAGACCGCATCTGACGCGGATACGGTGCACTATGGATTTCAGCCGATCTATCTCTATGTTGTCGGTCGAAAGGGTGAGCCTTGCATTCTCGAACTGGTAGTGCCCGCCGAATGGAAGATTGCAGTCGGTCTCATGGCAGCTCAAGAACGTGACGGGCATCCCACCTTTCTTGCAAAGAGCTACGACATGCTCGTCGACAACCCAGTGACCATGGGGAGCTACCTTGAGGAGCGATATCAGGAACATGGAAAAGAGCACATCATCGCTCTTCGCGGGACTGCGAGGAACTGGGTGGACAGGCAGAAAACGTTGCAGATGGCGCGTTTTGTGACCCAGATCGAGACCGATTTTTTTGGAGAGGCCCCTTACGACCTGTACGTCTGGCATTTTTGGGTATATGAGGGCCCCAGCCTGGCAGGCGGCACCGAACACGCCAGCAGCACGGAGATGCACCTCTCCACCGAAGAAGGACCCAGCGTCGTGCAGGGAATGGCACACGAATTCTTCCACCTTTGGAATGTAAAACGGATTCGCTCAAAACAGCTGGGACCTTTTGACTACACGCAGCTTCCTCATACGGGCGCGCTCTGGTGGCTGGAGGGTGTCACGGATTACTACTCCATGTTGCTGCCATACCGTTATGGCGCATGGAATCGCGACTTGTTTCTGGAGCATGCTGTGGACCAGATCAACGAGGTGCGCGAGAACTTGGCACGGTTTGAGGTGAGCCCCTACGACTCCAGCTATCGAATCTCAAGGGAGAACCCCAATAACTACAAGGTCGACTACTATCCGACGGGATGGGTCCTGGGGATGTTATTTGATATCGAGCTTCGGGTGCGCACAAACGGCAAAAGCTCTCTGGATGATGTGGAGCTTGCGCTCTGGAACTTGTGCAGGAACGACCAGCCCGGCTTTGAGGAAGACGAGATTCGCAGGCAACTCGTTCGCTTCGGAGGACAGGAGATGGGCCCTTTATATGATCAATGGGTCCTCAAACCTGGAGACTTACCCATCGAGCAGGAGTTAGGCAAGATCGGTCTTGGCCTGGTTGAACAAACTCCGGCGGAACAAAGAAAGAGCGGAAGCAACCAGACCGTCTCCATTCAAGAGCGTCCCGACATCACCCAGGCCCAACGAATGTTACTCGCCGAATGGTTGCGGTCTCACGTATTCGAAAGCATGCCTCCTCCGCTTGATCCGCCGACTCCCTTAGCCGTCGTTAGAATCGATCCCAAATCGTATGATGACTACACAGGGCGCTATGAACTGGCGAACGGCATCCTGTTCAATGTGACGACTGATGGGCACGGGCTCTCGGCTGGCTTCCCCGACGGAGACCGAGCAGGACTCACGCCCGTCTCCGCAGACACGTTCTTCTATACGCGACGGAACGCGCAGCTCTCCTTCCTCAGGGATAGTCATGGGGAAGTGACGAGCATTTTCTGGAAACAGGGAGGTCAGCAACGAAGCGTACCTCGCGTCGGTCCCTACATCCATTCCATGCACCCTCAGCCGGATCCCGATGTCGCCTTCACTCAACGCGTGCGGACGGTCCTGGATGCACTGTCAGAGGGCGTACATTTCGACGCCAAAACGCCCGGTCTGGCTCCCGGAGCATTAAGCGACTATTCCTCCTCAGGACCTGTCCACGGGCTCAACGGCATTCGCTCATTGGATTACATCGCCTCCCAGGATGTCGGCGGGCGTAACATCGAACGGCATAATGGCAAAGTGAATCGTATCGTCTACTACAAATTGGTCACCAGGAAGGCGACCGAATATTTGATGATCTATCTCACGTCAGACGGCCTGGTCACAGACTTTGATTATGTCGACGACTAAACGAAATTGCACTCGGATGCCGAGGCAACTGTCGTTAACAGGCCATGCCGCTCATCACCTGGAGTGGCTGGGTTCGGATTCCGGTTGGATCACGGGCTACTCTTCCCTAATCTTGTAAGGGAAGGTTTGCCGACCAACCGCACACAGCCTCTTTTTTCCCGCTCCCCAGAAGCCCGTTTCCGGATAGTTTCCGGTTGGCCGACCACTCGCCCATAATCGTCGCATCCACGTGCAACGTGCCGCAAAGGCTATAATTGCGCCTGCGCATGGCCCTACCTTCTGGTACAAAACTCGGGCCTTACGAAATTCAATCTCCGCTCGGCGCCGGCGGTATGGGCGAGGTGTACGCGCCACCGACAAGAAGCTCGGGCGCGACGTAGCGCTCAAAGTGCTGCCTGCTGAAATGGCGTACGATCCCGAGCGGCTCGGGCGTTTTCGTCGTGAGGCGAAGACCCTGGCCCAACTCGATCATCCAAGCATCGTCACCATCTACTAGGTGGAGGAATACGACGGCGTCCACTTTCTGACGATGCAGCTGGTCCAAGGGCAGACGCTCGACCGGCTCATCGGCGCGGGCGGACTTCCGCTCGAACAGATCGTTGAGATCTCAACTCAGGCATCGCAAAGAAGTTTGCTCGAGGATAAGGTCGAACCCGATCGGGAATTTCACTGCGCCTCCGGGCATCAAGGTCACCCATGCAGAGATGATAGGGTTGAATTCTGGGTTTCGTCTGAGCAAAACTAAACACTAAACGGTCTGGTTCTCGCCTTCATTGGGTAGCGGCGCGCAGGATCTCACGATAATGGGGATTAGAAAACTACCCCTTCCTAACGCCATGCGTGGAAATCAAGAAGGCCAATCTTTAAAGGGGTTTCCACGGGAGCAATTCTGGCCAGGTTTTCTATCGCCGCCTGCAGTAAGTGTGACGCGGTCCACAAACGGGCTTCTGGGAGATCTCTGGATGATGTCCTCGAAGCCGACTTCGGGACAACGTCGTCGGAGTCCGCATGAAAAGGTGAGAACGTAGCTTCCCGTTTGCCTGTGACACGTCCAGTTCCCGACCGGCCAGTTTGCTGTTTTGACGTTTTCAACGGGGACTCGGGATTACACCAATTGATCCAAGAGTTGAGGAGCGTGTCGCGCCCCGTGCCGCGTGTGTTGATGAATCTGGGTTCGACAGCGCAACAGGCCGTGGTTGGTGAGAAACCGCGTCTTATACTTACCAAGGCTCGTTGTCGTAGAATGTCGCGATGTGAAATTTGGGCAGCAGGTATCGCCTTGCCGAAGTCTGTCCAGGAATCAAAAGGTAACTTCTCCGATTCGCAACCCATAGACCATTACCGCATCTCCTGCACCGCGAGGAAGTGAGCCATGCACATTTTGCTTCAGGACCTCCGCTATTCCGCACGGCAGCTCATCAAGAGTCCGGGATTCACGCTGACGGCAGTGATCTCGTTGGCGCTCGGCATTGGAGCGGCCACAGCTGTGTTTAGCGTGATTTATGCAGTCTTGATGCATCCCTATCCCTACCCTGCCGCGGATCGAATAGTACGACTCACGGTCGACAGCGTAGCGGGTTCCGGGGACCCCGTCTATTTAAATGGCGTCGAAATTCAGACCTTGCGGCAATCACCAGTGGTCGAAAGCGTTCTGGCTTCGGACAACAGCGCTCTGATACTGACCGGGCAAGATCTTCCGGAGGCGGTGCACGCCGTGAGCCTCATCTCGAATAATTTCCAGGATCTCGGCGTGCCCGCTTTGCTGGGTCGCGGACTTTGGCCATCCGACGCAGTGGACGGCCAGGAGCCACGACCTGTTGTAGTCCTTTCCTACAGGTTTTGGCGGAGACACTACTTGTCCAATCCGGATGTCGTGGGCCGCACTCTGCAACTTGATCACAGGAACTTCGAGATCGTAGGCGTCGCGGCGCCGCGATTCACTTGGTATGACGGCGACGTCTATCTGCCGCTGAAGCTGTTGCGAGATCCGGGGCGCACATCTATCGTCGATCTGCTTCTGCGGCCCGGCGTCAGTCGCGCCACAGCCGAAGCCGCACTGCAGCCCCTCGTGGAACGGTTCGCCAGTTCGAGGCATACCGATTTACCGGATGTCTTCAGGGTCCGTGTGCATGGGCTGAACGACTGGGTAGTTAGCTCCTTGGGCGGGACACTGTACTTGCTCTTTGGCGCGGTGATGTTGCTGCTGGTGATTGGATGTGGAAATGTCTCGATTCTGCTGCTGGCACGGGGTACGGCGCGGCAACATGAATTGGCTGTGAGAACCGCAGTCGGCGCGGGCCGCTTCCGAATCATTCGCCAATTGCTCACGGACTCGCTCCTTCTCGCCGTGATTGGCGCGTTGCTCGGTGTTCTAGCTTCTTACGGCGCTCTGGTACTGACGCTGCGTCTGGTGCCACAAAGTACGTTCGCCTCCGAGGCCGTGATTCGTATCAACCTCCCGGTTCTGTTTTTCAGCGTCACGGTCGCGCTCGGAACGGGTGTGCTGTTCGGGCTTTGGCCAGCGCTGCAACTTTCGCGTACGCACATCGGGGAGATCATGCAGTCCAGCGCGCGCCGGTTTGCCGGCAGCGTCCGCGGACGCAAAGCCCATAGCATGCTGATCACTGCGCAGGTAGCGCTGACATTATTGTTGCTCGCAGCTGCGGGCTCCGCAATGAAGGGGTTCGCCCAGCTGATCCACCAGCCCCTCGGTTATGACCCGCACAACGTGATGGCGATAGGAATTCCTTTACGCGCAAGCTCCTACGGCACTTGGCCGGCGCGTGCAGCCTATTTTGAGCAACTGCGACAGAAAGTCGCGGAGACACCGGGCGTGATCACAGCGGCGATTTCCACCGATGCGACGCCGCCGAGGAATGGATGGATTATGGGATTTGAAGTTTTGGGCAAACCCATGGCCCCTGGTGCAGGGGCGCTTTTTGATTCGAGTGGGTCTGAGATCGGATCGGTCAACCTGATTAGCCCGGAGTACTTCGCGGCTTTGCGCATTCCCGTGCTGCAAGGACGGATTTGGTGCGACGCCGAGAATAACAAAGGCGCACATGTAGCCGTGATCAACCGTACGCTGGCGCAGCGCTACTTTCCGAATGGCGATGCCATTGGGCACTCGCTGAGATCGGCAGGTCTCGAAGGCGATCCCGCCACAGTGCTGTCGCCGCCAAATATCGGAGCTACCTGGTTCCAGATTGTGGGCATCGTCGGGGACGCCCGCAATGATGGACTCCGAAGTGCCCCTAGACCGTCAGTCTACGTGCCCTATACATTCAGCATGGGAGAGGGTACGGAGATTCTGGTTCGCTCTGAGGTTCCGCCCCTCACGCTGCAACATGCCGTGCGCGAGCAGTTGAGGGCCATTAACCCGGATCAGATCAGTGGCGCTTATGATCTCGAAACTCGCCTCATTTATGAACCCGAGTGGCAGCAGGAGCATGTCGCGGCCTGGATTCTTGGCATTTTTGCCTGGCTCGCCCTGGCTCTCGCTGCCGTAGGGCTATATAGCGTCGTGTCCTACACAGTGGCACAACGGATCAACGAATTCGGGATTCGTATGGCGCTGGGCGCGCAGCGTACGGACGTGCTGCGAATGGTCTTCAGGGCGGCATCGGTAAGCCTGGGCGCCGGAATTTTCGCAGGTGTCGCCCTTTCGCTGGCGCTAAGCCAAATCATTGCGAAGTGGGCACAAGGGAACCCGCGCGATCCCGTCATTCTCTTAGCCGGAACGATTCTCCTGGCCTTGGTGTCTGGGTTGGCCTGCGCAATACCGGCGCGTCGCGCCTCCAAAGTCGATCCGATGATTGCACTACGTTGCGAGTAGTAGTGCGCCCTAGACCGCCCAAGAAGTTTCGGTGCCAATCAGGGGATCAGCACGCGTGAACTTCAGGGCAGATGACTGGCGAAGCGTTCGCCGCACTTGTACCGCTATTGTGAGTCCCTCATGCCCGCTGCACTCCTTCTAAGAGCGGAATACCCAGCCCCTAGCTGGCCAAGAAATGCCGTTCACTCACCACGCAGAATCTGAGCGGTCACTTGGAGGGTTGTCGGCAACCCTTACGTTGGACTACTTCAGGGTTGCCCGTCAACCGACAAGAACCGGCAAAACGGGCTCAGAGCGCGAAGCATCGGATCGTTCAATTCTTGTGCAACCAGAGACGGAATCTGCGTAGCTGTTCTTTGACAGTGACGCTCATTCCCGCCACTTCGGTTTCTTTCCTGCTTTGAATCCGTTCCTCGTCTTTTGTGGACTGCCAGTCCCTGCAGCCGTTCACTTTTGAACAATACTGTTCTGGACCGGACACTTGACGATCCAGAATGGTTTGCGATCTTACTGATTCATAAACACTTCCCGTGTGGCTCGCGAAATGCGTGGCATACTTTGATACAGCCTGTTGGAGAGGGAACCAAATAGCGGCGAAGCCGCTGTACCTATATCGAGGAGAGCCGCCCGGGAGGCTCTTACCCATGTTGACACCGTTGGGGCGCACAAGACACGTTCTCCGTCGATTGAGGCGCGCACCGCTATTCACGGCAGTCGCCCTGATCACTCTCGCGGTAGCAGTAGGTGCGAACACTGTGATTTTCAGCGTCGTGAACGGTGTACTGCTCAAGCCTTTGTCCTATCCCAATCCGGATCGTTTGATTGCTGTTGATACCTCGTCGCAGCAAATGGGCTTCACGAAGATGGGCATCTCACCGTCGCTCTACTTTATCTATCGCGAGCAAAATACGACACTGGCAGACATAGGCGCCTATGACGTTGATGATATTGATGTGACCGGCTCCGGAACGCCAGAAAATGTTCGCGTTCTCGATGTCACGGATGGGACATTGCCAGTGTTAGGTGTTCACCCGGTATTAGGGCGTTCATTTACTCGACAAGATGATTCACCGGGAGCTGCGCAAACTGTCGTACTCACGTATTCATACTGGCAGGAACGGTTCGGTGGAGCGTCATCGGTCATCGGCAGGTCAATCACAGCAGGCGGTGTGCCCAGAGAAATCATTGGGGTTCTTCCCGAAACCTTCCATTTCCTCGATCAGAAAGACCCATCATTGATACTTCCGATGCAATGGGAGCGCGCCGCGACAACCTTCGGAAGTTTCGAGGGGAACGCTGTCGCAAGGCTGAAACCCGGGGTCAGCGTCCAACAGGCTACCGCTGAACTGGAGCGTCTGCTTCCAATAGCAATAAGAACATTTCCTCCGCCAGAGGGCGTGAGTGCCAACTATTTTCAGTCAATGCACTTCAAGCCCACGTTGAGTCCCTTAAAAGACGAAGTGGTTGGGAATGTCCAGAATGTTCTCTGGATTCTGCTGGCCTCTACTATCATGGTGCTTCTGGTGGCCTGCGCGAATGTTGCGAATCTCCTGCTCGTGCGCGTCGAGGGTAGGCATCATGAGTTTGCCATCCGCTATGCCATCGGCGGAGCGAGGAAAGGAATTTCCGCCGATATTCTCTTGGAGAGCAGCCTGCTTGGTCTCGTGGGAAGTCTGATTGGGTTAGTGCTCGCATTAGGTGTTATGCGCGTCATTGTGGGGCTTGGAGCCGCGAATATTCCGCGTATCCGCGACATTAGCATCACGCCATCTGTGCTGTTGTTCACCATTGCTATTGCTGTGATCGCAAGCCTTTTGATCGCCTGTGTTCCGATTCTTAAGAGCACCAGCCCGCACTTGATAAGCGATCTTCGGGAAGGGGGACGCGGGGTCGGGGATGGCCGAAGAGGGCAACGCACACGCAAAGCATTGGTCACGCTTCAGGTTGCGCTTTCGGTAGTTCTGTTGATCTGTTCGGGTCTTATGATTCGCACATTTCGCCCAATGGTGAATATGTCGCTCGGATTCACATCCCCTGAAACCGTTCAAACATTCGGCTTCTATATTCCACAGACCCAGATCCCCGATGCCCCCCAGAGCTTGTGATTCGCATGGACGAGGCGATCGTGGAAAAGATTGCCTCTACTCCCGGCGTTTCTTCGGTGAGCATTGGCCGTTCTGTACCGATGGACAACAACGACGCCAATAATCCCGTATACGTTCAGAACCGTACCTATAAAGCCGGTGAGATTCTTCCGGCGAGGCGCTTCAACTACGTCGCACCGGGCTTCTTTTCAACGCTAGGCACGCGACTGCTTTCAGGTAGAGATTTCACATGGACGGACACATATGAGAAGAGGCCGGTTGTCATCGTCTCCAAGAGCTTTGCCACCGAATACTGGCATCGCCCTCAGGACGCGCTGGGCCAAAAAATACGTGTGTTGAGTACCGATACTTGGCGAGAGGTCATAGGAGTTCAGAGGACGTTCATTACGACGGCGTCGAGAAACCTGCCCCGTCAATGGTGTACTGGCCTCTCATGATGGACTACTTCGCGGGTCAAAAACAAAAGCTACAGCGTGCCACTGTCTTTGTGGTACGGAGTCAGCTTGCAGGTTCGCAGTCCTTAATGGAAGCTATTCAGCAACAAGTATGGATGGTGAACCCAAATGTGCCTTTAGCGAACAGTGAAACGATGGGCGACCTCTACGCGAAATCAATGGCGCGAACATCGTTTGCACTTGTGATGCTTTGCGTCTCTGGAGGAATAGCGCTCCTTCTTGGGACCGTGGGGATCTACGGCGTTATCGCATATTCCGTGTCCCTGCGTACTCGCGAAATTGGGATTCGGATGGCGCTCGGAGCACAGCGTGGCGCTGTGGTGGGAGCGTTTGTACGACAAGGCATCTGGCTAACCGTTTTGGGGGTCTCAATTGGGCTGATGATTGCGTCCGCAACAATGCGGTTCATGTCCGCGATTCTCTATGGTGTCAGCGCTGACGACCCGTTTACGTACATCACAATAGCGTGTGTTGTGGTGATAGCCGCTCTGCTTGCGTGCTATTTGCCATCACGCCGGGCAGCAGAAGTTGACCCTGTGCTCGCCCTGCGAGGATAGGGCAATTCAGGTGCAAATTGAAACCATGCGACATTCCGTAGCGCTAGCGCCGATCGCCCGCAGATCGTGAGTCTTCACGTCTGATGATTTCTGCAATCTCCAGCAGCGTCGTGGGAGGTGAACTGCTGTTGGCGACTAGCAACACGCATTGTTCGGCCTCTACCCTTCTCTTTAGTATAGGGAAGAAATGTGCGTCAGATGACCCGCACATGATTAATTTCGTGAGAGGTGGGCTTGCGGTGCCTGGGGGACGAGGGTTACGACGCGTTGACACTCATCGGGAGCATGCTCCTGATAGCAACCGGACTAGGGGCGGCCTACATACCAGCTCGACGAGCAGCCAGTGTGGATCCCATGCGAGCCCTGCGCTCCGAGCAACAGACACTTGCGATTGCATTCCGATTCCTTGCAGGGACTAATTTCCGATTCTTCTGTGACGCTTCAGTTCGTCCCACCGTTTGCGCCAGGCGAGCGCGCATGGCGGGAAGTCAACCCAATGACCTGCTCGAATGCCCGTTATTGGACACTTGGGTTCAGCAACGGACAATCCGAACAGTGGAACACGCTGGGAATAGATGCTATCTAGTTGTGTTTCCACCGCTTTAACCTTCTGCACACGATGGTGGATCGGGTGCTCAGCAGTCAAGAGAATGGACATTGCCCGCCCAGAATTTAAGCGTCAGAAGCGTCGTCGCCAAGCTGTCCTGGCAGGCATCGCCGCAGTCGTTGTCGTGCTATCCATCATTGGAGTGTCGCGTCTAAGGCCGGCCGCTCCTTCCGTCGAACGCGGAACGGTGTGGACCGACACGGTCAAACGCGGATCCATGTTGCGGCAGGTCCGCGGATTGGGGTCGCTCATCCCCAGCCAGGAATCGGTTCGCCAAATCCCAGCGGAGACGGAAGCCACAGTAGTGCGCATTCGAATCCTACCCGGGTCCCAAGTGAAGGGCGACACCATCTTGCTGGAAATGAGCAATCCGCAGACCGAGCAGGCAGCCCTGGACGCGCAGCTCCAACTGAAAGCCGCGGAGGCCGAATACCAGAGCCAGCGAGTAACGCTCGAAAGCAATCTCATGAACGAGAAGGCTGGAGCGGCTACGGTCAACGCTGACTATAGCCAGGCCCAACGACAGGCCGATACCGACAAAGCTTTATACGACCTAGGTGTGATCTCGGGTCTGGCCTACAAGGCTTCCAAGGGCAAATCCGAAGAACTGACGACCAGAAATGATTTGGAGATGCAGAGGCTCACGATCGGCCAGAAAGCGATTGAGTCTCAGATGGCGGAACAGCAAGCCAAGGTCGAGCAGATGCGGGCCCTGGCAGCACTGAAGCGTAAGCAACTCGAGGCCTTGCAGGTCCGCGCCGGGATTGACGGTGTGTTGGTGGACCTGCCGCTGCAAGTGGGTCAGCACGTTCAGCCGGGAACCATGCTGGCGAAGGTCGTCCAGCCCAATCATCTGATGGCGGAATTGAAGGTTGCCGAAACCCAAGCGCGCGATGTGCAGTTTGGAGAGCCGGCATCGATCGACACGCACAACGGAGTCATTAGTGGCACGGTGAGCAGAGTCGACCCGGCGGTGCAAAACGGAACCGTCACGGTGGACGTCAAACTAACGAGTGAACTCCCCAAAGGGGCTCGTCCTGATCTGAGTGTGGATGGGACGATCGACCTGGAGCGTCTGGACAACATTCTTTATGTGGGACGGCCGGCATTTGGGCAGGAAAACAGCACTATCGGCCTGTTCAAGCTAGATCCCGCCGGCAAAGAGGCGACACGTGTCCCGGTGAAGGTGGGGCGCGAATCGGTGAACTCGATTCAGATTTTTGAAGGGTTACACGAGGGCGACACAGTGATTCTTTCCGACATGTCGCGTTGGGACAAAACGGACCGCATTCGGCTTGAGTAAGCAGGCATTCCAGAGAACCTATCCGAGGCAGACGCTATGACTGAATCAGGACAGCCGTTGATACAGATTCAGAATATGAAGAAAATCTTTTACACCGACGAGATCGAGACCCACGCCCTCTCCGGCGTTCACCTCTCGATCAATCGGGGCGAGTATGTCGCGATGTCGGGGCCTTCAGGGTGCGGCAAGTCCACCTTGCTCTCGATCATCGGGCTGCTGGATACACCTACCGAGGGCAGCTACTCGCTGAACGGGAAGCCGGTGGAGAACCTCGATTTCGCCGAGCGCTCGCGCATTCGCAACCAGGAGATCGGGTTCATCTTCCAGAGTTTTAACTTGATCGGCGACCTCACGGTGTATGAGAACGTGGAACTGCCCCTCACCTATCGTCAAAGAATGTCGGCCGCTGACCGGAAGCAGCGCGTCATGGAGGCGCTGGAGCGTGTGGGCATGGCGCACCGCATCCGGCACTATCCTTCGCAGCTTTCCGGCGGCCAGCAGCAGCGCGTGGCCGTGGCCCGCGCCCTGGGTGGGAAACCTTCCATTCTGCTGGCGGACGAGCCGACCGGCAACCTCGACTCGCGCAACGGCGAAGCCGTGATGGAGTTACTGCAAAATCTGCACCGTGAGGGAGCAACCATCTGCATGGTGACGCACGATCCGCGCTTCGCCAAGCACGCACAGCGCGAAGTGCATCTGTTCGACGGAAAAGTGGTGGCGGAAGAGGAACTGAAAAAGCTGATGGCGGATGTACATGCATGAACGGCCTACTCCACGATCTTCGCTACGCGATGCGGCAACTGCGCAAGAACCCCTGGTTCGCCTGCACAGCCATTCTGATACTGACTCTGGGCATGTGCGTCAGTGTGGCCATTTTTGGCTTTGTCGACGCTGCATTGATTAAGCCGTTGCCCTATCCCAATCCCACCCGGCTGGTTGAGGTGACTGAAAGTATCGCGCTGCTACCACGCGCCAACCTTTCTTATCCTGATTATCTGGAGCTCTTTGGTGTTCGATCGTGGGACGCGTCCACATTTGCCTCAGTTTCCATGCTGCTGGCGATTTCGGCCCTGCTGGCCAGCTACCTCCCCGCCCGAAAGGCCGCGCAAACCGATCCCATGGTGGCCCTCCGCTATGAGTAGGAGATGGCGATGAATGGACTGTTTCAAGATTTTCGCTACGCTCTTCGCCAGTTGCGAAAGAGCCCGGGATTTACGGCGGTTGCGGTGCTCACCCTGGCTCTGGGGATCGGCGCCAACACCGCGGTGTTCAGTGTGGTCGATCAAGTGTTGTTGCATCCGCTTCCCTATCCGGATTCGGATCGAATTGTAAAGGTCTCGCAGACCTTCGAGGGCATATCGACCGACGACGCGTCTCCTGCCAACTATCTGGATTGGGTCTCACAGAACCAGCTCTCGCAAAATCCAGTCTTCGCCCAGATGGCAGCGTCACGCGGATGGGTAGGAAGCCTATCGGAGGGAGATCGTCCGGAGCGGGTCCGAGGTACGATGACCACGCCAAGCTTCTTTCCTCTGTTCGGAGTAAGTCCAATTCTAGGGCGCGGTCTGGAAGCGAGCGACGCCCAGCCCGGCAACGATCACGTAGTGGTGCTCGGCTATGGCCTGTGGCAGCGCTATTTTGCCGCAGATCGCTCGCTGGTTGGCCGGAACATCCGCCTCAATGGCGAGCCGTACACCGTTGTCGGCGTCATGCCGCCAAATTTTTCTCCGGACGAGTACGGAGAGCTATGGTTGCCCTCCGCTTGGGTCGTGCCGACACACCCTCAGGCGCCCGACAAAGATCCACGCCAATTCAGGGACAGAAATTATCTTGACGTGTGGGCGCGTTTGAAACCAGGAATAACGTCGCAACAGGTCCACGCGGAACTCGATACCATCGGCCGCCGACTGGAGAAGGAATATCCGGATTCGAACGGAAATGTCGGGGTGAGCTTTCTACCCTTACATGAGTATATCGTCGGTGACATCCGTCCGGTTCTGCTGGTTCTCCTAGCTGCGGTGGTCATCGTGCTTCTGATCAGCTGCGCGAACGTTGCCAACCTTCTTCTCGCACGAGCCACAGCGCGTGCCAAGGAAATCTCGATACGGACGGCTCTCGGAGCGAGCCGCCGGCGTTTGCTCCGCCAGTTGCTTACCGAAAGTGTTCTGCTCGCGATAGTGGGAGGGGTCCTCGGGCTTCTACTAGCGGTCCTAGCTGTTCCGTCGCTATTGGCGTTGAGTCCACCGGATATCCGTCAGTTCAAGCAGATTGGAATCAACCGGGAGGTATTGGCCTTCAGTTTCCTGGCTTCGGTTGTCTCCGGGGTTGTGTTTGGCCTCATCCCCGCTCTGCAATCGTCGCGATCAACCCCCAACGCATTCCTCAAGGAAGGCGAACGCGGGAGTGCAGCGAACCGGGGGCGAACCCGTTCCGCTCTGGTGATCGCCGAAGTTGGACTCTCGCTAGTTCTGCTGGTTGGAGCGGGGCTCCTAGTGAAGAGTTTTGCACGACTCATGGAGGTTAATGTCGGCTTCGATCCAGATCACCTTTTGACATTCAACCTTGGACTTCCATCCTCCACCGACCCTGTCCGCCAACTCGCGTTTTACCAACAAGTCGTGCAGCGTCTTCAGGCGTTGCCAGGCGTGCAGGCCGTCGGTGCTGTCAGCAGGTTGCCGCTGTCTGGAGGCAATAGTTCACGCAGCTTCAACGTTCCCGGAATTGAAAAGGGCTACGAAGCGGACATTCGCGTCAGCACTCCCGACTATTTCCGCGCGATGGGCATCCCCTTACTGAAGGGCCGCAACTTCAGTGAGAGCGACCTCGACAGCTCGCTTAATCTAGCGGTCGTCAACGATGCTTTGGCGCGCACGGTTTTTCCCGGACAGGACCCGATTGGCAAACAGCTCACCCATTTCGGCCCCGACCATTTGACGCTGCAGATCGTGGGCGTCGTGGGCGACGTGCGACATGTCGGGCTCGATACAGAGCCCCGCTCTGAGATCTACCAGTTGCTCGGCCAGGCGCAATGGCCGTCGATGTTCGTGGCGATACGCAGCGCATCCTCCGACGCCACGAGCATGACTTCGGCGGCTCAGAATGTGGTCTGGAGCGTGAACAAAGACGTCCCTCTGGCCAACATCCGCACCATGCAGAATCTCGTCGCCAACTCCGTTCAACCGAGGAGATTCAGCATCCTACTGCTCACCATCTTTGCCGCGGTGGCCATGTTGCTCGCGGCCATCGGACTTTACGGTGTTATGTCCTACTCGGTCGCACAACGCACTAAAGAGATCGGTATCCGCATGGCTCTGGGAGCCCGGCGCTCCGATGTGCTCGCACTGATAGTGAAGCAGGGAATGTTGCTCATGCTCATGGGGCTCGCGGTAGGCACCGTGCTTTCTCTTGGGTTGACAAGGCTGATCTCGGGGATGCTGTTTGGGATTACGGCAACCGACCCTCTGACTTTCGCCGACGTTACCGCACTGCTATGCTTCGTGGCGTTCCTCGCCAACTACCTGCCGGCTCGACGAGCGGCGCGGGTAGAACCAACGGTGACGTTGCGCTCTGAATAGAGGCCGTAGACGCAGGAAGAATCGACAACCACGATGATCCAACTGAAAAACATCGATCGCAGTTACAAGACCGGCGCCGGCCAAACCTGGGTGCTGCGCCGCGTGAGCCTCGACATTCGTGAAGGTGAGTTCATCACCGTAATGGGGCCGTCCGGGGCGGGAAAGTCCTCGCTCCTCAACGTGCTTGCACTCCTCGACGACCAGTGGCAAGGCGAATATTGGTTCCGGGAGCAGGCTGCGCACAACCTGAAGCGCAAGCAGCGAAGCGAGCTTGCCAAGCTCAATGTCGGAATGGTCTTCCAGAGCTATCACCTGCTCGATGACCTTACGGTGCAGGAGAATATCGATCTCCCGCTTTCTTATAAGGACATTCCCCGAGCCCGGCGGCAGAGCCTGGTGGCCGATACCTTGGATCGCTTCCAGATTGTTGCCAAAAAAGATCTTTTCCCCAGCCAGCTTTCCGGCGGGCAACAGCAACTGGTGGGCGTGGCGCGTGCCGTCATCCACAAGCCTCCGCTTCTGCTCGCCGATGAACCCACCGGCAATCTGCATTCCGGGCAAGCCAAAGAGATCATGGAACTCTTCCGCGAACTCAATCAGCAAGGAACGACAATCGTGCAAGTCACACACTCGGAGGCGAATGCGGCCTACGGGAGCCGCACTATTCAGCTGCGGGACGGATGGCTGGTCGCAGATACCGCCAATCCAGCGCTTATTCACTCGGCGGAGGTTGCGACCTCGTGAATCTTCTTGGGTCCGAATCGTTGCGAGGTGATTTCTTGAAACAGCGTCTCTGGAAACATGATTTCGTAAAGCGGGCAGTTGCGATCCTCTGCGTGTATGGAATCCTGACCGCGAGCACACAGGCGCAAAGCAGCACCGTTCCAGCCGCCAGCGAAACGGAACAATCGGGCGCCTCACAAGCGGCCATTCCGACTCGGTTTGACATGCCGAAGTCCCACAACCCGCTCAAAGCCTATTCCGCCGATGAAGTTCCAGAGCCGGTGCTGGCAAATTCGTCTCACGTTGACCGTCTGATTCGCGACGGCAAACTTTATCTGTCGCTGAAAGATGCCATCGAACTCGCCCTCGAGAACAACTTAGATTTGGCCATCGCCCGTTACAACCTGCCGATTGCCGATACTGACGTTTTGCGCACGCAGGCCGGCGGATTCTTCCGCGGAGTGAATACCGGAGTCGTTCAGGGAACTCCTGGCGGGGGCGTCGGAGGCTTTGGCGCAGGCGCTCCCGGTGCTGGTGCGGGCGGTACGACGAGTGGCGCCGGAGGCGCGGGTGCGGGGGCATCTGGTCTGGTGCAATCCACGCTGGGCGCTGGAACGGTGGTCGCGTCCTATGATCCGTCGATTATTGGTTCTGTAGGGGTGGAGCATCAAACCACCCCACTCGCTAATCTGCAAGTTTACAACGTGCCTTCACTCCAGTTGAATACGGCACAAGCTAATCTCAGCTACGCCCAGGCCTTCGCAACGGGCACGAGCATTTCGTTTCAGTTCAATAACAGCCGTCAGACGGCAAACAGTCCAGACATCTTTCTTTCACCGGCCTTAAGCTCGATGTTCCGTTTTTCCGTCCAGCAGGAGTTGCTTGCCGGGTTCGGCTTCGGACCCAATCTGCGCTATCTCCGTATTGCCAAGAACAATAAGAAGATTTCCGACATCGCTTTCAAGGATCAAATCATCGCCACCGTGACCCAGATCGAGAATATTTACTGGGACCTGGTTAGCGCCTACGAGCAGACGAGCGTAAACGAACGATCCTCCGCTTTTGCCCAGCAGACCTTCGACAATGCAAAAAAACAATTCCAGCTGGAAAGCATCCCTGAGATGGACGTGATGCGGGCTGAAGCCGAGGTCTCCCGTCGCGACCAGGATCTAACCGTTGCCCGCACCAGTCTCCAATTCCAGGAGACGCTGATGAAGAATGCGGTGACCAAGAGTCTGGACGATCCAGTGCTTGAGGCCATGCCGGTCATTCCCACGGATCGTATGCAGGATGTACCGGCTGAAGCCGTTCCATCGATTCAGGATTTGACCTCATCTGCCTTGCAAGGCCGGACCGAGCTAGCCGAGTCTGACATAGACTTGGCGAACCGCCGGATTAGTCGGCAGGCGGCGCGCAATGCGCTGTTGCCGTCACTCTCGCTGGTCGGCTTCTGGGGCAGTTCGGGGCTCGCTGGCCCGCTGAACCCTGTCTGCAATGCCTGCACCAGCAGCGTACCAAACGATTTCGGGGGCGCGTTGCAAAACGCTTTCAACGACTCCTCTCCCGACTACTATGTCGGACTGAACCTGAACATCCCGATCCGGAATCGTGTCGCCAAGGCCGATCAGTACCGGTCCGAACTCGAATACCGGCAGGCCGAATTACGCATGGAACAACTGAAGAAGCAAGTCCGCATCGAAGTCCGTAACGCGCAATACGCGCTGGAACAAACCGCAGCGCGGGTCCAGGCCGCTCGCAAGGCGCGGGACCTTGCCAATCGCACATTTGAGATCACCCAGAAGGAGCAAGAACTGGGAGCAGGATCGAGTTATCAAACCCTTTCCGCTCAGCGAGATCTAGCGTTGGCGGAACTGGATCTGGTCAACGCCATGACCGTGTTCGAGAAGGCGAAGGTTGAGCTTGATCGCGCCACCGGCGCGACTTTGGAACATAATGGCATCCGGGTGCAGGACGCGGTCAGCGGTACAATCAACGCTGCGAGCCCGTAAACGATCCCATGCCGACTTCGACCAAACCGGGAAACCTCCTCGCGGCGTCCACGAAGGGAGGTCACGACCGGCCCCGCGTTTTGGCGGCGGATGACCAGCAGCACGTTCTCGAAGCGATCGAACTTCTGCTGCGTCCGCAGGGTTACGACGTGGAAACCGTGAAATCCCCGGCTCTGGTTCGCCAGGCGATAGCTACGGGGTCCTACGATGCTCTCCTCATCGACCTGAACTACACGCGTGACACGACTTCCGGCCGGGAAGGCCTCGACCTGCTTTCTGAGATCGTCTCCATCGACAGTAGTACGACGGTGATCGTGATGACCGCGTGGGCCAACATTGAACTGGCAGTGGAAGCCATTCACCGTGGAGCTCGGGACTTTATCCAAAAACCTTGGGAGAACCAGCGGCTGCTCACGATTTTGCGGACCCAGGTCGAGTTGCGCCGCGCACTGCAGCAGGCCGAGCGTTTGGCGGCGCAGAACCGCCTGCTGCAGGCTGATGGTCGCCCCGAGTTCATCGCGTCGGCAGCGTCGATGCAACCAGTGCTGGAGGCTATTGCCCGTGTTGGACCCTCCGACGCCAACATCCTGATCACGGGAGAGCATGGCACGGGCAAAGAAGTGGTGGCGCGGACCCTTCATGCGCTGTCTTCCCGCGCCTCGCGCCCCATGATCGCGGTAAATACTGGCGCGATACCCGATGGAGTATTTGAAACCGAACTCTTCGGCCATGTTAAAGGCGCATTTACTGACGCCCGCACCGACCGCATCGGACGCTTCGAACTGGCCGATGGCGGCACGGTTTTTCTGGACGAGATTGGCAATGTACCCTATCGTCAGCAAGCCAAGTTACTGCGAGTTCTCGAAACCAGCGAAATCGAGCGGGTCGGCTCATCGCGCACTCGCCGGGTTGATGTGCGTGTAATTTCGGCCACAAATGCGGACCTTCGAGCGGCGTGTGCTTCCGGACAATTTCGAGAAGACTTACTGTTTCGCCTGAATACAGTGGAGATCCACGTCCCGGCCCTGCGCGAACGGCGAGAGGACATTCCCGCTCTTGCCGTACACTTCCTCGCGCGTTATGCGTCGCGCTACCGGCGTGCAGTTCAGGGTTTCGAGGCTTCGGCGTTGCAACTTCTCGTGCAATACTCCTGGCCGGGCAACGTACGTGAGCTGGAGCACACGCTGGAACGCGCCGTCCTCATGTGCCGGAGCAACGAGATCCAGCGGGCCGATCTGGGCCTGGACCTGTCCCGCCAGCAGAGTCAGAACCTGGAAGAACTCAGCCTGGAAACCGTGGAAGCCATTCTGATCCGCAAGGCGTTGCAGCGCTCTCACGGGAATGTGAGCCAGGCCGCGGAAACTCTGGGATTGAGCCGCGGTGCCCTCTACCGCCGGATGGAGAAGTATGGCCTCTAGCCCGTGCGGGAACTCCAGTCCCGGCGTGCGGAAGCCTCCACGCAAGCGAGTTCGCCTGCTTTACGAGCGCCGCATCAATCTCTTCTCTTTACTCGTTGCCCTTCCCGGAATGGTCGTTGGCGGCATTCTGATTTGGCTTCAATCCTGGTCCGCGGAGTCAAAGTGGGCATTACTGTTTGCAGAGATGTTTGTTTGGTGGCTGCTAACGATGGCATTACAAGAGCAGACCACGCGACCGCTGCAAACTCTCGCCAATGTGATAGCCGCCTTACGCGAAGAAGACTATTCCTTTCGGGCGCGTGGCGCTGCCGCGGACGATGTGCTTGGCGAACTCTCCCTCGAAGTGAATGCTCTTGCAGACCTGCTCTCGGACCAGCGGATTCGAGCCATCGAAGCCACAGCTCTGTTGCGCCGCGTCGTGGAAGAGATCGATGTACCGCTATTCACCTTTGACCCGGACCAGGTTCTGCGCCTGGTGAACTCCGCCGGGGAACGGCTGTTGCGGCAGCCTTCCGTAAGGCTGCTCGGGCGTACAGCGGAAGGGATCGGATTAGCCGGCTGCCTGGCCGCGGAGAGCGAGACGTTGGTGCCGCTGCCCTTCCATAGCCCGAATGCGCGTTGGCTAGTCCGGCGGAGTTCCTTTCGCCAGAGAGGAGTGCCCCACTCCCTGATCGTTCTCTCCGATGTCAGCCGCGCGTTACGCGAGGAAGAGCGCAGTGCATGGCAGCGCCTGATCCGGGTGCTAGGCCATGAGCTCAACAATTCACTCACGCCCATTAAGTCGATTGCGGGAAGCCTGAGCACTCAGACTGCGAACGCTGTGCCTGATTCCGGTCAGCGGCAGGATTTTGAACGCGGGCTCGCCATTATCGAAACACGCGCCGACAACCTCAATCGCTTCCTGCAGGCCTATCGTCAACTCGCTCAGATGCCGCCGCCTCTGTTACACAAGACTTCACTGCTTCCACTCGTCGAGCGAGTGGCTGGATTGGAGACAAGATTGCGTGTGCAGGTGGTTCCAGGCCCTGCCACTGAGTTAGAGGTTGATCCCGACCAACTCGAGCAAATGCTGATCAATCTTGTGCGCAATGCGGTTGAGGCTGCCCTTGAGCCGGGCCACCCGACAGGTCAGTCTGGTGACGATGGAACAGCTTCCTTGGCAGCGGCGGATCCGCCGGTAGTCATGCGCTGGGATGTCTCCGAAAAGGATCTGATTCTCACCATCGAAGACAACGGACCCGGTCTGTTCAACCCGAGCAACGTGTTTGTTCCTTTCTACACCACCAAGCCAGCAGGCAGCGGGATCGGGCTGGTGCTTTCGCGCCAAATCGCCGAGGCACACGGAGGATCGATTGAGCTTGTAAACCGCACTGATAAGAGGGGGTGCCGGGCAAGGGTGACGCTGCCGCGCGCGCGAGCGACGCCTCATTACAGCCAGACTTAGCTTTCTTCGTTGTTGGATTCGGTCAGACGCGAAGCCCGAGGTCCACGAGTCGCAGTCTGTGCCCACTTCGGAAAAAGTTGTGTCGCTCGCCAGTCCTGAGCCTCTAGTGCGACGGAGGATGTGTGTCCACTCTCGGACAGTGGCTTCGGAATCCGGACGCCTTCACTTACCGCCGGTTCCCGACTTGCTCTGGTAGGTCTTGATGGAACAATCACTTAGCCCAAATTCTACTTGGGCATGTAGGTGCTACTACTCACTCCACCTCGCCAGGAGGCAATGCCAATGCCTTTCTACGACCTACGGATCGCAATCCGCCACTTGCTGAAGTCGCCCGGCTTTACGGCCACAGCCGTCCTAATGCTCGCGTTCGGAATTGGCGCCACCACTTCCATTTTCTGCATCGTCGAATGCGTACTCCTGCACCCGCTGCCATTTCCGCATCCCGAGAGGCTGGTACAGCTCGCAGACATTATTCAGGGTGCAGATGTGCAAGGGAACGGAGAGGCCGGGGTCACGGGTCCGGACATCAATGCATACACGCGCGATACCCACAGCTTTGAGAGCCTTGGCGGATATACCCAAACGGGTTATGAACTGTCTGGCATTGGCGAGCCGGCGCCGGTGAATGGGGCCCGGCTCTCGGGCGGAGTGTTTCCGGCCCTGGGGGTCGCGCCTCTAATGGGCCGTTTCTTTACTCAGCAGGAAGATGACCAGAAGGAGCAGGTGGCCGTAATCAGTTACTCGTTCTGGCAAAACCGGCTCCGCGGCGATCCACGTGTCCAGGGAAGAAAAATTCTGCTTGACCGCAAGCCCTATGAAGTGATCGGCGTAATGCCGCGTAACTTTGAGTTCCCGCTGGTGCCTGGACACCTGAACAGCAGCGATCTGTGGGTTCCGATGAGCTTCACCCAGCAGGAGCTTTCCGCCGCAGGAGCATCCTCGTGGAACTTCACCATGGTGGGGCGACTCAAGCCGGGAATCACGACAGCGCAGGCCCAGAGCGATGCGGAGCGCGTGGCCCAGGAGACGATGCGGAATTATCCCGCCTCTATGGCGAGTCTGCACATACACGCGGTAGTGCGCTCGCTGCATGAGGAAACCGTGGAGCAGGCCCGTCAACTGGTGCGCACTTTATTTCTAGCCATCGTGGTCGTGCTGCTGATCGCCTGCGCTAATCTGGCCGGGTTGCTGCTGGTTCGCGCCATCCGCCGCCGCCACGAAATCGCCATGCGCCTGGCCCTGGGAGCGCGCGCCGCCGTTCTGCTGCGTCAGGCGATTCTCGAAAGCCTGGTGCTGAGCGTGACCGGAGGCGTGCTCGGCCTGGCTCTGGCTGTGATCGCGTTACGCGTAGGCGTAGGCTGGTTGCCCGAGACCCTGCCCCGTATCGATGAGATCGGCCTTGATTGGCAGGTAGTCGCGTTCGCGATCGTCCTAGCAGTGCTTACTGGCATCGTTTGCGGACTGGCTCCGGCTTTTGCCGCCCTGCGGACCAGCGTGAATGAGACTCTCAAGGAAGGTGGACGCACCGGCACGGCCGGCGGCGGCCATGCGCGGCTGCGCTCCGTATTGGTGGTTGGCGAAATCGCGGTCGCGCTGGCGCTCCTGGTCGCTTCCGGGTTGCTGCTGCGGAATTTCGAGAAGATGCGGGCAGTCGATCTCGGCTTCCGCCCGGACCATGTCCTTTCAGCCTCCTACTCGCTGCCCCAGAAGCAATACGCAACCCAACCGGCGGTGGATGAATTCAATGACGAATTGATTCGCCGCCTGCAGCAACTTCCCGGCGTGAAGTCTGTGGGGCTTACGTCGTTTCTGCCGGCCGCAGGCAACAACAGCAACACCGCGTTCGTCGCCGATGACTACGTCCCGCCCCCGGGGGCCAACCTGAACCTCGCCACGCCGGTGGCGGTGCAAGGCGATTATCTGGAGGCGATGGGAATTCCATTGCTGGCCGGCCGTTTCTTCACCCACGCGGACGCGGCCAACACCCAACTGGTTGCGATCGTCAACCACAAGCTCGCCGAGCACTTCTGGCCCGGTTCCGATCCCATTGGAAAGCGCCTGCGCATAGGCACGCAGGAAATGCAGACACCCTGGATGACCATTGTGGGAGAAGTCGCCGACGTGAAGGAGGACTCGCCTGACCTCCCCGGCAAGGAACAGTATTATCAGCCGGTCGAACAGATGACAAAATCCTTGGGCTCCTTGACCTCGCCTGCGGATCCCCCCAGAGGCAACGGAGGCTACATCGCTTTACGGACGGCGACGGAACCCGAGCAGATGGCAAATGTTCTCCGCGCCGCAGTCCGCTCCATTGATCCACAACTGCCGCTTGACCAGGTCCAAAGCATGGAGCACACAGTCTCCGACAGCGAAGCCCCGCGCCGCTTCAACACCGCGCTCATCTCCGCCTTTGCCATCGCGGCGGCCCTGCTGGCAGCCCTCGGCATCTACAGCGTAATAGCCTTCTCGGCGGCGCTCCGTGCGCAGGAGATGGCAATCCGCATTGCGTTGGGCTCCCAACGGTCGAGAATCCTGGGCCTGGTTTTTACGTCCGCGGCTAAGCTTGCCGTCGTAGGCTGCGCCATCGGATTGCTCGGTGCTGCGGCCGCCTCGCAATTGCTGAAGTCGTTCCTGTTCGGTGTAAGCCCCTTTGATCCCGTAGTGCTGATGATGGCCGCGGTCTTCGTGCTGATGCTGGCCTTGGTGGCTTCGTTGCTGCCCGCGCAGCGTGCAGCCTCCATCGACCCCATGAAGGCTCTGCGGGCGGATTGACAGTAGGAGCCCGGCCGCGCTCAAAAAGCTTCTTGGAAAGCGCCGAAGGGTTGCGAGCGGATTCTGGACTGGCAGAAAACCTCGAAGCCGACTTCTGGCCCGGAACCAATTTCCGGTTTGTGTGGCATCCAATTCTCGATGAGCGTAATCGCCTGTCAACAACAGCCTTCCAGCAGAACCTGAACAAAACTACTCACCGTTTGGCAAAATCCCCAGGGACATACTTCTTCGCTAGTTCTCATATCTTTCTGAAAACCCAGCCCTTGTCTCCTTGGCAATCCAGTTGCAAGAGTTGAGAGATGACAAAAGTCCGATGGGAGGCATCGATGCCTCGTGCCCCGGTTACGAGTGACTGGAGAAAACTGTCGAAAGCGGCTAGCAAAGAGCGCAACCCGAAGAGGTTTGCCTACCTCCTCAAACGGCTGTACGACGTGGTGAATGAGGGCGAAGAAAAACGCAGCGTCAGTCGCCAGGCTAAGCTTCGCCGGGCTAAAAGTGCGCGTGTGGAACGTGAACTTGAGGCTGCTTAGCCTTTCGAGGCTGCTCACGTCAGTCATCAATTTAGAGCCGCCGCATAGACGCAGCATCGGATTTACACTCATTGACCTTGGTTCTGAGTGAACATCACCCGGATGCACCGGAGTCAATTTTCTTTGCAGGGCGTGGCGGTGTGAGACTGTTGGCGTAACATCGCCATCACACTCACGATCACAGAGACGTAGTAGAATTTCCACGGAGGTTGCCATGTATCTACGGCTCGCTTTTTGGACTGGGTCGATGGCATACGTTTCTTTCCTCTTTGTCCACTTTGGCCCAGACAATGGTCATTCGTCGCCGGGCGTCCTGCCCAGTGCCGCGTTTCTCGGAGCCTTGCTAGGATTTGCTCTCGGGTGCATGTTCGCCAATAGAGTTAGGCGTAAGCACAGCAAATCATGACTGCTTTTTCATTGCATACTCCGCGCCTTGCCAACC
>JBAUVZ010000354.1:0-5556 GCA_049583505.1 Candidatus Sulfotelmatobacter sp.
GTGATCTTACCGCGGGGGATCCACCCGTTCCCATCCCGAACACGGAAGTTAAGCCCCGCAGGGCCGATGGTACTGCACGCGCCAAGTGTGTGGGAGCGTAGGTCGTTGCCGGCATAAATAAAGGCCACGTTGCGAAAGCAGCGTGGCCTTTTCCTTTTGGGGTCGTGACTATATGATGGCAGGCAAATGTCCTTGTTGCGAGACATTCAGAGTGCTGCGCTGGACTCGAAGGTCCACCTTCCTGATCTGCTTCGCAAGTGCAAGGTGCTGGCTGCCAGATTGGGCAATCAGGATTTCAAGGGCTGGGTTGATTCCGAACTGAATGGCTATGGCGAAAACGAGAGCTTACCTAGTTATCGTAGCTTTCGAGTTGAGTCGCAAGGACATTTTTCTGGCTTCTTGGGGAGCGGTCTGAACAGCGCCCCAATCCCGCTCTCCTGTCTTCCTGAACGGTTCAGAGACATGCTTTTCACGCACCATTCGAGGGAGCCTGTCAGCGCCCTCGCGGACCTGGTATCCAAGAAAGAGTCCAACTCTTTTCGCGTCCCATGGCCCGCAGACTTGGTCGCGTATGTGGGCCAAGACATTTACGAAAACATGAACTGCCTCAGCGCATGGCAAGTCATACCCCGCGGAGTCGTCGTCGGGATACTCGATACCGTGCGAACTCGGATTTTGAATTTCGTTCTGGAAATCGAATCCGAGGCGCCCGATGCTGGGGAAGCCGCCCCCCGGAGTCCATCCAGTCCCGCAGGAGCGGGTCAATCAGGTCTTTCATACCGAGATATACGGAAACGTGGGAAATGTTGCTGCTGGCGGCGAGGGATTCTCCCAAGCCAACGTCTCTGCGGTCGTGCAAGGCGACTTCAACTCGCTTCGAACCTTTTTGTCTGGTCTCGGCGTCGATCCGATGGACCTGGGCGAGTTGGAAAATGCAACCAAGAAGGACCACGCATCTCCACAAAAGGGGATCGGTGAGAACACCGGGCAGTGGCTGGGCAAAATGATCGGCAAGGCCGCATCCGGAACGCTGAAAGTCGGAACAACGGTCGCAACCACGCTTTTGACTAAAGCAGTAGCCCAATACCTGGGTCTGCCCAGCTGGTGCCCGCCGCGCGGGTGGCCCGCTCTCTCCAGCGCACGGATCACTCCGACCCGCACCCGCTGGCCACGTTCGTGCCACGGCCCACCACCGTCGTGCGATTTGCACTCTCCTTTGCTCCGGTGTAAAAAGGATGCCGAACGTGAGGGGGCTACGGCAGTGCCGTGGTCCCCTTTTTGCGTTCATACACCTTTTGTAGACGGGCGCACGCGCCTGCAGGGAGGCAAGACCAATGACCTTTCTAAGTGACTACATGGGAGAGATAGTCGTTTTGGTGCTCAGCGCAATCCTTTCGGTCGCGACCGAAAAATGGTTCCCTGGCACAGACGCTGCACAGAAGCACTTCTGGGCGGCCATACTTTTCATTTTTTCAGTGGTACTCGGCCTCTCGGTAAAAGGCAACTTCGAGACCAATGGCAGGCTGAGGGCGCTCGCGAGCCAACTCAACAGCCATGATGAACAAGCAAAAACCGAGTTCCGCATCCACGAGGTGGCGCACCTCTACGAGCAACTAATCGGTGGCGCATCGGATACGCTGAAGCGATGGGGCGTAGAGTCCCAAAAGGCATTAGAGGACGATCTAGGTGCCGGCTACATTCCAATCAGCCGGGAATATGCGCCCACGACCATCGCGGACATCTATCAGGACGCGAAGAAGGACATAATTGCGTCCAACGTGGGCAGCATCGACTACTACTTCGACGTTCCAGCCTACGTTGCGCAAAACAAAGCAGCACGCGACAACCACGTCCCGATTGTCCGCTTCTTCATTTACAGCAACGCTCCCCACAGGGGCGTAAAACTGACGAGAAAATGCGCCAGCGAGGGACTCAAGTCCGATAGCATCGAAGACTTCACCAAGTGCGTGAGTGAGATTAGCTCGCAGCTGGGCTCACTCTGCTCTGTCGTGGTTGATTTCGATGCGCACTTCTCGCGGATCAGCGAAGCGCGAGACTTCCTAATCATGGACAATAGGTTCGTGGCGGAAACGGAACTGTGTTCAGAGAACTGGGCACCAAAAAGAGCACGTGCGACAGAGACCACCGCGGAAGTGGAGAAGGCGCGCAAATACTTTCACGGGCTTTGGGGAATAACCGGCGACCAGTGCACCGGAGGGGGCATGTCCGACGACGACGTTAGGCGTTACTTCCCCAGGTTTAGTGGTCTGACAGGCAGAAAGGGCGATCACCTTGCGGAGGCTGCATTCCACGAGGTGATGGAACAGGTGACGGGACCGGAATAGCGGCGGGTGGCCCAGCCTAAGCCCCCCCTTCCGAGGGGCACCAGCGGCTGAATCCGCCGACTAGAACAGCAGATTCCTCCTGTCTCGCTTCGCTCGCGCGTCGGAATGACAAGGGGTGAGGAGCTTGGGCGTCCGGAATTACGAAGGTTGTGGTTGGCCATGCCTACTTTTGTGGGGTCCACTTTCGTGGGTATGCGGGCTTTCCGGATTGGGATAATTTTGTTGACTGCTATGGGCTGGGGTGAAATCATTCTTGTATAGCCGACGTGGCTGATTTTGGCCCCTTCCGACCGGATGGTCGGAAGGGGTTTTTGCGTTTGGGGGGGTGGTGCGGAGGGCGAGGGCCGTGGAGATGGAGATCCTTCAGCGACGATGAAGCTGTCGCTTCAGGATGACAATTTTATGAATGAGGGTCATCAAGATGGGTGGGATCACGATTTGGGCTGGGGCGGAGGAATCAAAATCAAGAGCAAAGTCAAAGGCAACGGACAAGAGTGTCCGTTCCACACAGGCACTTACTCCGAAGCAGTTGGGGGAGATTGCTGAGGCGGAGTTTATTGCCAAGGCGGTGGGGTTGGGGTTTGTGGTGGCTCGGCCCTGGGGGGACAGCGAGCCTTATGACTTTATTGTGAATCCGAAGAAGAGTTTTCATTTCTGGAGGGTGCAGGTGAAGTCGGCGCATACGGTGGGAGCCGATGGTGGGTGCAGCTTTCGGGCGCATGATCATTTGCAGCGGTCTTATAGCTCGGAGGATATTGATGCGCTGGTGGCGTATGCGCGTCCGATGAACGCGTGGTATGTGATGCCGGTGCGGGTGGTGGAGGAGTTGAAGTCATTGATGCTGTATCCGGAGAGCCGGAAGTTGCGGTCGCGGTTTGAGAGGTGGAGAGAGGCTTGGAAGGTTTTTCGGAAGGCGGTGCGGCGGGCGCGGACGAGGTAGAGATGGAGGGTGAAGAATACCCCACTTCTCGCAAAGAACGCGAGAAATGGGGCACCCGGCGCTCCGAAATCAAAAGTCCCAAAGGGATTGACAGGGTGGAATCCCACTTCTCGCAAAAGACTCGAGAAATGGGGCACCCGCGGGTCTGCCTCATGAAGCAAGAAGCAGGTTCCTCACCGGACCTTGCCCGGTTCGGAATGACATCCCTTAAGGACACCGGTTCGATGGCATCTCTTTAGAGCGAGCAGGTGGGGAACCTGCCGTAGCACTTTTTTCTTCCGGCCGACGATCTCATCATTCTTATCTGGGCTTATCCGGGATTCATTTTCCTCGAGAGCATGGAAGGAAATCAGGAATTCGGAGTGGAGCGGCGGCGCTGTTTGCGGCAGCGGGTGCATGGGCCGGCGTTTGCCAGCTTTGACGGCGTTACCGGAGGGATGATTCTGGATTTGAGCGAAGAGGGATTGTCGATGCAGACGGGGTCCGGTCTCGACGGGCATGCTCTCGATTGGCATCGGCTGGACCGGCGTCCTCGGAGCGGGTCTGGACTCGAGGACGATCGTCTCGACGAGCCGGGTTTCGCGGTGCCGCGGCGCGTCCGGATTGAGCTTTCTGAACCGGCTGCGAATTTGGAAACTACGGGCTACATTGCGTGGGCGGACGCGCTGGGGCGAGCTGGTGTGCGGTTTTCGGATTTGCCGGAGGAAGCGCGGCGTCGGTTGAACGAGTGGCTGGCGCTGAATGCCAGCGCACCCAGCCGCACTGCACCGACGGTTACGCTGGGCAGAGCGATGGTTGGGGCGGCCGGAGCAAAGTCTGCCGGGAGCGTGGATGGCGAGCACATGGCCATCAGTTTAGAAGCGGAGACGGATGCGCCGGAAAATGGGGTTGAGCCTGCGGCTTCGACGACGGTGCAGTATCAGTTCAGCTCGCTGGGCACGGATCTGACGGCGGCGTTGCGGCGGATTGGCGAGCGCGCGCTATCCCTTACCCGGGGCACGAGTGCGGCCATTGCGCTGGCGCATAAAGGTGGAGTGATCTGCCGGGCGAGCGTTGGGGAGCGCGCGCCGGCACTGGGCACGCCGCTGGACGTGAATTCAGGTTTTTCCGGCGAGTGCTTTCGCGGGGGGAAAGCTTTGCGTTGCGATGATACGGAAAACGATCCGCGAGTGGATTTGGAAAGCTGCCGGAGACTTCGCGTGCGCTCGATTCTAGCGGCACCGATTCGCTATGAGCGTGACACGGTCGGGTTATTGATGGTGTTCGCAGCTCAGCCGTTTAGTTTTGATGAGGGCGATGTGGCGGTGGTGGAAAGCCTGGCTCATACGGTGGTTCTGAGCATGAGACAGGCATAGGCGGACCAGCGCGCCAGCGCTTAAGGGACCGCCGGTGAGCCCTGACGTTTTGCATTTCTTTCTCCGAGGAAAGCGGCGGGCAGGGCGGCGTTGGCGAAGCGTTATTGCGGATAATTCCTTTCTTTTTGTTTCATTTATGCGGCGCGGAAGCGCCCGCTCTTCCATGGTCTTACGGGGGTCTTACGGGCATTTCTGGGTGTTTCCTCAGCCACCAGAAGGCGCATTTTAGACTTGACATCCAGGAGCGGGCGAAAGTAAAAGTTAATGGACGTAATGATACGAAATCATACGCAACTTGGGGTGTCGAGTTGGCGGCCGGTGGCCGGGTCTGCCATTTTGAGGTCTACCATTTTGAGGTCTGGCGTTTTGACGTCCGGGGCAATTGTCCTGGTCCTGCTGGCGGGTGCGCTGGAAGCGAGTCCCGATTCGGCGGAGCAGAATTGGACCCACTACGTTCGCATTGGGGCTTATGGGCTGGGGAGCGACAATGCGGAGCGGATTGTCCGCGACGCGCAGGAAGACGGGGTTTCCGGGATTGAGGTCGACAACGACATCGAGGGGCGGTATGAGAGTTTTGTCAATCCTGAGGAGAAGCTGAAGGCCATCCATGACGTGGCCGAGAAGGCGCACGCAGCCGGCAATCACGCCTTCGTTTACATTGCCGGGACCGAGTGCATTACGGCGAACGCGGCACAGACTCCGCACACGCTGTTCAAGGAACATCCGGATTGGCTGCAGAGGAACATCAAGGGAGAGCCAGCGCTCTTTGGAGGCGGGACGGCTTTCTGGATTCGCAAGGGTGATGAGGATGTTTGGGTTAGTCCTTATGCGCCGGAGTGGCGCAAGATTTACATGGAACGGGTTAGGCAGATTGCGGGCACGGGGATTGATGGGATTTACGGGGATATCCCGTACT
>JBAUVZ010000355.1:0-4873 GCA_049583505.1 Candidatus Sulfotelmatobacter sp.
ATCCCTGCAATACTGATCGGACTGGTTTTCTTGCTTCCGTTCGTGGACCGTGGGCTCGAACGTCGCCCGTGGCGGAGACCTATTCCCGTCGGCGGCGTCCTCATTATATTGGTCGGTTTGCTATGGCTCGGCATGACGAGTCGTCTTGACGATTCCCGCGACGCCAACGTTGCTGCTCAGCTCGCTGAGCAGGACCAACAAGAACATGCGTATTTTTATTCCGCCTTTAAACCGTATTCGACACCGTCGCCTTCTGGGGCCGTTGCGTCTCCCTCGGAAGATCCAACCGTGGCACAGGGAAAGGGCATTTTCGATTCTCACGGTTGCAGTGGATGCCACGGGGAGAGCGGGGGCGGCGCCATTGGGCCATCGCTAAAGAACATTACTGCTCAATATCCTCCTGCTCAATTGATAGCGCTTCTAAAGGCACCCAGAGCAAACATGAAGGCTGCTGGAATGGTCCCTCTGACTTTGGATACAGGTCAAATGACAGCTCTGGTTTCCTACTTGGGTAGCCTCGGGGGAACATCCGCCGCCTCTGCAGGGACAGCCCCGTCTCCCGGATCGTCATTACCTGCGCCGCCTAAAGCGGAACCAGTTGCAACAGCCGAGCCGTCGAAAGCAAGAGCCGGAAGTGCGGCGGGCAATACAACTGCAGCCGGCGGGAAGGCCATCTTCCATTCTCATGGCTGCAGTGGATGCCACGGAGAAACTGGAGGTGGCGCTGTTGGGCCATCACTGAAGCATATTCGCACTAAATATCCGCCAGCTCAGTTGACAGCACTTCTGAAGGCGCCCAGGGCTAACATGAAGGCTGCCGGCATGGTCCCTCTGACCTTGAGTGCTGCTGATATGAAATCTCTAGTTTCCTACCTTGCCAGCCTCGGGGGAACATCCGCCGCCTCTGCAGCGGCACCTTCGGGGGAGCCATCACCTGCGCCAGTTAAAGCGGAACCAGTCGCAACCGCCGGAACGCCGAAGGCCGTCGCTGCAGCGCCACCTCCAGCTTCGTCCTCACCTGCGTCGGCTAAAGCGGAACCAGCTGCAACCGCCGACGCATCGAAAGCAAAGGCTGGAAATTCGGAGGGCGATGCCACGGTCGCTGCGGGGAAGGCCATTTTCGACTCTAACCGCTGCAGTGGATGCCATGGAGAGACTGGGGGTGGCGGCGCCGGACCAGCCCTAACTCATATCACTACTCAATATCCGCCTGCTCAATTGACAGCACTTCTGAAGGCACCAAGGGCAAACATGAAAGCTGCCGGCATGGTCCCTCTGACCTTGAGTGCTACCGATATGACTGCTCTTGTTTCCTACTTGGCCAGCCTCGGCGGAACTGCGGTCGCTCCTGTGGCGGCAGCTCCCGCTTCCGGGTCGCCCTCACCTTCGCCAGCTAAAGTGGAACCACACGTAAAAGCCGAGCCGTCGAAGGCTGCCTCCGTTGCAGTACCTCCGGCCTCCGGATCGTCCTCACCTGCGCCAGCGGAACGCGATGCAACCACTGGGTCGTCGAAGTTAAATGGGGAAGCGATCTTCAAAGCGCACAAATGCGATAGCTGTCACGGCACCAATGGTGCCGGAGGTACAGCTCCTCGTATTGCAGGCCAGAACAGCAGTTACCTGGCCAACCAGTTAATGCGCTTTCGTGCCGGGGATCGCGCATCCGCCTCCGAAATGACCTCCATCGCGAAGCAACTCGACAGGGAACAAATCCGCGCCGCCGCGGCGTTTTTGGCGTCACAATAAACCGCGTAGGGGAGCGTCCGCTAGTGGCTTTATAGAAAGTCTTTGTATGTCCCCTGACCTCACAGAAAGAGAGAATTTGTTGTGCATGTCTGAACCAGATGCGCTGAAGTAATCCGCTTGAGATAACAGTCGGAGTGCGGGCCCGGTCATTTTCGTCAGTCCACGAGAGCATCGCGCGTAAGCACAGAAACTTCGGAATGATTCTTGATCCATTTATGATCCACTAACTGCTTCTATCCGTTACCAAAACCGCTTTTGGTTGCCATCCGTGTCGCGTAGTTTCAGTAACTTACAGTAAACTGCGGCCCTTTCACGGCGGTAACACGGGTTCAAATCCCGTCGGGGACGCCAACAATCCAAATCACTTATCACAGTCTTGTTCCTAAAGTCGTTTCTGTCGGGGACGCTGTGGGGACGATAGAACCGGAACATTGTCTGTTTTGCCGCGCTTCAAGCGTCTTCGAGGATTCCGCAAAAGTGGTATCCAAGAGCCCTACGGCATCCGAAAGAAAGGCCGGGCTGAGGTGCTGATAGCGTGCGGCCATTCTCAAATCCTTGTGACCCAGAATGAGGGCTACGGTGTGAATGTCTGCTCCCCGCATCCTCATCCAACTCGCGGCGGTGTGTCGCAAGTCGTGGAAGCGGAAGTCCGAGATATTTACGGCACGGCACGCCCGAAGGAACGCTAGCGAAACGTTCTCCGGGGTGACGGAGTCGCCAGCGAAGACATGATCGGTCGGCTTAGCTTTTGCGCGTGTGACCGCTGAGAGTGCACGTTGTGCCAGATTGTTGAGGTACACGATACGCCCTTCGCCGTTCTTTGTCTGGGGAAGCATGATGTATCCGCCCTTCAAGTCCACGTCCAGCCAACGCAGCCCAAGAATCTCGCTGCGCCGCATTCCTGTGGCAACAGCAAGGCCAGCGATAGGCCGCAGCCACTCCGGGCAAGCTTCCAACACCGCGCGCAGTTCTGTGGGCTGCAGGTAACGGACGCGGCCAGCTGGAACCTTGGGAGGCTTTACGCCATGCGCCGGACTGGCCGGAATCAACTCCCATTCAATAGCAAGGCTCATCAGGTGCTTTAGTGTGTTCAACTCTTTCACGATGGAAGCGGGCGATACTTCGCCGCTGCGCTGAGTGACATATCTCTGCACGTCAGCCCGTCGAATCGCTGCCAGCTTTGTACTTACTCCGAAGAATGGCTCTAGATGCGCCTTTAGGAGGCCATCCTCGCGCGTAAAGGCTCGCAGGGTTAGTCTCGCCTTCTGATGCCCCCAGAAACCGCGCAGCAACGCTCCCAAACGATTCTACGGAGGGCGGTGCATAGCCGAGCGTCACCGTCTTCTCCACGCGGGCTTTTTCAGCCGATAGCAGCGTGCGAACTTGTTGAAGGGTGTGCGCTTCCAGTTTGCGCTTGCGGCGCTTCCCGCTGGCGTCAATCCAGGACGCCCAGAGGCCCGGCCTATCATTGCGTTGTGAAGGAGTTGAGAGCGCCTCGATACGATTGTTGTTGAAAAATCTCTACTACACTCATTGACCCGGGTCGGCCATTCTCGATGAGTGTAAACGCCTGTTATCGATAGTTACCGCGCAATCACTTCGACGAAATGCAACAGAAAAGCCCCAGGACGCCAGGCGGCATGCTGTCGAGTCATTCGCTAGGGGCTTCATCGCGACGTTCCCGCCCGCAAGACGTTCGCCCATAATGCCAGAGCCGACCACAGCGGCAACGAGGAACGCGCTGCCTAGAAACTCAGCCGTCAGTCTGACAAGCAGGTTGAATTTCATTGATGCCCGATCTTGTCGATCTCTTTCTTAATCGCCATCTTGTCAATCGTGGCGAGAGGGAGGCAGAGGAGCAGACTGATTCGCCGTTCTAGGGTCATGAAGGCGTCTCGATATGCACGTTTGATTTCCTCTTCTGTGCCATGAACCGCAGCCGGCTCGGGAACTCCCCAGTGTGCCGTCATGGGCTGACCTGGCCAAATCGGACAGACTTCTTTGGCAACGTTGTCACAGACTGTAAACACGAAGTCGAGTTTCGGCGCGTCCGGCTTAGAAAATTCCTCCCAACTCTTGCTTCGAAGGTTGCTGGTGCTTAGATGAGCACTTTCCAGCTGGGCAATTGCTTCCGGTCGGACTATGCCCGCTGGATGGCTACCCGCGCTGTAGGCCGTGAAAGTGGGTCGACCTTTGTAATTCATGATTGCTTCGGCCATGATGGACCGAGCAGAGTTGCCCGTGCACAGGAACAGCACGTTGTATCGGCCTTCCATCTAGCCTCCTAATTGCTGTGGTTGGCGGGACATCCGCTTCAGTAGGTGTGGTGCTCCTTGGCCCAATCAATCCCTGTCTGAAGATCCTTGAGGGCCTGATCGATGAGGGCGACTGCTTTCTCCTTTCGGCCTCCCCAATCATTGCCGGCATTTGCGAAGCCAGCCCTGGCGGTCTGCAGACTGGATATGCCACTGTTCATCATGCCAGGCTCGTCGACATTGCCGGATTGCATTTCATCGGGGGTTGACTCCGGACTTACGCCAAACGCTTTGAAGACCTGGTCAATCGACCCGATGCCTCTTATGCGATACCCGCCCCACTTGTTTCCGGCCTTCTCCAGGTAGCCCTTAGCGATTCTTAGCTGCTCAACTCCGGCCTGGTATTCCGCGGGTACATTCTGCTGAGCGGTAGTCGGTGACTTGGTTGCAGGTGGCTTCGGCTTTTGCATCTGCGCTTGAGACAATGCTGCGAAGATACCCAGGCTTGCCAGTAGCGCAAGGATTGCCGTTCCTAATGTTCCCCGTGACATCACATTTCTCCTTGTTTCAAATTGGCCGGGCGGGAGATACCCGCGCGGGATCTTGCGTGCGATTTGACCATCTCAATGCCCACGCTTAGGCGACTATTCTATTTTACGAGAACACCGGAGTTGCTGGCGTAAAATCCCTATTACACTCATTGACGCAGCATTTGCGCTTTCTAATTTTTTTCAAAATCGAGAAGCCGAAAATGCGTCGCTGCCCTGCGTCGACTAGCAGGATGCGGAAAAACTCGATTCGAAGCGCGCACAGTACCACAAAACTCTCTTGTTTCCACAGCACAACCTGATAAGAAGGAAGTATGCGTGGAA
>JBAUVZ010000356.1:0-39886 GCA_049583505.1 Candidatus Sulfotelmatobacter sp.
GATTTGCTGAGGCGCCTCCCAGTCCGGAGAATTCTCGTTCCTGGGGAATGGATGCGGCAGATGTGGGAGCCACACTATGGCAACACTGTGGTTGCATGGCCGGTCGGCATTGATACCGAGTCTTGGAAACCGGACTCCGAGACCGAGAAGACGTTCGATTTTCTTCTATACGACAAGGTTCTCTGGGAGCATCAAAACTACGAACACACATTGCTTGAACCAATCCGACATGAGCTGCATCATCGCAGGTTTAGGTATTCCGAACTTCGTTATGGCTATTACCATGAAGAGGCCTTCCGGGAACTTCTCCGAAAATGCCGAGCGATGATTTTCTTATGCGAACATGAAACGCAAGGCATCGCATATCAACAATCTCTCGCCTGTGGTGTGCCTATTCTTGCTTGGGATCGCGGCGGGTATTGGCAAGATCCGGAGTTTTATCCACATCAAGTAAAATTTGGACCCGTGACTTCTGTCCCATATTGGGACGAGCGGTGCGGGCGGAAGTTTGTCGATGCAGCTGACTTTCCAGAAGGGCTTGACCATTTCTGGGAGTGCCGTACGCAGTATTCACCTCGAGAGTACGTACTTCAGAATCTAACCCTGGAGATTTGTGCCCGACAATATCTCGAACATGTCAATGAAGTGAGTGGAGTTTAGCAGTCCCCGCTTTTTTGGTTATCGTTAGCGTTTGCGAATATGAGGGCATCATGGCAGCGGGTAACGGCGCGGGCAGGCGCTGCAGGTGGCTTCAACCCTCTAAGTCTGCTGGCTTTCGGCAGAGGTTACGCCACTGGAGGCGACCTCACATCCCGGAGCCTCGTGCGTCGTAGGCGAGCAAGGCCCCGAACCGTTGACCGTGGATCAATCCGGCCAAGCCTTCATTTCGCCGCACTCTTTGCTGCGAGGCAGTCCAGGCGCAGGCGGAGACGTGCATAACCACTACTACGACCTACGCGGGGGCGGATCCCGCGCTGGTGCAGCGGCTGGTGACGGCGCTGCCCATGGTGGGAGAACGCGCGGTGGCGTGAGCTGTGGCCAGCTCGAGCGAGATCGCGAAGCGCACCGCGAATTACTGAGGAGCAAATCTGACGCATGACCCGTTACGGCTTCATGCCCGCCCCCCAACGGCACCATCACGGACTTAACCGCGCCAGTCAGTATTTCGGCCAACGCGATGGTAGTGCGTAACGGCCTGACTCTCACTGCGGGCGTCGAGTACCGCTACTTGGAGAAGTGGTAGCGCGCCCGGAGCAACCGACGTGCTGGC
The DNA here is from genome assembly GCA_049583505.1 of Candidatus Sulfotelmatobacter sp. Taxonomy (GTDB): domain Bacteria; phylum Acidobacteriota; class Terriglobia; order Terriglobales; family Acidobacteriaceae; genus Sulfotelmatobacter. Next base: position 1,271 of record JBAUVZ010000356.1, read on the forward strand.
TTTATAGCAATGAAAATTCTTCGCCTCTTCGCCGCAGCTCTGATGCTGCTCTTCGCAGATTCAATGCAGGCTCAAACGCAGATCGACCTGATCAAACAGGTGAAAGGCGTGCTCCTAGCAGCGAACAGAGGCGTGCTCCCTAAGGTCGCAACAGGTTCCGTCTTGGTTTCCAACGGTGCGAGCAACCCGGCCGTGTACCAGACCAAACTCGGCTACGACGTGCGCGATGCTGCGGGAGTTGATTGTACCGGCACCAGCGACAGCACGACGGCCTTTGCTACTTGGCTGGCCAGTGTCCCGAACGCCAGCCGTATTGACATTGGAAGCTGCCGAATCAGGACGGGGCCGATTGATCTACATGGCAGATATGGTCTTCACTTTGTCGGCACCGAAGACAACAGCGGCTGTACATCTGCTATTGCCGGAGGCTTTTACTGGAATGGCCAGTCGGGAGGCGGTACGCTGTTCTTGGTAGATCGCAGCGAAGATATTTATTTCGAGAATCTTAGTTTTGACTCACTGGTCACCAGCAATGGTCCGGGCGTAATGCTGGATATGGATGAGATTTCAGGGTCAGGCAGCGGCATTACATCGAACATCAAAGGGGATCGGCTCTGCGTCTCCACCAACGAATCTGCGCACACAGGTTTTGTGGGTATCCGAGTCGCGAATACATCTACCTCGAATGTTGAGGATATTCACTTTACTAATACGCTTATTGGCTGTGGGAATGGCTTGGCTGGGCAAGCGGGATTCCAGATTGGCGGCTCCGGCGGCGGCGCAAACGCTTTTAGTGAGACGTTCGATGGTGGCGGCATGCACGGATGTGCCATTGATTACAACCTTCTCGCAGGCTCTCAGATCAGGATTGCTGACACCCTTGGAGGCGGCCAGAAAAGCGTTGTGGTCGGAGGCGCGGCCAGTGTGCGATTGCTCGATAACCGCTGGGAGGATCTGAATCTTTCAAGCGGCGGATATGCAATTGACATCAGCAATTCAACCGGCACTATTCTCGACATGCGTGGCAACACGATTACTGGCCCCAGTGGGGCATCCGTGTTCAAGGGCGCAGTCTACGGCTCAGGCGGCGGCATAACGAGCCTGACCTTGAGCGGTAATTACTTCTCGGGTTTTTCCCATACGTTCGTGGCCTCCACTGTCATCAACAACACGCCACAAATTCCCGCACTTGTAGTTGGACCGAATACTTTCCCGGATACACCAAACTGGAATTTTCTGGCTTTTTGTGGGGAGACCGTATTAGGAACAAACTGCTCGAAAGGCTGGACGCTCACTGAAAATGGAGAACTTCTCAACAATACCTCTACCCTAACCTCTCCGCCATTTACCCTGACTGGCGCATACTATTCCGGGAGCAGTATTCCGGACTCAACAATTTTTACTCATATCCCTACTGGTTCGGCCGGCACCAGCGGAGTCGCCAGTTACCTTGCTATCAGCCACCCATCAGGAAGTACATCCTATGGTATCTCTCTGCCACCCGTTCTGGGCGGTCTTTCGACCAGCACGCTCACGACGCCAACCATTGACAGCGTTACGACCACGGGGACGGCAGGCAGCACTTCCTACAGTTACAAGATTGTAGCCAACGACGGCGGAGGCGGAACAACCGCTGCGAGTTCGGCATCTACGACTACAACCGGCAACGCTACGTTAAGCGCATCGAATTGCAATCAAGTGAATTTCAAGGCGCGAACCGGGGCATATTCCTACGGCGTTTACCGCACGGCTTCCGGGGGCACGGCGAGCACGATCGGGTTGATTGGAACTATTTTCCCTTCCTCCATCGCAGGCGGCAATGACAACTACCTTTTCACAGATTGCGGACTTGCCGGAAACGGCGTTACCCCACCAGCTCACAACACGACTGGCCAGCTCATATCGACCATCTCGACTGGGTTAGCTCCCTTCTCGGTGGTTAGCACAACGCCAGTCGCGAATCTGACACTAAGGGCGCATCCCCAAGTCTACGAAGCTGGGGTACTGAGAGAGAGCGAAAAAATTTACACGAATACTCAGGCTTTGACAAGTGGAAGCGCGACGCATACATTCGCCAATAGTTTCTCGTTCACTTCGCCGAGTACCTTTGGGTGCACGTGCACCGATCAGACTGCAGCGAATGCCTGTAACGCAGTGCCGGCGTCGGCAACCACCGTCACTTTGGCAGGCAACGGAAGCGACGTGCTATGGCTCTCCTGTAGTGGGCATTAACGCTATCCATGTATCAATTCTGCGACTCCTTCGACAAATACAGCACGACTTCGGAGCTCTACGAGCTCGTGAGCGGGCCGATCACTCATTCGAGCGCCTGCGCGCGTTTCGCGCCGCCCTCGGGCCTGCCGGGGCAGGCAGTGAAGTTCGCCGCCGGCCGCTTCTTGGCGTGCGGGAACTATACAGAGCGGGAGTATCGCAGTCTTCTTGGTCGGAACAGGGGGATGATCTTCCTGTGTGAGCACGAAAGCCAAAGGCTTGCGTATCAGGAATACTTATCCTGCAGCGTACCAGTGCTCGCGTGGGAATAGGGATATTGCCTCGATCCCAATCGATTTGTGTGGGGGCCAGCCGAACATCCCTGCGACAAGCGTGCCTTACTTTGACGGTCGGTGCGGAGAACGGTTTGCGGGGCCTGAAGATTTTGACGAGAAGCTCTCTGTATTCCAGCGAAGAGAGCCGCGTCAGCGTGCAGTCCGCGGGACTTTGTCATGGAGAAACTGACGCTGAGAGGATCCGCCAAACAGTTTCTCTCGTTCTTCGAATAGTCGCAATGGCAGTTGTCATTCGTTACCGGAACCCCACGAATATCCCTTCCCCCGATGGGCTTGAGCGCGTCGCGCTTACCGCAGTCCACTGTGGCTCACTGAGGAAACCATGGCCATCAAGTCCAAATTCAGGCATTGGGTAAATAAGTGGCTGGCTCTGGCCAACCTGCGGATCGAGACTCGAACCGCCGAACGCGCTGAAATGGACCGGCTGCTCAATTTGGAACAAGCCGGACACTTCCGTCACCGGGTCTTCCCCCTTCTCCCGCAAATCGCTCGATGCGACCCCAATCCACTGCTTAGGGCGCTCGGAAAGTATCGAGAGCAGACCAGTCGATTCGCGCGATCCAGAGAGGATGGCATGTACTCGTTTTCGAACGATTACTTCACGTCACCGGATGCGGAGGTCGCCTATGCTCTCATTCGCCTATTACATCCAAAGCGCATCATCGAGGTTGGCTCGGGAAATAGTACCTACCTTTTTCGAGAAGCTATCACAGACGGAAGCTTGGACACAAAGTTGGTGTCCATTGATCCCTCTCCTCGCAGGGAGGTAGAGTCAGTTGCGGATCAAGTGATGCGCCGGAGGCTCGAAGACGTGCCCTCCTCCGAATTGCAAGACGTGCTACAGCCCAACGACATCCTATTCATCGATTCCAGCCACGAGATTCGTTCGGGAAACGACGTAGTTAGCTTATTTCTAACCGTTGTGCCAGGACTCCGCAGTGGCGTTATGATCCACGTCCACGACATCTTCCTGCCTTACGAGTATCCTCGGGAATGGGTCATTCAGAACACATTGAATGTGAATTGGACCGAACAGTATCTGGTGCAAGGTATGCTGCAAGGATCCGATCAATTCGAAGTATTATGGCCAGGCCACTTCCTCCAGAGAACTTTGCCGGACTTCGCTGACCACTTCGGCGGCAAGCCCGAAGGTATTGCCACGTCGCTATGGCTGCGAAAGTTGTCCTGAGACTGACAAAGCACGCCAGCGGCGAACCATCGGACGGATATCCGGAGCCATGACACTTAAGAGCACACTCAGAGGGGGAGTAAACTATATTCCGTATCCGCTGCGGCCCTGGATAAAGAGCGTGCCGGGCATAGCTGGCCTGCAGCGCTGGCTAGTCGCGCGATTTTTGTCGGACCAGCGTTTTGTGCACACGATCAATGTCGGGCCTGCCGCGGGGCTCCGATTTGAGGTTACCCTTCCGCTTGATAAACCAGTTTGGGTCGGGGTTTACGAACCCGAATTCACGACCGCGATAGTTGAACATGTCAGGCGAGGCGACATCTGCTATGACATTGGCGGTTATCGGGGCTACATCTCGGGCGTGATGGCCTTGGCGGGGGCCTTGAAAGTCTTTGTATTCGAACCGCTGCCCGCCAACCAAAGGGCGGTGTGCCGTCTCTGTGAGCTGAACCCTCAACTGCCCATCAACGTCATTGCCGTCGCGCTGGGGAACATAGACGGGCCGGCGTTGCTCAAGGTTATGCCCGACTCCAGCATGGGAAAGCTTGCTAACAGCTCATTCCAGACGGAAGCCACGGCCATAGGAGAAATACCGGTAACGGTTCGTCAAATCGACTCTCTGCTGCAAAATCGTGAAATTCCACCACCCAACGTGGTCAAGATTGACGTGGAAGGCGGCGAGGTCGACGTGCTGAGTGGAGCCCTCGAGATGTTGCGCATCTCACGACCGACAATCTTCTTGGAAGCGCACGGCGGCGCCCTCGAGAAGGCTTGCTCGCAACAACTTTTGCGATTGGGCTACAAGATTCGCCGTATTGAACGCGAGATTCCCGGTGAAGAGTCGGCTCGGCATCTCGTTTGTCTGCCATGACGAGTCCAGTCGGAGGCCCCAATTACCCGCAAAAACGGCGCGTCGCGATTCTGACAGGCGCACCGCTATCTCGGAATCCGCGCGCATTTAAGGAGGCCGAAACTGTCGCCCGCGCTGGCTTTGAGGTTGTTGTGTACGGTGCGAGCTTTGATGCAGGTCAGCTACGGATTGATAAGGAGCTTGCTGATCGTCACAGTTTCTCTTTCAAATCTGTACTGTCTGTGGGAGAAGGCGGGATCAAGTCGCAGCTTCTGTCAATCTGGAGGCGCATTCGTACACGAGCTGGAATCGATTTGGGCCGATATTTGCATATCGAAAACGCCTGGCAATTGGGCCCTGCGGTTGTCGAGCTGGCGAAACAAGCAAGAAAAGCTAAGGCAGACTACTATCTTGCGCATCTCGAGCAAGGAGTGTGGGTGGGGGTACAACTTCGTCGCTCCGGATCGAGTGTGGGTATTGATATGGAGGATTGGTATTCCGAGGACCTTCTACCCGAGGCACGAAAATCTCGTCCCCTGCGGTTATTGCGGGACTTGGAAAAAGAACTCCTGACCACAGGCGCACACGCCACATGCACGTCTCGCGCCATGAGTGAAGCACTCGCAAGGGAATTTGGATGCCCACAGCCGACAGTCGTCTACAATGCGTTTCCGTGGTCCGATCGAGAGTCCATGGACGGTCTGTTCAAGGACCGAAGGGACCGCCGCGTCCCCTCCATCCATTGGTTCTCTCAGACGCTCGGCCACGGCCGCGGGCTAGACGATCTTATCGCTGCCCTGCCTCTGGTCAAACACGAAGCTGAGATCCATCTACGAGGCAAACCGGTGAGCGGATTCGAGAACTGGCTCGCTCATCGCGTGCCGGAGGCTTGGCGTGGGCGGATTATGGTTCACGGGCTGGTACCGAACGCGGAGCTCTTGTCCCGGATCACGGAGCACGATATCGGCTTCGCCGGGGAGACTCCTCTTATGCGTAACAAGGATCTGACCGTCTCAAATAAGATTCTGTACTATCTGCTCTCTGGACTCGCTGTTGTGGCCAGCGAGACTGCCGGGCAGCGAGAAGTAGCAGAGCAAGCACCCGGTGGCGTTTTCCTGTATCCGTCCGGCGACGCTCCTGCATTGGCGGCGTGCCTTAACACACTTCTCGAGTCGGCCGATGTCCTGAGGCAAGCCAAGGCTGCCGCGCTGGACGCTGCGGAGCGAAGATTCTGCTGGGAGTGTCAGGAGCAAGCACTTTTGAAGTCCATCAAACGTGCTTTGGGCTCGCCTTCCACATAGGAGCAGAGGCAATGGCAAACTCGGTCCAACTTCTCGCATGGCTGGGCAACCGATTCGGCAAGCCAATGGGCTTCGAACGCATCGTGCGATGGTTCGCCTCGCCGGAAAAATGCAGCGATCTGCCAGAATTGTGCTTAGTGCGGGACGGGCTCGTTTTCCTAGCACGGCCCGGCGTGCAGGTCGACTGGCACGTCGCTTTTTTTGGCACCTACGAGCCCGAGGTTCGAAGGATATTCCGGACGGTCTTGCCGTTGGGGGGCGTCGCGCTCGACATCGGTGCGAATGTCGGTTGGCATACGCTGCTCATGGCCTCGCTCGTCGGCGCGAGCGGGCGCGTACTCGCGGTCGAAGCCAATCCCGCCTTGCGGCAGCGGCTACATAATCATCTGCACCTCAACCGTTTCAGACAGGTGGAGGTTATGCCGTGTGCCGCGGCGGACACGGAAGAGATGATGGAATTCTACGCGCCCGCCGCGAATGACCGGAATTCGGGAAACGGCCATGTCGTCGAGCACCCACGAGGGCATGCCAGCACTATCCGGGTGGAGGCCCGCCGAGTGGACACGATTATCGCCGCTGCAAGATGCGAACGCCTAGACCTTATCAAGATCGATGTCGAGGGTTTTGAATGGCGGGTGCTTCGGGGTGGAGAGGATACGATCGCCAAGTTCCGGCCGCATATCGTATTCGAATATGATGCCGAATATGCTCCTCGGGGTGGAGGGACGCCAGAGCTCCTGGGTGAGTTTTTCCGGGCGCACCGCTACCGACTGTTTGCAATTGGACGGAATTGGGCCGAGGCGATCGAAGGCGATCGCTGGCCGCAGTGCGCCGACATCTGGGCAGTGCCAGTCTGCTGAGTTGCCGCCTCTCGTCATATGATTGTCGCCGCGAGCCAATCGCATCCGGGATCTTGTCTATCCTGGCTTGGACCTGCACATCATAAGCTGCCTCGCTGAGCCGTTTCTGGAAGACCTGGCCTCGCGACTTGCTGGATGCTGGTAGCGGCAATGGATATTTTTCCTGGCTGGCATATCAAAGTGGCGCGCGCGTGTTGTGGCCATGAACTACGAGCAAGAGCTGGTGGAGAAAGCAAGGATTTGTTTATCGTGCACAAGTTGGCAGACCCGTCGCGCTTGCGGTTCGAACGTCTCAATCTTTGCGATCCGAGCCGCGAAACTCAGACATTCGATCAAAGTCATTTGCTTCGAACCCTTGGAGCATTTGCTGCGCAACCGTGATGTGGTCACCGAGTTGTACGCATCCTGCGCCGGGGGCGGCGCCTTGCCGTTTGCTGTCCAAATCGTCTGCACCCTGCAGTATCAGGCGGAGGTTCTCGATACCAGAGAATCGGGAAGGCACGTGCGAATGCTGCTCGATCCTATCGGGTCAAATCGAGGGTGGAAATTGGCGCTCCAACTGTCAATTAGGCAGACCGATTCCTGCGTGCGATTCTTATGAGTTCGGAGACCGGGCCTTGCCTCTGCTACCGATTGTGTTACCGACCGTCTGGTTGGCGATGGTGAACCCGCGAATTCCCTTTTTCCCCTGCTCCATATGCATCAAGCCCGGGGACGCCCTTTGATGCGTCGGGTTCTGATAGTTACGAACGCGTATGCCCCCACAATGGTTGCGGACATGCAACGCGCGCGTCATCTGGCGTGGGAACTGCCAAGATTGGGCTGGGAGGTGGAGATTCTAGCGCCTGATGCGGCGTTTCAGCCACCCTCCTGTCTCGATCGGGACAGCGATCCGTTCTTTGCGCCAGATACGCCAGTGCACCTTGTAAAGGAGGCTTTGCCGCGCCTCTTCCGAGCTGGCGGAGTGTGCAGTGTGGGTTGGCGTGCGTTTCTTCCGATGCTGCACGCCGGTAGCAGGCTGTTGCGAACGGGGCGATACGATCTTGTTTATCTTTCCACGGCAAACTTCCCTCTCTTTTTGTTGGGCCCGGCGTGGCGAAAACAGCATTGTGTGCCTTTTGTGCTCGATTTTCACGACCCGTGTTATAGGGAAGGGCCCAGTCATCCGATGTGGGCCCGCCCTTCCCTGAAGCACGCGGTATCGCATTGGCTGTCCCGATACATCGAAACCCATGCAGTGACAGCCACGTCTGGCATCGTCTCCGTTTCGCCAAACTATGTCAATGAGCTGAGCCTCCGTTATCAGGCTGCAAATCCGGTTTGGCTGCGGAATCGGAGAACACGGGTGATTCCCTTTGCTGTTTCGCCACGCGACCTGGAGATAGCATCCAGTGGCGTAGAACGCGCACGAATTCCAAAGGACAAGAAGACGGTGGTCTACGTCGGAAGCGGCGGTCCAATTATGCATCGTTCATTTTCGCTTTTGTGCAGGGCGTTGGCATTTCTGCGCAACGAGAGGCTCACGCCAGTGGAGAAAATGCGGATCGAGTTATATGGCACATTGCGAGGTTGGCAGGACAGCGAGACCCGGCACCTTGCTGAGATCGCGCACGAAAGCGGCGTGGGAGATCTGATAGAAGAACGTCCAAGCGGAATCTCATATCGGCGTTCGCTCGAATTGTTGCAGGAAAGCGACGGAGCCTTGATTCTCGGCGTGGACGATGCCGGATATATGCCGTCTAAACTTTTTACCTATGCCTGCTCGGGAAAACCATTGCTGGCTGCACTACAAAAAGATGGTCCGGCATTCGCCCAATTCCATCGCGATGAATCACTTGGTCATGCCTTGTGGTTCGGGCAATCGGGAGACATGCCGCTGAACGCCGCCGCCGACGTATTAGAACGGTTTCTTGGTGAAGTGTTTCGCTGTCAGAGTTTTGATCGCACTATTGGTTTGGAACCTTTTCTGGCGCGTAATATGGCTTCTCGCCATGTGGAATTGTTCGACTCAGTCTGCGAATTTGCAATGGCTGGTCACAGGTGAAGATCGATAGCGCCGCACGCACCGGGCGGTTTTAAGAGGCGTTGCGTAGCCGGTTGCCCGTTTCTTCTGTGCAATATCCAGCATGATTACGAAGACTGTGCGCTATGGCAGCGCGTCGAAATCCCGCATGCTGCCCCGGAAAGACTGCCCCAACTTTGATGGAGCTGCTGGACTGCTGATACCATGTGATTCTGTGTCTGCAAAGAGAACGAAGTTGGCTGTCATCAGCACCCACCCCATTCAGTATCACTCTGCATGGTTTCGGTCCATGGCTTCCCGTCCGGAATTGGACCTTCGCGTCTATTACTGCCACCAGGCGACGCCTCGGGAACAGGCTGGCGCTGGGTTTGGCGCGGCATTCGATTGGGATGTGCCCTTGCTTGAAGGATATCCTTATACCTTCTTGAAGAACGTCGCCGATTCGCCAGGTCACGGGAGATTTGGCGGGTTCGATACACCTGAGATTAAGGAAATCATTCGACGGCGCGAATATGATGCCATGTTGGTAAACGGTTGGCATTACAAGAGCGCGTGGCAGGCGATCTGGGCCTGCTGGAAATCGAAAGTGAAAGTCATGGTGAGGGGCGACTCGCACTTGCACACGCCTCGAGGCATGGCGAAGCGAGCTGTCAAATCTTTCACGTATCGACATTTCATTCCGCGGTTTGATGCCTGCCTGGCGGCCGGCCAGTGGTCTCGGGAGTACTTTCTGCATTATGGCGCCCGGCCGGAGCGCATTTTCTTGGTGCCGCACGCCATAGATAGTAAGAGATTCCAGATCGAGGCAGAGTGTCTTGAGCCGCGGCGCCCCGAACTGCGAAAAGAAAAAGATCTGGACGAGAATGCAATAGTGTTCATGTTCTCAGGAAAGTTTATTCCTAAGAAGCGGCCTATGGATTTTGTATACGCGATTGAACGGGCCGTGCGACGCAATCCCCGAATCCAAGGTTTGATGGTGGGGGATGGCCCGCTGCGTGCTGAGTGTGAGGACCTCGTGCGAGAGCGGAGGGCACCGATTCGTTTTACAGGATTTTTGAACCAGTCACAAATCACTAGAGCGTATGTTGCCTCTAATGCGCTCGTGCTTCCCTCAGATGGAGGAGAAACCTGGGGCCTGGTCGTAAATGAGGCTATGGCTTGTGCCCGACCCTGTATAGTGAGCGATAGAGTCGGGTGCGGCCCCGATCTGGTTATTCCGCAGGAGACTGGGTCCATATTTCCGCTGGGGGATGTGGAAGCATTGGTGAATGCGATCCTTGAGTTGGCAGGAAATCCTGAGCACATGATTTCAATGGGTATTGACGCCCGGAGCAGGTTGATAAACTATTCTGTCGAGACGGCAGTTGATGGCATCATCGAGTCGCTAGCGGCCACGCTGGAACCCCGAGTCTTACATGCAAGCGCTTAAAGTCGCGAATAACTCCAGAACCTCGCCTGCGCTTCTCTATACAGGTGTCCCATTAATCATCACTGCAGCTCTGTGGGCAACCAGTATTAACGACGTAACTCCGCCGCAGATCATTGCTGCGTTCATCCTGTGTTGGATTCCATGGGCTGCCTACCGGGAATGGAACCGCGGGATGCGAGAGACGATACCGCTTTTCTTTCTAGTTGGCGCCATGTACTGGATTGCCTACGCGGTGCCACTGTTTTGGCTGAGACACGAGATTAATCTGATCACGGGAGGGCATCAACTATCCGAGGATGCAATCACGCGGTCGCTTTACTTGGCCGTTTTGGGTGTGGCTGCACTCGGAGCGGGCATCAGGGTCACTCGGCGCTGGCGATTCACGGAATCTTTCAGGGTGGACATCCATCGCAGTCCGGCCCGATGGAATTACTTGAGATTTGCATTATTGGCGACAATGTTTCTGGGGATCAGGGTGCCAATCGATATGCTGGGCGGAGGCGGCCGGCAGTTTCTAGCCATTATTGAGGCTATTGTTCCGTCGGTTACGTTTGTGGTTCTCTTGCGTTATTACCTGCGCGGCACGGCGATTCCTCTTGATAAGGTCTTGCTGCTTGGCTACGCGGGCATAGCGCTGGTTGGAGGTATCGCTTCCGGCTGGCTGGCAAGTTTCGTCGGTCTGACAATTATGGCCACGGGAGTGTATGTGTATGAAAGAGGAAAACTCCCAGTCGTTGCGATCATGATATGTATTCCCATTGTTCTTTTCTTGCAGCCCGGCAAAGACAAGTTTCGCCGGCAGTATTGGCGTGAAGGTGCCTCGGATAGCTACATCGAGCGATTCAACTTTTGGATGGATAGCTCCAGGAGCGAATGGGGAAGAGCCCTGTCGAGTTCACACCAGGATGAATCAAAGAATTTAGCCAAGCAAACGGTTGGGCGGCTTTCATTACTGGAGCAAACTGCCAACGTGATAGAAGCCACACCCGAGCGTGTTCCATACCAGTATGGGCGGCTGTATTCTTATATGCTGATTACGTTCGTCCCCCGCTTTTTGTGGTCTGATAAACCTTCCGTCAATGACGCGAACCAATGGTACCAAGTCGCATACCTACTGACCGTTCCCGGGGATCTGCGCAGAGTGTCGATTGCGACAGGATACCTGACTGAGAGTTACATAAACTTTGGCTGGTTCGGACCGCCCATGGTGATGTTCTGCATCGGAATATTCCTTGGTCTGTTGGACAAGATCTTTCTGCGCCCTAGTTCGGGGTTGCTGCTGAACAGCATAGGTGTGGTTCTATTGCCTCAGCTCTTGCAAGTAGAATCACAAATGGCACAGTACGTAGCAGGTTTCGTGCAGGAAGTCACGGTCGCATTGATTACTCTGGCTCCCATGTTTAATCTCCACCGGAATGAAGCGTATCGAGGAGCGCGGGCTTTCTTTGCTGCTGGCACCAATTACAGAGAGGGACGATCGCTGCTGACTAGAAATCGCTCACAGGCAGAGTTCTTACATCGGCCTTGATTTCAAGTCAAGCGTGAGCCTTTGTCGAGCACTTTACAGAAGCCACGCGAGGATCTGCCGGAAAATCTGTTGCTTTGATGTTTTCCAGTGACATTTGTCCATACCGTTTACAAACGGCGGGTGAGTGAAAAATATGAGGCCGAACATTCTCAGACAAACTCGTGCAAGGACATTCTTGGACGTCCTATTTGTGCTGTGGTTGGTAGCTGTCAATACATTTTACTACGCTCAATTTCGGGATCTTTTTGTCTCACATCTAGCACCCTTTATCAGTCGATGGCGCTAATCAGAGCCTTTGCGCACCTGTCCATAGTCTTCTTCCTGGCCTGTCTGGCCATCGCCTGCGGCACTCGCTTGCTCAGGTCGATGAATCTTTCTATTGAGGGAACGTTGGAAGAAGCTTTGTACTCGGCAGGCCTCTTCTTTGCTGCACTGGAAGTCGTCGTATTTGGGCTAGCGAGATTCGGATTATTGCGTCAAAACATAGTATTAGGGATGCTCTGCGCGGCGGCAATTCTAGCCGGGAAAGGATGGTTACGGCTAGCCAAATTGGCAAGGGCCGGCGTTTGTTACGTGCGATGGGTGAGCCAATCACCGCTGACACTGTCCGTGATTACTCTTGTTCTGATTTGCTTCGGTATAGATGCCCTGATGGCCATGGCACCTCTGACCGGCTCGGACGCTATGCACTATCATTTTACCGCGCCCATGCTCTGGGCCGGCAGGCCAACAGAGCCGATTTTCTGGCTTTCATACAGTTTCTTAGTGGGCCAGGGGCACCTCTTAATTTCGCTGGGTATGGCTTTGGGCAGCGACCGAGTTTCTCTGGGGCTGATCTACCTCGGAGGGGTTTTTACTGCCGCGTCTCTGTTTGTGCTCACTCGCAAGCTAGTGTCATCTGAACGATGGGCCTGGGTTACTGTTCTCGCCTTCGTTTTAACGCCGATGGTGTACTGGCAAATGAGCATCTCGGGCTCTCCTGATATCTGGATGGCCTTTTACACAACGCTCGTAGTGTTGGCAGCCGCACGGGGCGTTGAAAGTGGAAACCGCCATTGGTGGTCCGTTGCCGGAATCTTCGCGGGCGCAGTCGCGGGCGCCAAGTACACAGGGTGGATCGTACCCGTTGCGCTCGTTGCGTGCAGTTTTCTCGCACTGCGCTCCTGGAAGTGGACTGCTTTGTGCGGACTCTGGGTCTTGCCAACGGGAATCCTTCCTTTAGTGCGCAATGCCTTGTGGACAGGAGATCCCTTTTTCCCGTTTCTAACTCGTTGGCTGACTCCAGCGAGGGTTAACACTTATGCGTTCAGCGCGATGGTGGCGAACACGCATTCCATTGGCTTTGACCGCAGTCTTCTGGGGATAGCTGCCTACCCTCTCAGTCTCGCGCTAAAGGGGCGTGACTATGGTGTCGGGCAGTACTTTGGCCCCCTGATCTTAGCGTTCGCTCCGCTTCTGCTTCTGTCAGTTCGCAAAGGATTCTTAGCGCACATTGCAGCTGGAATGTGGGCCGCGTTGTTGCTATCAAATGCATTGGTTTCGCAAGAAGCTCGTTTCTTGCTGCCTGCATTTCCTATCGCGCTCGCTTTGATCTTCTGTGGTGTGGCGGAAAGCTTCCGTGGTGGATGCATTGTGCGAGTCGGGTGTCAAGGCACACTCCTGCTGTTCCTTCTGTTCGGCCTCGCATCGGAGGCGCTGTATGCAAGAGATTTCATTCCGGTCGCGCTGGGACTAGAGAGGCAGAACGTATTCCTCGAGCGCATGGCTGCAGATTACCCCACAGCGGCTTTCGTAAATCGGTCCTTGGTCGGGGGAGGCGAAGTGATGGTTTTCTTCCGCCACCTATACTATCTTAGGCCTCCTTTCATTGAAGGCCACCCGGAACTGTCTTGGTTGATGGATCCCGATCGTCTTGCGGATTCTCAAAAGTTATTAGACTTCTTACATCAGAAGGACGTACGTTGGCTTGTAAAGGCACCGGATTACCCGGAGCCTTTTGCTCGATCCTTTCAGGCCCTCGAAGATCAGGGGAAGCTGCGCCAGGTATATTCGGCTGACGTCTCGACATTTACAGGCTTCCGAATTTACGGTCAAAGAGTCCCTGTCCGAGTGACGATTTTAGAAGTTGTTCCAACCACCTATTGAGAATTGCATAATATAGTTACAACCGAAACAGATCGGCCTGCTGCCAGAAGGCAATCACGAGGTTAGGCTGCTTGCGCACACGACGAAGCGCCACCGGGCCTCATCGTTGCTGGCTTCATTTGTAATCATCAGCTCGTTCGACATTTTAAGCACACCCCATTCCAAACTCATAGCAGATCGTTGACCTGATGCTTGATGATCGTTCGGGGCCGCCGCCAATCGTAGCTGGTCGAGCGCGGCTTCGCAATTACATTCGCGAGGATTGTCGGCTCTTGGAGGAGGCGACTTGAGCGGATGACGAAGCATTTCTTTTTCGCAGATCCGTGCGCGGGATGTCTGTGGCCACTGCCTCGTATATGGATAGCTGTGGCGTCAACGCTCGCCGAAGGCGGCCAGCAAAGTGCTCTTTTAAAAAGACTGCGTTTACCCTGGCCGCCGCAGCGCGTCCCAGGGCTTGCGCGTACTGGGCGCTTCTCAAAAGAGGGATTGCGGCCTCCGCGATGCTCTCACTCGAAAGATCCTTAGCGACCATGGCGCCCGTCCCGGTTGGAAAGAGCTCTTCTATGACAGTACCGGCTAGTCCCAACACAGGCACGCCGTAGCTGGCTGCTTCGACTCCGGCCAGTCCGTATCCTTCCTGCTTGGAAGGATAAAAAAGCATACGACAGGACCGATACATCTGATCGCGCTGTGCATCATTGATCCAACCGCAAAACTCCACGCCTGTCAGATGCTCCGTTTTTACTCTGTCTTGTAAGCGGTGCTTATCGTTTCCAGTTCCCACGATCATCAGCTTAGCATCGGGAACGGAAGACTTGATAAGTGGCCAGGCATCCATTACAGAGTCATGGCCTTTGAGGCGCTCAGAATCGGCCATCCGGCCGACAATTAGGCCGACCGGAGGACTAGATCCGACGTTCGCAATTTCATGTTGGCCCTCGACGCCAAGCCATGTAACTTCCGCTTTCGGCAACCACGGATTGAAAACGCGGGCTTCGTTTTCTGTCGTAGCCGAGTTCGCAAGGAGAAGGCTTGCACCTAAGAGCGCTTCTCGGCGCCGACCAACGATAGGCTTCCAAACTTCTATGCCATGCAAGAACACAGCATAAGGAATGGGCCGCAGACGAGGTATGATAGTGTGCAAAATAGCGAGGTCGACGTGGTCGTACAGAACAAAATCGGGAGCCTTCAGACTGCCCAAGAATGTTCTTCCAACAGCTGCAGGGATGCGTGCAAACCGAGGCCAAAAGGCGTGGTGTTCCCACGTCGATATATCGGAATCCTTTTCCAGCGCTGAGACGATAAGATCGGCAACCACGCCAATGCCGCCGTGTCTGGAACCGAGGCCGGAGGTAACTAGAGCGATTTTAGGACGCACTGTAGCCCTGTTAAGTTCGGAAACATTAGTATCATCTTCTTGCGACAAATGGAAAGAGCTTTTTTGTAAGATGTCGACAGTTTTTCGACTCTCAAACCGGCTTTTATGAAAGTCTTGCATGTGGTGCCGTCGTTCCACCCCGCCTATTCCTATGGTGGCCCGATTCGTTCCACATTCGAGCTGTGTCGGAACGCAGTGGAGTTGGGCTGTGAGGTCCGCGTTCTGACCACGGATGCGGACGGGTTAGATCGCGTATTGGACGTAGACAAGAACGAGGAAGTGCAACTTCCAGAGGGATTTCGCGTTCGCTATTGTCCGCGGCGGCTACGGCATTCAGTTTCGCCAACCCTAACGCGGTTGCTACCGACGTACATGCAGTGGGCTGATGTTGTCCATCTCACGGGAGTTTACAACTTTCCGACCTTCCCAACTGTCTTTTGGAGCCGTTTATTGAATAAGCCCCTGATCTGGTCACCGCGGGGGGCTCTTCAGCGCTGGGAAGGCTCTTCACGAGTTGGTCCAAAAGCCGTTTGGGATTTTCTGTGGTATCACACAGCCGATCGCCTGGAATTGACGATGCACGTTACGTCAGAACAGGAAAGCCGCGAGGCTTCGGCACGTTTCCCGAAGTTGCGAATGGCCATGATTCCAAACGGGGTGGATGTCCCAGTTGACCTCAATCGAGTAGAGAGGAATGGGGAGCTTCGAATGCTTTTCATCGGACGATTGGATCCGAAGAAGGGAATTGAGGCTTTACTGAAGGCTTGCAGTCTCGTCGATTCAGCACCTCCGTGGCGTCTTGCGATCGCGGGGTGGGGGGCACCGGAGTACGTTTCGCAACTCAAAGAGCAAGTCCATGCGCTGGGATTGAGCGGACGAGTGGAGATGTTGGGGGCAGTTGTATCGAAAGAAAAAAAGGAACTATTCGAATGTTCTGATGTTGCTCTAGTGCCGTCTTACACCGAGAACTTCGCCATAGTTGTAGCCGAGGCTCTCGCCCATGGAGTTCCAGTGATTGCTAGTAAGGGGACCCCCTGGAGCCGTCTGGAAGAGATGAGGTGTGGCTTGTGGGTCGACAATGATCCCGAAAGCCTGGCCGGTGCAATTCGTAGGATTAGCGCCATGCCGCTGCAGGATATGGGTCTGAGGGGACGAGAATGGATGCAGAACGAGTTTTTCTGGCGTTCTGTAACTAACCAGATGCTGGCCTTGTATCACCAATGTGCTCGGCGCTATCGTAGAGGATAAATTCATTGATCGAACATCGGTAGGTCGAGGAGTGATCGAATGTGCGGAATTGCTGGAATCGCGGGTGCACTCTCACATGGGCAGGTCGATGGGGCTCTGCGATCAATGCTCGACGAACAGATACACCGCGGCCCTGATGACGGCGGTTTGAGGTTAATACCTGTCCGCGGCGGAACGGTTGGGTTGGGAAACCGGCGCCTAGCCATCCAAGATCTGTCTCCTCTGGGCCACCAGCCGATGGTTAACGAGGGCACCGGCGACGTCCTTGTCTACAACGGTGAGATCTATAACGCTCCCGCGCTGCGTGATCTACTGAGGACGGAGAGTTTTGAATTCCAAGGCCATAGCGACACCGAGGTCCTCATGCGTGCTTATGAGCGCTGGGGAATCGAATGTTTGACACATCTTCGAGGAATGTTCGCGTTCGCCTTGTGGGATGCTCGTCGCTCACGCCTGGTGATTGCGCGTGATCCCATGGGAATCAAGCCGCTGTATTATGCGGCCAAAAAGGATAATTGGTTTGTTTTCGCCTCCGAAGTGCGAGCGCTACTCCAAAGCGGTTTGCCGGATTCTTGCATTGACCGTCGCTCGCTGGCTGGATATTTGGCATATGGCGCAGTTCAGGAGCCGCTCACGATCTATGAGGGTATATTTTCGCTGCCTCGCGGTTGCTGGCAGGAACGGGATGATCGCGGGAATGTTGTAGCAGGCGGAAGATACTGGCAATTTCCATTGCCAGAGGAGTCGCAGCGTGGGCGTCGTCTTACAGATGTTGTAGAAGAGGGTCGTGGAATTCTGCAGGAATCCGTGCGTCGGCATCTACTCAGTGATGTGAAAGTCGGTCTTTTCCTGAGTTCAGGGCTGGATTCTACTGCATTGCTAGGACTCACTCCCGAGAAGCACAACCTCGACGCGTTTACGGTCTCGTTCCCAGACCATCCTGAGTACAACGAAGTTCTGGCGGCTAAAGTCGCGGCGGAACGTTTCGGCGTGCGTCATCACGAATGTCAGGTCAGCGACAGTACCGCTCTGAATTGGATTCACAAAGCTTTGGAAAGCATGGATCAGCCCTCGATGGACGGCTTCAACTCCTATATTGTGTCCCGCGCAGTCCGTGAACATGGGATCGTAGTAGCCCTTTCCGGGCTGGGTGGCGATGAAGTTTTCGGAGGCTACGAACTATTTCACCGTGTGCCCCGAATCTATGACGCTCTGTCCTGGCTCATTCCGTTTCCGGAATCAGTGCGTACTGCTGCTGCTTGGTTTGCTACGGCATTCACCAACGACACCGTCAGACAAAAAGCGCACGAGATCGCTAAAGTCAATCCAGGATTGATTGGGTTGTACTTCCGGCAGCGTCGCTTGATCGGCGACTCTGGGCTGGACGCATTCGGCTTTCATGCAGACGCGCTTCGTCTGTCAGAAGACTTTCAGGTTCCGGAACTGCAGTACGAGGGTTGCTACATACCAGCTGATTTGTTGTCTTCCGTGGCCAGACTGGACGCGGCATTTTACCTGCAGAATATTCTGCTGCGGGACAGCGATGTCTTCGGGATGGCAAACTCGTTGGAAATCCGTGTTCCCTTTCTGGACCGCGACCTCATTGAATGGGCATTTCGACTGCCTGGAGATGTCTTGCTCCCCAAGCGAGCTCCTTTGAAGTATTTGTTGCGAAAGATTTGCGCTGAGGTCTACAGAAAACTGCCTGTCGCCTCTTCCAAACGGGGCTTCGTGGTTCCGATCTCCGCTTGGCTGCGGGGGCCCTTACGCGAGGTCATGGAAGCAAGTCTTTGCACCCTGCGCGACTCGGGATTGCTGGACACAACCGGAATCGACGATGTAGAGGAAATCTTCCGACGTGATCCAGACAGCCAGGCCTGGTCACGATTGTGGGCTCTTGTTACTCTCGGTTCTTGGCTCGGGACCCAGCATGCAACGGCGCCAGATCTCGTGGCTGCAGAAAGAACTGCGTGATCTGTGTGTCGCTTGGAAACCTGGCTTTAGGATTCTTGGGCAATTGGCTGCTACCTTGACGACCCCGGTGCGTGTCTTATAATGTGCGCAGCTCAGTTCCTGCTCGTGCGGAAATGCATCTTACGTCTTGCCGACTGCCGATCTTGGGGGCAGGTCACGTATGATCACAATTGAATCAAGTGAGGCAACTTTTCGCATCCACTGTGCCCTATGAGTGCTGTGCCCCTTAGTGTCGTTATCCTGACGAAAAATGAAGAGCGCAATCTAGGGCGTTGCTTGGAGAGTGTTGCCCAATGGTGTCGAGAAATTCTTGTCGTGGATTCTGGGAGCAAAGACGGGACAGTCAAAATTGCTGAGCACTACGGTGCCGCGGTTGTGTCACATCCTTTCGAGAGTCACGCGAAGCAATGGAATTGGGCATTAACGAATCTCCCATTCCGATCTGATTGGGCCCTCTGCTTGGACGCGGACCAGCGGGTCACACCTCAGCTGCGCAGCGAAATCGGTTCCTTGCTGTCAAAGGAACGGGAAACAGTCCCGCAGAACGGCTTCTACATTAAAAGGCGGCAAATCTTTCGAGGGAAGTGGATCAAGCATGGTGGCTACTACCCCAAGTATTTGTTGAAAATGGTGCGACACAAGCTTGCTTGGTGCGATGAGAGTGAACGCCTGGATTCGCATTTTTATGTGAAGGGCTCCACTGGATTGCTGAAGCACGATATCATCGAGGACAACCAAAACGAGCACGACATGACGTTTTGGATTGAGAAACACAATCGCTACGCCGTCGCCCAGGCTTCCGAAGAATTATACCGTCGGAAGAGCCAAGTGGGGTGGTGTCTCAAGCCAAGGTTCTTTGGCACTCCTGACGAGCGAACTCTCTTCTTGCGAGGGATTTGGTATCGCTACTTGCCCTTGTACCTGCGGCCGTTTCTGCTTTTCTTCTATCGCTATTTTCTTCGTCTCGGTTTTCTAGATGGGAAACAGGGCTTGATTTTCCACTTTTGCCAGTCTTTGTGGTTTCGCTTGCTCGTAGATGTAAAAATTGAAGAATTGGCCGAGTTAAGCCGCCCTGGCGCCATCGTTTCAAGCGTTTCAGCCTCAGATCAAACTTAATAAGCGTAATTGACGCAAGGAGCTTCGCGCTGTACATCTTAGGAATTTAGGGGTTGGAGCTTTGGAGAAGGTGACATGCCAGAGACTTCCATAACTAAAGTTGAGTACGAGTATGAGAGCTCCGCCGCCAGCTGCGCGCATGCTTATCTGCTGGCGCCCGTAAAGCGGTTGGCCCAGAGTCTTGGAAAGAAGGGCCCGGTGTTGGACCTGGGATGTGGGAACGGATCGTTGAGTCATGAGTTGTCGAAACTCGGTTTTGAAGTCCATGGCGTTGACCGATCCGAGTCTGGAATTCAGATCGCACGGGAAGCGTTTCCCCAAGTGCAGTTCTCGCTGGGTGACGTGGAGAAGGTCCTGTCGCCGGATCCGTTTCAGGCTGAAAGTTTTGACGTTGTGGTGAGCACGGAGGTGGTGGAGCATCTCTATCATCCGCGGCGGTTGATCCAGAACGCCTTCCGGCTGCTGAAGCCGTCTGGGCATTTCATCATCAGCACTCCTTACCACGGCTATGTTAAGAACGTCGTGTTGGCGCTCAGCGGGAAGATGGACAACCAT
Organism: Candidatus Sulfotelmatobacter sp.; assembly: GCA_049583505.1. GTDB lineage: Bacteria > Acidobacteriota > Terriglobia > Terriglobales > Acidobacteriaceae > Sulfotelmatobacter. The sequence continues at coordinate 21,434 of JBAUVZ010000356.1, forward strand.
TTCACGGCACTTTGGGATGGCGGCCATATCAAGTTCTGGTCGCGTAAGACGCTGTCAGGGTTGCTCATGGAAAAAGGGTTTACAGATGTACGATTCGTGGGTACGGGACGTGTTCCTTATATTTGGAAGAGTATGATCCTGATTGCCCGGAAACCGACAGGCGGATGGAAACGGAAATGAAAATTCTCGGACTTAACGCGTTCCACGATGCGTCGGCCGCGGTGGATGGAATGCCAGGCTTAGTCTATTGCGCTCTCCAATCGACGCACTTTTTCCACATCAAAGCGAAAATATATGAACTAAAACACACCGCGAGATCTGCAATCTAACGAAATTGGCAACCATTTCATACCATCTCAAGGTGAATCCAATCGGCAAAGTTAGGAGTTCTTCGTTTGTACATCCTGGGGATAAACGCATATCACGGTGATGCCGCCGCCTCTATCGTCAAAGACGGGCAGCTCATCGCTGCGGCTGAAGAAGAGCGGTTCAATCGAAAAAAGCATTGTGCAGGTTTTCCGGCGCTCGCAATACGCTATTGTCTGGAAGCCGCGGATATTTCCCTTGATCAGGTGGATCATATAGGGATTTCCCGCGACCCCTCAGCACACCTCCATAAGAAAATCCTATTTTCGCTTACCAAACTGGCAAGCCTTTCTGGGCTAATTGCAGCACGGCTAGCCAACGCGGCCAAAATACGCGATCTCCGCCAGGACTTGGTAAGAGTGCTGGGAGTTGCCCCTTCGGAGAAGGTGCAGTTTCATAATGTGGAGCATCACAAGGCGCACATGGCGAGTTGTTTCTTCGTCTCGCCATTTGAACGCGCGGCGATTTTGTCGATCGACGGCTTCGGCGACTTTATTAGTACGATGTGGGGCACGGGACAGGACAACCGTATCGATGTGCTCGGTCAGGTCGAATATCCTCACTCAGCGGGCGCAGTTTATACGGCCACGAGCCAATATCTCGGGTTCACCAAGTACGGGGACGAAGGTAAGGTAATGGGACTTGCTCCGTACGGTCAGCCACGATATCTCGGTGAGTTTCGTGACATCATTCGGACCGACAATGGCGGTGGCTTCAAATTGAACCTCGACTATTTCCTACATCACTCCGAAGGAGTGGACATGACCTGGGACCAAGGCTCGCCCACGATTGGCCGTATGTTCTCTGACAGGTTCATTGACACCTTCGGGCCGGCGCGTTCGGCTGGCGAGCCTCTTACCACCAAGCAGGAGGACATTGCTGCCTCGCTGCAAGCGCGACTAGAAGAGGTTGGCTTTCACATTCTCAATCAGCTCTACGAGGAAACGACGCTCGACAAGCTCTGTTTGGCCGGCGGCGTTGCGTTGAATTCTGTGATGAATGGGAAAATTCCGCTGCATACGCCTTTCAAAGAGGTTTTCGTACAGCCAGCGGCCGGTGATTCAGGGACCGCGGTGGGAGCTTGTTATTACATTCACAACATGATCCTTCACCAGGCTCGGTCATTTGTAATGGAGCACGCCTATACCGGGCCGGAGTTTGGCGAGGGACAAATCGAACAGGCGTTAAACCAGAGGGGTCTGTCGCCTCGCAAGTTGAGCAATTGCGAACTCACCGAGGTGGCTGCGCAGGCCATTGCTGACGGGAAAATCGTGGGCTGGTTCCAAGGTCGAATGGAGTTTGGGCCTCGTGCGCTCGGCAATCGCAGCATTGTCGTCGATCCGCGCCGTTCGGAAATGAAGGACATCCTAAACGCTCGTATCAAGAAGCGCGAACCATTCCGTCCCTTTGCTCCTTCGATCCTAGAGGAGCGTGTCGGCGAATACTTCGAGCAGACCCATCCATCCCCGACGATGCTGATGGTTTATCAGGTCAAGAAAGACAAACAGTCTATGATACCTGCCGTCACACATGTTGACGGCTCCGGGCGGTTGCAAACGGTTTCTCGCGAAACAAATCCGCGCTACTACCAACTCATCAGCGACTTCGAGAAGTTAACCAACGTCCCTGTTGTGCTGAATACTTCGTTCAACGAGGATGAGCCAATCGTATGCACGCCCGAGGAAGCTGTGAACTGCTTTCAAAGAACACGCATGGACGTTTTGTTTCTGGGCAATTATATGGTGCAGCGCTGATCCAACCGTGAGCTGCTGGTGCCCCGCCGATGAAGATTCTGATTCTAAACCAAGCGTTTTATCCAGACGTTGTCTCAACTGCTCAGCACGCCAGCGACTTGGCGAGGGCTCTGACGCAGGTGGGACACGAGGTCACCGTCGTATGTAGCTCCCGAGGCTACGACGATCCGGGTGTTCGGTTTCCCAAGCAGGAAGTTTGGAACGCGGTCAATATCATCCGCGTGCGTTCGACCGGGTTCGGCAAAGCCTCCAAATGGCGTCGTGCAACCGACTTCAGCACATTCATGGCAGGCTGTGGCGTTCGTTTGTGGCTGCTGCCACGCTTCGATGTTGTGGTGGCGATGACGTCTCCGCCCGTCATTTCTTTCCTTTCGAGCTTGGCCGTGCCCAGTAGAGCGAGCAACCTCGTATTCTGGTCTATGGATCTCAATCCGGATGAGGCAATTGCTGCGGGATGGCTGCGGGAAAAGTCACTGACTGCACGTTTATTGTCCCGCATGTTGTTGTACAGCTTGAAACGGGCTACTGTCGTTGTTGCGCTCGATCGGTTCATGAAAGACCGCATTCATGCGAAAGGCGTTCCCGCGGAGAAAGTTCTGGTCGTGCCGCCTTGGTCACACGATGACCGCGTCAGGTTTGATCCAGCGGGCCGGGAAGAGTTCCGGGCCATTCATAAGCTTTCCCGTAGATTCGTCGTAATGTACTCGGGGAACCATAGCCCGTGCCACCCGTTAGAGACCCTCCTCCAAGCAGCTGAGCGACTGGCTGAGAACGAGGATGTTGCTTTCTGTTTTGTGGGGGGCGGAAGCGAATTTGGCAAGGTCAAGGAGCGCGCTCAGAACCGCGGTTTGGGCAATGTGCTATGCCTTTCTTACCAGCCGATAGAGAAGCTATCGGGATCGCTGTCGGCAGCCGATCTCCACGTTGTCGTGATGGGGGATCAGTATGTAGGCATTGTCCACCCATGCAAAATCTACAACGTGCTCGCCGTCAAGAAACCATTTCTCTACATCGGGCCCACTGAAAGTCACGTGACAGACATCATTAGACAATCTAGTGCCTACGTTTCGTCCCACGGTGACGTAGAGGGAGTCGTAGCAAATATCCTGCGCGCGATGAGGAACACCGAACTTGGTTCGCCGTGCGATGTTGCAGTGGAGACACTGTTTTCGAAAAATCGACTTGTTCCGCAAATGATCAGCGCCATTGAACAGGGTGGGAGAGCAAACATGTGAACATTCATTAGGATCTTCATTTGCCTCCGTCCAACGCTTTCTTGTTTCGATACCGCTTTTTCATGCGGGCAAGGCAACGCGCCCGATTCTTGGCATACCAGCGGGCGAAGCGCCGCTTATTGCTGGCCTTCGCCCCGGGCGAGTTGGGATCCTTAAACGGCATCCTGAAACGGCATCCTGCTCCAATCAGTGTCGCACAGTTCGGATTGTGACGATGCAGTTTGAAATTGCTTCAGCGGTATTCAAGCTCAATTTTGACTAGCTTCTCGCGGTCACCAAGTTGTCGATATGGAAAACCTCCGAGACAGTCATCGCAACCGCGCTGGTACGGGGGCAGGCAGGAAGGTCAACCGAACGAGTTCTCGTGCGACCTGCGCGTCCGACCATTCTGGATACTCTCGCCGGATTCCCTCCTTTGCCAATTCGCGAGCAAACAGGCTCATTTCCAGCGCCAGCAGCAGGCGCAGTTCTCCTGGCATCGCCCGTTGAATTTGGAGCTGGAGAGCTTGTACGGAAGGGTTTGTGTCGGTGATGGGCACGGCCCAAAATGTTACCATGTCGGGACGAATGAATGTTTAAGCTGCTAGCTGCCGCCTGCCTATAGCAACCCGGCTGTATTGTGGCGGTGCACTGCGATGCTGTCATCGCTTTTTCAAGTTCCATGAGCCCTGGCGTGACACTTGCCACAGAGCGTGATGAGGTTCAGCTCGGAATCCTCGCCCGCATGGCTGCGAAATTCCTTATGGTGAACCTCCAAGTTCGACATCGAGCCGCACAATTGACACCTCCAGACATCGCGACGCAGAACCTGGTGCCGTAGAGTTTCGTAGGACACTGGATCCAGCCTTCGCGAGAGTTTTGAGCCAATTGAGCTCATGAGGCCTTCTCGCTCAGGCCTGCAAGAAATTCCTGCCGTTGCTCGCCGGGCAGGAATTTGAAGAATCTCGTCATCGAGAACAGCAGCATCTCCGGATCGCCGTGGTCGAGGTTGGCCCCGGCCAGAAAGTCCGCACAGATCATTTCCAGACAGTAACCTCGCGATCGGTCGCTGCCCAGCATCAGAGCTGCGGTCTCGATCGCGCGCTCGATCACAGGAATCTGGCTTTTGTACAGTTTGAAGTAGACAATTTCCCACGGCTCTGTTATCTTCCCGGTGAGTTCTCTCGCTACTGCCTGCTGAAAATCCTCTTTGGACGAGTGCCGAGCTTTGTGCAACCAGGTTGCACAATCGAAGGCCTGTCGGTCTCTGCGTGCGAGTTTAGCCAGCTCGATCCCCTTTGCCCAGCCGATCTTCTTCAAATCCTTTCTCGCTTGTGGCGGCAGATGTTCGTGAATCGACATGAGGTAGTAGGCCTTACGCCGCGACTCCGGAAACCGTCTCTGCAGGAACTCGTCAAACGACTTCACGTTTTCTACCCGCCAGTACTGTCCCGCCCGCACTTCGCATAGGTAGCGCCCGAGTTCGACGAACTTGGTGTCGCGTTCCGTCTCTCTCCGTTGTTCCCAGGCCAGAATCTCGTCAATCTTGCCCAACACGAACAGGGCGCGGCGGCGATTGAACTTCGGCGGCATGGGCGAATACTCAGTATGCAAGCTCGTCAAGCCAATCAAGACTTTCTGCTCCTGGACGCCGCACCAGGCGGGCGTCAGCCATTTCCTGTTTTCCTAGACAAAGCCCCACGTACGGACAGCTGCTGCAGGGATTCTGCGGGAAACGGATGCCGCTGTGCGGCAGAAAGTCTGCCGATTCGATGCGACGGATCGTGCCTTCCACCAAGTGGCCAAATTCCTCGCGCTGCGCGTCGGTAATGGTGGTGCGCAGGTACTGAATCTCCACCAGCCGCTTGCGAACGAAAACCACTTGAGCGACGTCGGCGATGCCAGTCATCCAGGAGTAGCAAACCAGCTGTGGATCCAACGCCAATAACCCTTCAGGCTCTTCCGAGTATCGGCTTGAAGAAGTCTTCCATTCCAGTAGGCAGCGCTTTCCGTCGAGTTTGCCGATGGCATCGATATAAGCGATAAAGTCGTTCTTTTCGCCAACTGGCCGGTTAAACTTGATCTGTAGATTTCGTCGAGGGTGGGAGACCTGGACGCGATCGTCCTGGCAGAACCGGGTCAATAGCATGATTCCCTGCCGGAGCATGCGATCCCAGGAATCTCCGTTGGAGTAGTGCAAGCCTTGGTTCTGACAGGCAGACCACTCGGAGAACAAGATCGCTCCGGGATCTTCTCGGCGAAAATAGGCGCCCAGAGCTTGTTCGAAGGCGCGCCCGAATAGCATTGCCGCCCGGGTGTCCTTCTCTTTCCAGCCATCGAGATAGCGATGCCGATACCGCCGTGGGCAGGTGAGGTACTGGCTGATCTGGGTGTAGCTGTAGATCATTTCAGGCCACCTGCGGGCTATCCAGATTTGCTGGGGAAAGTTCTTCCCAGCGGCCAGCGGGGGCAAAGCCGTCGAGTCGGAGCAGGGAAGCGCCGTTAAAGACGATGTGGCTGATCTTGACCACCCCTGTCAGACCTATGAGCTGAGTCTCGTCCACCTCATCGCGTCCGAGCAGCTCAGTGTCATAGCCAAAGTCGCGCAGGAACCAGTTCAGCTTCCACAGGGCTTTGGGGCTGCAATAGAGCCGGCTGGAAAGGATGTGGCCAGAAAAGCGGCTGGGCTCAAGAATGGCCAGAACCAGCGTGTAGTAAGGTTTTTGTGCCTGGCGACGAAACTGGACCCGTTGCACGCGAACCAGGAAGACTCCGTCGGGGATCTGGTCGGCGGCACAGCGATCGGCGGCGTGCAAGCCGGTGATCTGGCGTTTCAAGCGGCACCTTCTTTCTGGCCGAGATAGCTGTTGAGCTGGCAGAGCAGGGCATTGCGGTCTTTGTCGGCCCAGTCGGCCAGATGTGTGACGAAGGTTTCCACCTGCTCGCGGGTGGCATCGCGAAGCAGCTTAACGCCACAGAAATCGGTTGCGTAGGCCTTGACCAAGTTGGGATCGAGTTGATGCTGGCGAATGATCTGGCAAAGGCGGTCGCGAACCTTCCGAGCGCCGTGGTTCCCGTTGCCATTGGCAGGTTGAGGCGGAAGCTTCTTCGACTCTTGGGAGGATTGCGGGCGTTCAGCAAAGGACCCAATTTCCTCAACGGAGCAGATGCCGATGCCGTAGGCCTTGCGCAGGGCACGATTAACAGCCCGCGTTTCCGCCACACGCATCTCGGCGCCGTGAACTAGGAACGAGACATTGGAAGGATCGGCATCGCCGTAACCGATGAAGCCTCGACAGGTTTTGTTCTTGTAGACAGTAGCCTCGAATGCCCAGCGTTGCGTATGCGGGTCGCAAAAGTCCGCAACAGGTTTAGTGTGAATCCCCGCGCAGCGATTTCGGGAGGCGAGTCGTACTAGGCCCGTATTCGTCACGTACCACCCGCGCTCTAACCAGATAAGATCGCCCTCCGCCACCGAAAACTGAAATTGGTTGGTGAGTAACTTCAGCAACTGAAATGCAAATTGATCGAGATCGCGCTTCCATCGAGATCGGGCGAACCTCATATTGCTGCGCAACAAATGGTCGGCCATGGAAAGCCTCCAGGTACGGTGGCATACAAACACATACATTATATTACATATGAATAGGGGAGTCAACAGATTGTCAATAACAAAGGGCTTGGTTTTTCATACAATCTCAGCATTATGAAGAAGAACGCCCCCCTCGCATTCCGGATTCCTGGCGAGCTTAAAAAGAACCTCCAACAGATCGCCAATCGAGAGGCACGCAGCATCTCTCAGGTCTGCGAGATTCTCCTGACGATAGGGACAGAGGCGTACGGCAAGGAGGGATCAAAATACCTACACCGCTACCTGGGGAATGGCAAAGAAGAAGGTTGATGGTTGGAGATTTTGCCCCTGTGCCGATCTCGTGAAAAACGCCCACTACATCCATGCGACAGCGCTTGCTTAGACCTACCTGAATCCATTACCGGTGTACCCGGCTTGAAATAGCAGAACTCCTAGCCCTATTCAAAGTTTGAACGTCAGCCATGCTGCTACACGAGACGTGTGGGCCGGCCCTACTTCCGGTATGAAACACCTGGCGTTCAGAGTTCTGGCAGCAAACCGGCTGCCAGTGTGGGTCTGACGGTTCCTGGCAAATCCAGGGACGGGTCCAGCGGGGAGAAATTCCAAGCTCGCTCATCTTCCCCTAACTAACCTCTTCTGATCACGTCAGACCATAGAGTTTAGAGGACGACCTACCACCTACGGAAATTCCCCTTCCGTGTGTGAACTTCTCTGCACCTTCTCCGGTTGATTATCAGCAACCACACTCGGGATGAAGCCAGATCCAGTTTTGAATATTCACGAGCCAATGGGAGTCAGGACGTTCCGTAACCTTTCTTTATTAGGCATTTGCGATTGTGGGTTGCGTGCCCTCATCCGGGAATGCGGAGTGACTGCACAAGGAGGGATCGCAAATGGACGAATATACAGCGCTAGAGCAGGTAGCTGAGCATATCGGAGTAGACGTAAGCACCATTTTGGAATGGGTGGTGGATAGCAACGTTCCGAGGGAAAAGGGAATACGCCTCGCCGAAGTAATATCGAAAGGATTGCGAGAGAAGGCAAGCAGAAGTGCACTTGAAACGAAAGTGTTACGTGCCGAAGCTAGACTAGCGCGATTGACGATAAAGAAATTGCGTCTCGAAGCTAGGAGATCGCGGACAGTGGACGTGGTGAAACTGATTCCGATTGCTAGAAATGGGCATAGAATCGGCCAGAGGTGCAAAAATGAGTAGTCTTCTTCGCAAGCTGTGGCGGCGTGACGAGGGCCAAGATATCGCCGAGTATGCGGTGATGCTGGCCGTTATTCTCGTAATTGTGGTTGGTACGATTCGCTTGGTCGGAAGCAATGCGAACAACGTATTTTCGAATGTAGCTAGTTCAATTCAATGACTCTGCCCGAATAAGCGACATTCACGGTCGTTCGCCACTGCGGCGCACTACCTTTTTCTCCGTCCGCTTGGGCAGATCGCCCGACATCATTTTATCAGGGGCTCTTAGGTTTTTACAGCGGTAGCGGCGTAGCAGTAGGAAGCGCCATCGGTGACTTCCGAATCCGTGTATAAGGTGCTGGTGTTCGGTATGTAGTTGATCTTGGAGAAGGATCCGCAGGAGTCTGTGTACGGGGCGCGATAAATGTTATAGCCGGATACGTCCGACGACGTGCTCGCAGTCCAGGAGAGATTAACCGTGTGTGTCGACTGTGCCGTGGTGCCAGGGCCCGTCGGTGTTTCGGTCGTTGATGAAGACCAGCCTCCGCAGCCGAGCAGCAATACCGTTGCTGCGAAGCTGAGGATCGCCGCACTACTTGTGACCAAAGTGGCCGGGATCATTTGCGGGGTCCGCCTTCCCGAAGAGACGATCCAGCATCGTAAGCCTCCGGCCTGGTTGGTATTAAATCGCTACAGATGATTCAGCTTCGTGATGTACCCGATGCCCTACATGGTAGCCTGAAAGCTCGCGCTGCCCTGGCAGGCATGTCGCTTTCGGACTATCTGTTAGCGGAGATCAAGGAAATCGCGGAGAGGCCAACGCTCGCAGAATTGCGGGAGCGGCTGCACCAACGTAAGCCGGTTTCCGCGCCAGCGGTGAACGTGTTGTATTATGAGATAATACATGTTATAGTTCTAATATTATGAGTGACGTCGATAAAACTATCAGCTTCCGCGCCGTCGCCGAAAAAATCGAAGCACTTGATTCGCTGGCCGCGACACAGGACCGTTCGCGCACCTATCTTATCAACGAGGCGATCACGAACTATATCGAACTGCACGCCTACCAGGACGCGCTGGTTCGCAAGGGACTTGAAGAGATGCGGAGAGGCCGCGTTGTTAGCCATGAGAAGGTCGTAAAACGGCTCAAGAGGTCGGGGCGCACGGGCTAATGATCGAATGGACCGAGCAGGCGACCCGGCAACTGGATCAGGCTTACGATTACATCGCGCTCTCTAACAGCGAGGCGGTTGCTGCCCGGATCACGATGCAGATCGTCACCAGCGTACAGCAACTCGCCGCCTTCCCCATGTCGGGCAGATCAGGCCGGGTTGCGGGTACGCGTGAGCTGGTCATTTCCAATACCCCTTTTGTCGCAGCCTACTCCGTTGATCACGACCGCATCGTGATCCTCGCCGTGTACCACGGTGCACAAAAATGGCCGGAGGTTTTCTAAGCGCACAGACCTCAACGGTTCTACCTGTAGCGCATCCCTCATCTCGCACGCGGTCGCGTTCGAACAATTGCTCGTCAACGAACGGAACTTTGCCGACCGCCTGCTCACCCGGCGCCGTCAACGTACGACGATGCGGTGGCCCATCGATTCGCTACTCACGCCACGATATGGGATGCTCGCCGAAGACAGTACAGTTCTGATTCATAGGTATGAGTCAGATTAGACTCACTATATGGCTAAGAGACGGCGGCTGCCCGAAATGCGCCTGATGGACTCCAGATTCGATATCGCACCAGACAATTGGCGATGCCGATCCACGTTATAAGCGCCAACGAAGACCTGCAATCCAGGGTACCAAGCGCCGCGTGGCCTGATTAGAACCGCCATCGACCATTAAGCATGTCTGCCCGGGTCACTCTGGCTTCAACCTGTTCACTAGAAGTGTCTGAGCCGAGGCTATGTGCTTGGAATTCTAGCAATCGCGAAAAACGTTCCCAGTCGCTGCCTTTTTTAACCCAATCAAGCGCTTGAGAGGTCGAGTCGCACTGGTCATCGAATTTTCCGTTGGGGAAAGTTGTCAACTCGTGCAGGTAGTCGGCAAGCCAATTGGCCTTCTCCGGCAGGTAGACAAGGCGATTTTCAATCGTGCTGGTGACCGAATGCATCCGCATTATCTTCTCCATTTTCGGCTCATATCGCGCGACGCCGTGCAGGCCCTCGCGAATGAGTTCTTGGATCAGTGCGGCGCCGGAGCTTTTATCTTCGATCAGAACCGTCGCAGCCTTGAACATTCTTGCCTGCTCCCGGACGGTGCGCTTCAGTTCGGGGTATTCCATCCGCCTCCGAAGGACGTGCAGCAGATAGAGGTTCTCGTCCTTTTTCCCCCAGGTCGTACAGACACTGTAATCGCTCCGCTCCGTGGCCTTTACGGCCGTATCCCAGCTCTGAAAAACAAGATCAAATCGTGCCGGCTGCTCGCCGTCCTTGAAGGTGTTGAACCAATCCTGTTTGACCATGCCTCCGCCGAGAGGAGCTGGCTCTTGCTGATATTGACCTGAGAAGTTGTATTCGCCGAGGGTGCGGCTGATGTTTTCGAGGATGTCGAGTGACTCGCGTTCGGGGTGCAGTGCTTCCCCTACGCGTCTCTGAACCGTGCGCTGGCCGAGGCGGGTTGAAATGATGTGCGTTTCATCTTCGACCGCAATGGCCGGAAACTTGAGGACTCTCCAGCCACCTTGCTGCACCAGGTGGCCGACCAGGTCGTCCTCATGCAAGCGCTGCATAATAACAATGATGCAGCCCGTCTCCTTGTCATTGAGGCGGCTGTAAAGGGTGCGTTCATACCACTCGTTCACCGCATCGCGCCGCCCATCTGACACGGCCTCCTCGGGTTTTAGCGGATCATCAATGATGATGAAGTTGCCGCCGCGGCCCGTCACCACTCCTCCCACCGATGTTGCGAGTCGAAACCCTTGGGCTTCAGTCGTGAGCTCGGCGACAGCCTGACTTGCAAGACGAGTCGCAAATACTTTGCCGTACCACTCGGAGTTCATCAGCGAGCGACAGTCGTGGGCGAGTTTGTCGGCAAGATCTTGCCCATAGGAGACGCAGATGATCTCGCTACTGGGCTTGTGACCAAGGAGCCAGGCAGGAAAAGCCACCGACGCGCAGTGCGATTTTAGCGATCTCGGCGGGACGTTGATGATGAGCCGCTTGGTCTCGCCTCGAAAGCACCGCTCGAGCTCAGCGGCAATTAGTTCGATGTGCCAGTTTGGCAGAAATTCAGCCCCGGGATTCAGTTGACGGAAACTGCCGTCGACGAAGGTAAAGAAATCGTTTCGCAACATGGTTAAGTACTCATTCGGCGTGAGATCACTCATTGCGCGCACCCCCTTGGTCACCAGTAACAGCCTGAAATCGTTTCATGATTCCCTCCATGACTTTTTGATCAGATTCGCTGAGAGCCAGGCTATTCGGCTTCGGCTGGCTTTCGCGCGTCTCCGCCTCCCGAGATAGACTCAGCAGCAGCTGCAGGGCCCGGAGGTCGCCGGATGCAGCTTTGTTTACGAACTGCTTGATCGCTGCTTCAAACTTCGTCATCGTCTTCCGCCGGCCGTTTTCGTTCACGACGACTTTCTCCCGAAGCGTCTGCGCGAAAACGGTGGACACATTCAGTGATCCCTTTCGCCGCCCCTTCGGATTCCCAGACTGGCCTTTTTTGAATCGAGTGGTCTCGGGAGGATGGCGATAGCCAACCTGCTTTGCGCCATTTACCGAGTGCGATTTTTCAGCGCTGTCTTGCATTCGTGGCCTCCTTTTCGAGATCGTCGAAGCTCCGCTTGGACTCGCCATGCAGTGCACGCATTCCGGTAAAGCGTTGCCAGCGACGGACCACGGTGTCGACAAAAGCAGGGTCCATCTCGATGCCGTAGCAGATACGGCCAGTACGCTCCGCGGCGATAACGGTCGTGCCGCTGCCTAGGAAAGGGTCGAGAACGATGTCTCCCCTCGACGAGCAGTCCAGGATGGCATCTGCGACGAGGGCGACAGGCTTGCCTGTAGGGTGGAGGTCGAGCAGGTTCCCCTCCGCGGTTGCGCGGGAAAATGAATTCGCGCCGGGGTACTGCCAGACATCGCTGCGGCAGCGACCGAATTGCCCCAGCTGCGCGCTGCTGCGGTGTGATTGCTTGCCCTGCTTGAATACGAGAATAAGTTCGTGCTGACTGCGATAAAGCGAGCCCATGCCGGCGTTGTCCTTCACCCAGACGCAGACATTCTTCAATTCGTCATATGCCTCTCTACCCGCCGCCAGGAGTTCGCCGACGTGGCGCCAGTCGATGCACAGAAAGTGAATCGCGCCGTCGCGGCTGGCGCTGACCAGCCGCTTGCAGACCGTGACGAGAAAATTGGTGAACTCGGTTCGGTTCATCTTGCCGCAGGCCATGGCGCCGTCGCGGCGCTGCTTCTTGCCCAGCCCCGAGGCGTGACCCTTAGTGGGCACGTTGCATGGAGGGTCGGTAAAGACCACCGCCGCCCGCTGCTGGGTCATCAGCCGGTTATAACTGTTGGGATCGAGAGCGTCGCCGCAGAGCACGCTGTGCTTACCGAGCTGCCAGCAGTCTCCGGGCGCGCTTACTAAGATTTCACTCGGGTCGGGCAGGACGTTGGCAGGATCGTCCTGCCCGCTGTCGCCCGGCTGGGAGAGGCCTTCGATCAGAACGTCGATCTCGCCCATCTCGAAGCCGGTGGCCTCGAGGCTGAAGTTGAGATCGATTTCGGACAACGACTTCAGCTGCTCACCCAGCAGAATTTCGTTCCACGTAGCGTTCTCAGTCAGCTTGTTATCCGCAATGATGAATGCCCGAATTTGCTCGGGCGAGAGATGGCCCAGGCAGATGGTTGGTATCTCCGTTATGCCTAGCAGCCTGCACGCCAAGAACCGTCCGTGGCCAGCAATGATTTTGTTCTTATCGTCGATCAGCACCGGAACATTGAAACCGAAGGCGCGAATACTTTCCGCAATTTGCGCGATCTGCTTCTTGCTGTGCTCCCGAGGATTGAGCGGGTCGAGCTGAAGCGTGTCGACAGGGCGATGTTGAATCTCCAGCCGATCTTGTGCCAGTTCTGAATTGGGTGGCTTGCGTGGGTCGGTGCGATCAGATGTCCGGATTGTCGTTAGGTTATTCACCGGGACTCCCTCCAAGTGCTTCGTTCCTAAAAGCGATTGGTGTCTTGGCTCCTGCCATTACATACAAGCAATCGCCCAGAACATCCAAACTCGCAATCCGCTTAAAATCAGCGATTTACAGCGCAAAAACTAGATCGTTTGGGAAATTGATACAATCTGCGCAAGCGCCCCGCAAAACAGGCGACCTTGAAGAAGAGCGTGCTATGAACAAAAATGCATTCGACGATGTGCGGTGCCCCTTCGATTACAAGGCGGAACTAAGTAAGGCTCGTGATGCGCTCGACGCGAAGCTCAGGGAATATTTGTCACGCGATTGGAAAACAGGCTATAGAGAGTTGGCTAAACTGTTCAACCTGTCGCCCGGAACCCTTTGCAAGATAGCGAAGGGCTGCAAGCCCGCATGCAAGCCCGGACCTCGAAGTGGGCAGAAAAAAAAGGCGACAAAGAAAATGATTACGATGATTCGCCGGGATGCTCGATCCGATGCTACGTAGGCAACGCGAGAAGGCGCAAGTTGAGCTCCGAACAACGCCGCGAGATTGCAAGAAAAGCGGCTCAAGCAAGGTGGGCAAAGAAAAACCGGCAGAGTGACAGGTTTGTTCTACCAACCGGGTGGTTTTCTGCCTACTCGGCCAAAAGCTGCCTGTGATTTCAACCTTGTATCAACCCCGTCTTGAGGCAATGCGACCGGACAAAAAGAGCAAGAAAGAGCTTGACAAGTGGCGAACAAAAGACGAATATAATCGACGATGGGCAAGGCCCTAACAATACAGAGACTCTCTCGGGTACACGAACCCTGTCGGGAAGTTTCCTGGTGCGTCGCCGGCCCGAATTTGAGCAGCGTGACTGCACAAACCACATGGGATTGCTTTGCGGCCTGAGCGCTTCGGACGGGGCAATGAGGACCGGCAGCACTTCGATTGTGCAACCCGGTTGCACAAGGCCCGCGAGATGCCACGGGAGAATTTAAGCGGGAGGTCGAGAAGGAACTGACTGGGCGGAAAACAGAAGCGTGGGAGATTATCGATTCGTCCTTCGGCCCTTTGCGCATCGGCGCGCCGCCGCTCGCTCCTTGGCCCTGGCATTCCAGACAGGAAAATAGCAGATGACCAACATGGTCACATCCGCTATAATGGCGACATGAGAACGGTCAATATCAGCGATCTGAAAGCGCAGCTCAGCGCCCACATTCAGCTCGTCCGAGATGGCGAAGAGGTGCTGGTGTGCGAGCGCAACAAGCCCGTGGCGCGGATCGTTCCCTGCCGTCTGGAAGGCCACTCCGAGCAGGAGCAGCGACTGATTGCCCGTGGCGTTCTCACCCCACCCATGCACCAACGGCCTGCGTCTGTTTCCTGGCCCGAGCCTCCAGGGAACGTTTCCGATAAGGTCATGGAGCAGGTATGGCGGGAAGAACGGGAAAGCCGGTAACGCGGCGTCCAGCTTTCTGGGACGCCAGTGCTCTCGTTCCTCTCTGCGTGCGACAGAGCATGACGCCTCAGGCGATTGCCCTGTATAAGAGCTATGACGCCGTCGTCTGGTGGGCGACGCCGGTCGAGATTGCCAGTGCGGTAGCCAGACTTATGCGGATGAAGCAACTCGACTCCCGCACTTGGGCCAAGGCCAGTAAGCTCGCCCAAAGCCTTGCGGATTCGTGGTCGGTGATTCAGCCGTCGGACGCTTTGCGGGCGACGTCGATAAATCTCGTAGATCGCTACGACTTGCGGGCTGCAGACTCGTTTCAGTTGGCGGCGGCCCTGGAGTGGTGCGAATACGTTCCTGAGGGCCGCGTGTTTCTGACGGCCGATCAAAAGTTGCGGGATGCGGCCCTACTCAGCGGCTTCGATGCCAAGCAGATGTGATTCACGGAGAAGTTCAGTAGATGAGGGCAGTGGCCATAAAGAAGGGTCAGAACCGGGAGAAAGCTGCGGGGTTCCCCGAAATGGGTACGCTACCGATGAAATCCCCGGCATTCTCCGCCACCACGAAGTTCAACAGACCCTGACGATACGGCTGCGGATTTCCTGGTCACTTCCGGCCACGATTGTGGACCCCCGAACTCACCCGGCCAAGTCCACCGGTATTTTGCGGTGAACTGCAACTGGTTTTTTCCAGAACTTTAACGAAATCTTCGGACTAACAGGTTGTGCCGGTCTGATCGATACAGGCCGAGCACATAAAGCGCGGCTCTCCCTTTTGTCGAATAAATGACCTGGCGGATCCTGAGCCGTGGCGCTTCGCGTGCAACTTTCAGAAGATTCGCTGTCGCGGGGGGATCTGTCGCGGATGTTCAGTCCCATTATCCGGGGCTGGGTCAGCGACTTCATCGAAAATCGCGCCGTGGTCTCGCCGGCCGAGGCCGTCATCAACCTGAACCTGAAGGAGCAAACCGCGCGCGTGCTACACACCCTGATTCGGCGCGAGGAGAAGATCATGAAGATGCGGTTTGGTCTGGAGGACGGCTCGGAGCGCACGCTGGAGGAGGTTGGCCGCTTCTTCGCCGTCACCCGCGAGCGCATTCGCCAGATCGAAGCCAAGGCTCTGCGCAAACTGCGCCAGCCTTCACGCTCAGTCAAGCTCAGGTTATTTCTCGACAACGTGCACGAATAACGTCGCAGGCGAGACGTGCACGCAGGGAGAGCCCAGGAAGGGGATGGCGCAGCATCTGCGAGTTGACCTAGGCAGCCTCACTGCGATGCGGTATACAGTGGCTAGTTTGCGACGTGTTCCGCAGAGCACGCAAAGCGTACATCGTGTCATCCAGAGCTTGTTCCTCTTCGCTGTTGTCTCCGGCTATGTGAAACAACTCCCGTGCCCTTAGTGCAAGTGCTTTCTCTGCTTGCGCAATGCGCTCCGGGAGCCTGGCGTTGTCAACCTCAAAGAGCGCAGCCTTGTACAAATCCCTCCACGCTCCGCTGTCCAGAGATTTAGAGTTGCCTGTATTCATAATTCCCCCTGTTTCGCTTGGCAAGCGGGTCTGAAAGTGTGACGAATTCTCCCGAATGCTTTGCGCAGGAACAGCCAACAACATCGGCTCCCCAATCATTAGATACGATGGCGTCGATGATCCCTACTGGGAAGGAACTCGTGTTCGCCACTGCGGTAGAGTTTAGGGCGAGCTTCATTGACAATCAGGGCGCGCCCGCCGTGGACCGAACCGTTCAGGGTGTGAATAGCATCTCGCGCCTCCGCAGCATTAGTCATCTCAACGAATGCAAATCCCCGCGGTTGACCTGTGTCGCGATCCGTGACGGCCGTGACTGTGTTAACGGCTCCATACGCCGCGAATAATGTCTGAAGCTGGTCTTCGTGAGTGGAATAATCTAAGTTACCGACGTAGATGTTAGTCATGGCTTACCTCCGGTGGTTTGAACATCTCTCTCCACTACGTGATCGTCCAACCCGTCAGGCTTCACCAACGATTTTCACAGTGATCTTTGAGCTTGCTCGGACGGCTTTTCGTTCGTTGCTTCCTGCTACTTCGCCTTCTGCCTTTAGCCAGTCTTCTTCCGCATGGCCATCTATTCTGCCGCGCACCTCATACAGCTCGTAAGCGCGGGCGCGCACGTTCTCCTCACGAGTCGTGATAGCCGCGTCTCTATTAGTCAAGAGCTCCGGTTTCATGGAATTCTCTCCTTGATTTATTGTCTCAATCTGGCTGCTATCGGTCTTGTAAGGCCCTATGCGACATGCAGGAGTCCTGGCCCCTGGACCCAGTCGTCAGGATCCCTGTCGCAGGCCACGACCTCGTCGGTGCAGGTGGGAGACAGGTATATTGGGGGCCCGACCAGGAACCTGATCCGCTGCCGTGGATGCTGGCGCCGAATCGTTCTCCAGAACTCCACTGCTTCTTTGGATCTCTGGCGCACGTCCACCAGTACCAAATCGAAAAAATCAGGCACCCAAAGCAACTTTGCTTCCGTGACGCTTTTGGCCGTGTGCACGTGAACTCCGCGGCTTCTCAGCACGCGGGCGCGCAACTTCTGCATCGCTTCGTTGCCATCGACAATGAGCACGTTTTTCGTGTGAAGTTGAAAGGAAATCGGCGATTGCTGGGGCACAGAACACCTCCAAGTCTCCTGGAGGCGGGCGTTTCGGAAAGCAGGGTTACCTTTGAGAAGCGGGCGTCACCAGAAAGATCTAAACCTCGACTCTTTCTTGTCTCTTTCGTAAGGGGACGGGGATCAGCCGCCCTCAACCGAACGCGAAAGCCTGCCTGCTTGCCTCAGGCTGCTACGCGAGCAGCGGTCTTTTGTAAGGTCGAGTTCGCAACTTCAAAGTTTCGGACCTCAGGAGTACCGTTGACCACTTTCGCCAGGGCCTTCAGCACTTCTGAATAGCTGCCGCGGCGATAAGCTTCCGCGTCCTCTTTCGTGTCCCAAAGACTGATGACGACCACTTCCGTTCCGGATCCGGGGGCGACGAAGACGATTTTGTCTTGGAAGCCGTGCTGTTTCCGAAGGAGGGGAAGGATCTCGTTCTCGATTGTCTGGGTAAACTCCGCACGGGTATTGGGCTTCAGACGGGTAGTGGGCTTCAGTTGCATGGAGACGTGACGAGCAAACATGTCAACCTCCTGGGTTTGTGTGACTAAGAGGAGAGAACTTCAGATGGACTGCCTTAGTTCAGAGGATCTGAAAGAGGTGAAGGCGTAACGCGCTCTGTTCAACACCATATACCCAATCCTTGTGTTGTCAAGTCGGAAATCTCCTAGGTGGGGTTACGTTGTTGGTTTGTGACCTGGCTCGGCTTCCGTAAAGAGAATCCCGCCGCTGATTGCAACTTCAAGTTATCATTTCAGCGAGGCTGAAGCTGGTACCGCTGATTTGCGAGCTCGGGAACAGTGACATTGGGGGGAGACATGGCGATAAACTCTGTGCGGACACGTGACAGAAGCGACGACTCCATACGTTTTCAACCAATGGAGCGCCTAAAATTATATTTATTCGGAGCAACTGTATTGTTTGCATCGTTCGGGATGGGTGAAGCGGTCTATCGACTCTTGTTTTCAGAGTTTGACGGCATAACCGACCGTATTCCGATTGAGGTGCTGTTTGGTTTGGTATTTGCTTGGCTCGCCACTAAGTTCGGCGGCGTCGTTTACAGAAATCGCAAGGAGAGGAGCGCGAGGCTCAACTTCATTTGGGCCCGGAATCATCAAATACGAGGCGCTCTGGAAGGAATCACTCCGTTGGC
>JBAUVZ010000357.1:0-14577 GCA_049583505.1 Candidatus Sulfotelmatobacter sp.
TCGACGAAGTTGGCTACGGTTTTGGGTGCGTCTTTGTCGAAGAGGCGGCAAACGATGTTGCCTTCGCTGGTTTCGAGGGTGGCGTAGAGTCCGGGTTGGCGGGTCATGGGATCCTTTCAGGATGTTGGTCGTTAGTGGTTAGCCAGATGCAACGGTGGCACGGTCAGTTCTGATTCGGCGCTGGCTTCGGCGCAGCCGCTGCGGGCTTAGCCGGGGTCGCAGGTTTAGCCGCGGGCGCTCCGGCCGCGCCGTGAACGATCGTGATGTGAACAATCTTCACTGGACGAAATGGGCGGTCGTTTTGAGGGTCGGTTGCCATGTGCGCGATCTGTTTCACTAACGCGACAGTGGCTTCGTCGCACTGGCCGAAGATGGTGTAATTTCCGTTGAGGTGCGGCACGGCTACTTCAGTGATGAAGAACTGCGATCCGTTGGTATTGGGACCGGAGTTGGCATAGGCCAGGCGTCCCGGCTTATCAAACAAGAGATCGGAAGAAACTTCGTTCTTGAACTGGTATCCAGGGTCACCCGAACCGTTGCCCGCGGGGTCACCGCCCTGAATCATGAAGCCGGGAATGACGCGATGAAAAATGGTGCCGTCGTAAAGTGGTGTGTTGTGTTTGGTGACATGGCTGACAGGATTCGTCCAGTCTTTGGTTCCAGTGGCGAGGCCGATGAAGTTCGCGACTCCGATCGGGGCTTTGTCGGGGAACAGCGTGCATGTCAACTTTCCAACCGTGGTATTGATAATGGCCGTGGTTGTGCCCGTTGCCGCATGGTGAACCGGCGCCTTGGCTGCGGTAGCCGGTTTGGCCGCCGGCGCGGCCTGGGTGCTCGATTGCGCCCAAACTGCGAGCGCGGACATTGAAAGCAGGGCGGAAACTAAGAAGACGTTACGCATGATTGCTCCTTGCACGGGCGCCAACGTGCCACTGTGGTTTACCAGCAACGTTCGATTGTAACGTTGCATTGTACGACAGAGAAGCCAGACAGCACCGGTCCTATTGGGACTGGGCCTGCATTTCACGGCTGACGGTCTCGACCTGGTGGAAAACCCGCAGAATATTGCCACCGAGAATTTTCTTGATATCTTCGGCGCTGTATCCGCGATCGAGCAGAGCCTGCGTAATCTTCGGCAGATCGGCGGCAGAATCGATTCCGGCAGGAGTTGCGCCCGAAACACCATCGAAATCCGAGCCCAGGCCCACGTGGTCTACGCCGGCAACCTTGGCGATGTGATCGATGTGATCGATCAGCGACTTCAAGGGCGGGCGTGGAATCTTGGCCGCCCATTCGCGCTCGATGCGGTCAATTTCAATGTATGAGACAGCCTTGCCGTCCGCTTTCTGCTTCTCTTCGAAGACGCGAATGGCTTCCGCAGCCTGCTTGCCGATGGGCTCGCTCGCTTTGCGATAGTCTTCGTCCACAAAACCTGAATAAAAGTTGACCTGCACCACTCCTCCATTCTTGGCCACGGCTTGCAGCATCTCGTCGGTCATGTTGCGAGGAGCATTGGTGAGCGCCCGGGCTGAAGAGTGCGAGGCGATGACCGGAGCCTTTGTGGTGGCGATTGCATCCCAGAAAGTTTTGTCGGCGACGTGAGAAATGTCGACCATCATGCCCAGGCGGTTCATCTCCAGCACAACCTGCTTGCCGAAATCGGTGAGGCCGTTGTGGTGCTGCACCTTGGGATCGTTGATGTCTCCCGACGAGTCAGCCCATTCGTTGGTGTTTGACCAGGAGAGCGTCATGTAGCGCACGCCGAGGCGGTAATAATCGCGCAGCAGATGCATGTCGTTTTCGATCGAGTGGCCGCCTTCGATGCCCATCAGTGCGGCGAGTTTGTGTTCTTTGTGGGCGCGCTCGATGTCGGCAACAGAGAAGGCCATCATCATGCGGTCGGGATGGTGCGCGGCCTGCTCGTAAACGGAGTCGATGAGATCGAATGTGTGCTGCGCGAAATGGCCCCGGTTGGTCTCGGGTTCTACCCAGATGGAGAAGAACTCCGCACCGAGATTGCCCCGGCGGGCTTTGTCGAGGCTGATGTGCCCAATGTCGTTGGCGTCGGTCGAGCCGATGTCGAAGCCTTCGTCGAGAAAGCGCTGAGGCGTGTCGGCGTGGGAGTCAATGACGAGGGCGGAGTCATGAAGCGCGCGGGCCCTGGCACTGACAGGTGTCTCCGGTGGGTTGGTGGATTGCGCGACCGCCCAGGAAGCGGCCAGAACCAGGCACGAGAAGAAGAGCATTCTGAAATGAGTCATAGGGGTTCGCGCGAGCGGCAAGTCAACGATTGTATAGGCCGGAGCGCGAGGAAGAAAGCACGATCCGCTAAGAACGATTAGTGGAAGGCTGCCAGGGCTTGTTCGATGCACTCCAGCAACGGCTCGCTGGTGTCGATAACGGTCTTGGGCGCGCCGATGGCCTCGAATCGGGATTTTACTTCAAGATAGAGTTGGAAGTTCCGGTTACCCGCTGGATGGCTTCCGGCGGTAGCGTGATCTTCGACACGCCGCCTGGCCACTTCCTCCGGACACACGCACTCGAGGATGCGCCAGCTTTGGTGGAGGGCAGCGGCCGCGTTCACGACGTTGTCGATCTGGTAGCCTCGAGAGAACGGGCGGCCGTCGAGAAAGAGAATGAGGCTTGGATCCCGCAGCAAGAGGTGGGCAGCGGTCTCAAGCATAACCTGCAGGCAGAGATCATCCTGCCGGGAAGAGTAGTCGATTTCGTCTGCTGAGAAGAGCGCGTGGCGGATCTCGTCCTTGCTAAGCACGCGTCCGAAAGTTCGGGCAGCCAGTTCGCGCGCGAGCGTGGTCTTGCCGGTGCCGGGAAGTCCGGCCATGAGGACGATCATGATTGGGATGAGATTATACGAGAGTGACTATTCCGCGCGACTATCGGCGGTGACGGTGGTGGGCTCGGGGCGTTCGCGCTCCATGGGAACGATGTCCTGGGTTTCGCGCCAATCCGCATAGTGGCCTGAGACCATAATGTGGAACACCCACTGGTGCCGCTCTTCCTCGGGCTCAACCAGGCCGAGAGCCTTCATGTAGAAGAGGTAGTGCTCCATCCAGCGAATCTGTTCCTGACTCATGCCGCGGCGTTGCAGGTCTACAGTGAGGCCGGCGAGATGAGACGACGCCGTGTCCCCCTCAGACGGAGCCGCGTTGCGATTGTGCCGGCGGAGTTTCTTCTGAATCTTCACCGTGCGCACCGCGGAATTGACCTGGATCTGTTCGTGAAAACGGTGGTAGTAGGCCTGCGAGATATCCTGCACAAAGTCGCGGGTCCAGGGACGGCAGTAGCGCCGCGAAGGATCGAGGCGAGGATCAAAGCGCAGGGTTTCACCTGCGATGATGGGCTGCAGCGCTCCACTGGCCTTCAGCGCTTCCAATTCGTCGTCGTCCTGAATGCGAGGCAATTCCAGCCGATCAACTTCTGCATTCTGCGCCAAAAGGGATTCATGGGACGGACGGAACATCGGATGCCATAGGGTCCAATGCAACCGGGGGAACCGGTGGCGATGGACCGACTTGTGCACCGCGGCGGCGGTCACCGCAAAAAGCGGGCTGCACAGGCAAGCCAGCAGCGAAAGAAGAATTAGTTCACGCTGTAGTTTTAATCTCAATGAGTTCCACAGTCTTCCGTACGGCTTAGTTCCACAGCCGTCCGGACATTCTATGCCATGGTGTCAAGCGGCCCAACTTTTGCTTGCAGAGCCATCGTTACCGTAGCCTGGTTACTGCTGGTTACTTTCCGGCTCCGCAACGCACTTCCTAATAGATAGAAGCACGCGAAACGCCATCCCCGCGCGGGATTCCGGCCAACTCATGTGCTTCTGGAGCAAGCAATTAGCGAGTATGGGGGATAGCAGAAGTGAGTTATCACGGTAGGAATGACAAAAATCAGCGCCGGAAAAGGTCACCGATGGCTTGTTTCATGACCGCGCCGCCCACCTCGGAGATGGAGCGGGTCAGGGGAATATCCTTGGGGCAGACCTCGACGCAGTTCTGCGCGTAGCCGCACTCCTGGATGCCGCCATCGCCCATGAGCGCCGCGAGACGGTCGCGCTGCAGCGCTTTACCCGTGGGATGGGTATTGAACAGCCGCACCTGCGCAATGGTTGCCGCGCCCACGAACCCCGTGTCTTCGTTGAACTGCGGGCAAGCCTCCATGCAGCAGCAACAGGAGATGCAGCGGGAGATGGGATAAGCCGCTTCCTGCTGCTCCGCCGTCATGCGGGGGCCGGGACCAAGGTCGTAGGTACCGTCGATAGGAACCCAGGCTTTCACGGCTTTGAGGTTCTCGAAGATCACGTTGCGGTCAACAGCAAGATCGCGCACGACGGGAAACTTCGAGAAAGGTTCGAGACGAACCGGTTGCTCGAGATTATCGATCAAGGCGGAACACGCCATGCGGGCGCGTCCGTTGATGAGCATGGCGCAGGAGCCGCAGACTTCCTCGAGACAATTCGAGTCGTAGGTGATGGGCGACGTGGCCTTGCCCTCGCGGGTGACGGGATTCGCCGCGATCTCCATCAGCGAGGAGATCACGTTCATGCCCGCATGGTAGGCGAGCTCGAACTCTTCCCAGTACGGCTTGGAAGTCGGGGTGTTCTGGCGCTTGATCTTGATGAGGACGGATTTGTCAGCCATTCAGTTTCTCAATTTGGTCTTCTTGAGCATCGTCATGCCAACCGGCTACGAGTTGTCTGATCCAAAACAAGAGTGCAAGGACATACATCGTGATCAGCAACCACCCAAACTTCCGGTGGTGCGCAACGTAGTTTGCGCCGAGCAAGACCCAGTAGATGGAGATCCCGATCCAGAGCCATGCCTGTTTGCGTGACGCTCGCGCCTTACTGGGTCTTGGAATTTCATCAAAAATAGCGATCACTTCGCCACGTCATACTTCCTCGCCCGCGGCGGAATCAGCGACGTATCCACCGGCTCGAACTCAAACTTCGGCTCATCCGCGTCCGGCGCGAAATATGCCTTCGTCGTCTTCAGGAAGTTCTTGTCGTCGCGGTCGGGGAAGTCGGGCTTGTAGTGCGCGCCGCGCGACTCGTCGCGCATCCGGGCGCCCTGCGCGATTACCCGCGACAACTGCAGCATGTTGTAAAGCTGGCGGGTGAAGACCACGCTGGTGTTCGCCCACTGGGTCCGGTCGCTCAGGTTCACTCTGCGGAAGCGCTCGAGCATCTCCACCAGTTTCTCATCTGTCTGCTGCAAATTCTTGTTGTAGCGGATGACGGTGCAATCTTTGGTCATCAGCTCGCCCAGTTCGCGCCACAGCCGAAACGGATTCTCCGTGCCCTGGTTGTTCATGAGCAGGGCATTACTCTCTTCCTGTTTCTTCTTCTCGGCCTCGAAGGATCTGTTGCCATTGGAAAGGGGCTGCAAGCCGCGCGCATACTTCACGGCATTCGGCCCCGCGATGCCTCCGCCATAAATGCAGGAGACGAGCGAGTTCGCTCCCAGGCGATTGGCGCCGTGATATTGATATTCGCACTCGCCCGCGGCGTAGATGCCTGGGATGTTCGTCGCCTGCTTGAAGTCCACCCACAGCCCGCCCATGGTGTAATGCATGCCGGGAAAAATCTTCATGGGCGTGTCGCGCGGATCATCGCCCACAAACTTCTCGTAGATTTCCAGAATGCCTTCCAGCTTGCGGTCAAGAATCTTGCGGTCGATGTGGGTCAGGTCGAGATAAACCATCGGCTTGCCATCGATGCCGAGGTGGTGCTCGTACACAACTTTGAAAATCGCCCGCGTGGCTACGTCGCGCGGCACCAGGTTGCCGTACTTGGGATACCACTCTTCGAGAAAATACCAGCGCTCTTTTTCTGGGATCGTCTTCGGGTCTCTTTTGTCGCCCGCCATCTTCGGAACCCACACGCGTCCGCCCTCGCCACGCGCCGATTCCGACATCAGGCGGAGTTTGTCGTTGCCGGGAATCGAAGTTGGGTGTACCTGAATGAACTCACCGTTAGCGTAATAGCAGCCCTGCTGGTAGAGCGCAGACTGCGCCGATCCTGTACAAACAACCGAGTTGGTGGACTTGCCAAAGATGGCGCCAATGCCGCCCGTGGCGATGATGATGGCGTCGGCAGGGAAGGTGCGAACTTCCATGCTGCGCAGATCCATCGCGCAAATGCCACGGCAGACGCGGTTTCCGTCGAGCACCGCCGAGAGAAACTCCCAGTGCTCGTACTTCTTTACCTTGCCTTCGGATTCGTAGCGGCGGACTTGTTCGTCAAGTGCATAAAGCAACTGTTGGCCAGTGGTTGCTCCGGCAAAGGCAGTGCGGTTATATAAAGTTCCACCGAAGCGGCGAAAATCGAGCAAGCCTTCTGGCGTGCGGTTGAAGGGAACGCCCATGCGGTCGAGCAGGTCGATGATGCCGGGCGCGGCTTCGCACATGTCCTTGACCGGCGGCTGGTTCGCCAGAAAATCGCCGCCGTAGACCGTGTCGTCAAAGTGCTGCCACGTCGAATCGCCTTCGCCTTTCAGGTTCTTGGCGGCGTTGATGCCGCCCTGGGCGCACACCGAGTGCGAGCGCTTCACCGGGACAATGGAGAATAGATCGACGTTCGCGCCTAACTCGGCAATCTTGATGACAGCGGAGAGTCCGGCGAGGCCGCCGCCTATGACAATGATTTTCGGAGCTGCCATCTCTTCTCTACCGGCCTTCCGTATTTGCTGAAGTCTGATTCGCCGCAGCTTGAGTTGATTGCATCGTTGCGCTCCCCGGCTCATAGGGTTGCTGCGGGCGTGCCCGGAACGACGTAAGGCTGGCCAGTCCCGCGCCGGTTAAGACAAAGAAGAACGCCAGACACACGGCCAGGAACCGTTTCCGCGCCTTTTCCCCGGAAACGATGCCCCACTTCGCCGAAAACAGCCAGATGCCATACGCGAAGTGCCATGAAGCCGCGATCAGGCCCACAACATAAAACAGAAAGAACGGAGTCTGAAATACTTCTTCCTGTACCTTGCCGAAAGACGCACTCGGGTAGGCATGCAGATCGACTCCGGTAAAGCGCATTGTCCACGTATGCCAAATGATGTAGGCGAAGGCGATGCCCCCGGTCCAGCGTTGCGCCGTATACATCCAGTTGCCGGTCCACGGATATTCAGCAACATTTCCCTCGCCGCGGTACCAGATGTAGAACCCGTAGAGCGCGTGGAACGCGATCGGCAGCCAGATGCCGAACAGTTCTAGAAAGAAGACCAGCGGCAGATTGGCCAGAAAGCTCACTTGCCGGGCATAGGCGTCAGGGCCGCTGATCGCGGTGGAGTTGGAAACGAGAATGTGTTCGAACAGAAACGCGCCCACGGGAACGATGCCCGAAAGCGAATGCAGGCGGCGCAAGAGGAATTGCGTTCCCTGGCCGGCGCGCAAGGGAGCCACACCGTGAGTTACATTTTTCGCCAAAACGGGAGCAGTAGAACTGGCTGCTGACGCCACGAATCGCTCCTTATGAGTTCGTATTCGGTCTGCTTACTAGGTTAAGAATGGCAAAAGAACTTTTTATTATCCGGCGGCGGAAGAAGTGAAGTCAAGAAATCAGTCGCCAGTTGCCAGCCGTCAGTCGTTAGGAAACCGCTCACACCATCGTAGAAACTCACGGAATGCCGCACCTCGGTGGCTGTACATAGACTTCTCTTCAGCGCTCAACTCAGCAAATGTCTTCTTGATCTCTGGAAAGTAAAACAACGGATCGTAGCCGAAGCCATTCGTGCCGCGCGGAACATCGAGGATGATTCCTTCCGCAACGCCGCGAAATGTAGCCAGCGTCTTGCCATCGCGGGCTGCAGCCAGTACGCAGACAAATCGTCCAGCGCGTTGGCTCGGCGGAACGCCTTGCAGTTCACGGAGAACGCGCGCGTTATTGGCTTCGTCCTCGGTGTTCTTGTCTGCTTGCCCGGGCTGGTCAGCGGCGTATCGGGCGGAGTGCACGCCGGGCGCTCCCTTCAGGGCACCAATCTCCAGACCAGAGTCGTCGGCTACGACGATTTCTCCCGGAGCATATCGGCTGTACTCTTCCGCCTTCTTGCGGGCGTTGGCCTCGAACGTGAGGCCATCCTCGACGACGGCGGGCAGGGAAGAGAAATCAGGAATGCCCGCAATTTCAACTCCGTGTCGTAGAGCAGCGCCGGCGAAGTCGCGCAGCTTGCCCGGATTGGACGTTGCTATCAGGATTCTTCGCATCACCATTTCATCTCAACCGGGCACCGAAAGTCTTCAGCCAGCAGACGAGCGAAGCTTCCACAACACCAGCGTCAAAACCAGCGCGAGTAGCGAGATCCACGCACCGGCCCTGCGATCCCAGGTACGAATGAAAGTAATCCGCACGCGATTCGCGCCCGCCTCCACGGGGACCAGCATTTGCCCGGTCTCCTCGCGAGTACCAGCCTGCACCGGGCGTCCATTCACTTCCACGTGCCACGCCGGATAATTGAACAGCCGCAAGACCAGATTGTCCGGCGCTGACATCTCTGCGGTGAGGAGTTTGAATTCGGGGTTCCACTGGGAAACATGGATCGCAGCATGGGCAGGTCCTTCCACGGTGACGCGACGAGCGTCCTTATCCACCGACGAAGGATCGGCCGCCACCGGCGCGTATTCATCGACGCCCTCGTATCCCACACCGGTCGCCATGTTCTCCTGCATTTCGCGCAGGTCGGCGGCGTTATCCCACCAGGGAGCCTGGAAATGCAGCCATCCGAAGGCGAGCACGCCCAGCATAGCCAGACAGATTGCGACTCGCGCAGTCCACTGCCCCCCACCCAGAACGATCAGCGCAGTGAATGGAATGCCCAGACAGAGCATCCACCGCCAGGGAAACTGCATGAACTGTAGTTTCGGGAGGATACTCCATAGCGGATTGCTGATCGATAGCATGAGCACTGCACAAGCCGCGGCCCATACCACAAGCAAGTACCACAGCCCGCGATTGCGGCTGCCCCAGCTTCGGGCAGCCCACGCCGCGACAAAAGTTAACAGGATCTCTGCCGCCGCAACCCACGAAATGACGCGGTTGAAGGCATCATGCTCCGCGTTGGTGGTGTGAACAAACAGAAAGCTATCCTGCGGGCGCGAGCCGGCGGAGACGGCCTCCGCAATGTTGACCCACTTTTGTTCGTAGATGGCGGGCAACAAGTAAAAAGCAGACAGCGCGGCGCCGAGAACCACCGCGGCAGTTGCTGCGAGCAGAACGCGTGGCGAGCGCCGCTGCCAAGCAATCACCACCATCAACAAGACCAGCGAATAGTGAATCATGACTGCCGCGGGTGCGTTGATCAGCCAAGCGGCAGCGAGCAGCAGGGCCAGCAAGATGGTCACGCGCCGGCCCTTGTCGTCCGCTCTCAACAGCAGTAACAGGAGCAGGGGCAGCAACGAACTGGCCAGAAGTTCAGCGAACGCGCTCCGCCAATAAACGATCACCAGATGATAAGGATTGACGGCATACAACACGGCGGCGAAGGTTGCGTTGCGCCGGTCAAGCCATTGACGCGCCAGCAGAAACATAGACACGCCCGCAGCCACCAGCACAAGCCAAATGTAGATGCCAGGGACCAGCGTCCAGGGAAGAATCGCGCCGAGGGTCGCTCCTAACGTCCACGATGCGGGGGGATAGAAGATGAAACGCGGCTCGCCATAGGCGAACTGCGCCAGGGCCGCCCAGCGCGGGTAGACGATACCCTGCTTCCATTGCGAGAGAACTTCCAGCCACGAATACAAATGGAATTCGAAATCGTGTCCGGAGGGCGTGCCGCGGAAAAAGAAAGGAATTTCAGCCGCGAATGCCGCAGCTGCGATCGAGATAAGCGATGCCCACGTCGGCCTGCGGGCTGGCTCGCCTCCGGATTTTATGATTTCCGCCAGCTTCGCTCCTATCAGCCCCCACTCGGAGTCGCTGTTTCGTGTCGCTGTACATGTTCGCACAAGGGCCGGCGAATGATCGATGCTGTTCTTGAAACCAGCAGGAAGATTCGTGACAAAATTTCTTTTGCTATGCGTTGTTAGAGTCGGTTCGCCCACCTACTGCATCAGTGTCGGAAAGGAACCAGACACCTAGGAGCAACAATCATGATCGCACGAGTGTGGCAGGGCCGGACTCGGCCAGGGATGGGCAAAGCCTATCACGCCTATCTGGAACAGACGGGACTGAAGGAATATAGGGAAACCGAAGGCTTTAAGGATGTGCTTGTCCTGCGCCGCGAGATTGGCGACGAAACGGAATACCTGCTGGTCACGCTCTGGGACAACATGGATGCAGTACGGCGATTCGCTGGGCCGGAACCGGAGCGCGCGGTTTACTATCCGGAAGACGATAGGTATTTCCCGGAATCCGAGCGCACGCCCCTCGTGAGGCACTATGAAGTCGTGGGCTAGTTCCTCTGACTCCGGATTCTTCGTATTGGTAGCTGGGCATTTTAACCTACATTTAATATTGCTGAAACCGTCGTGCAACAGCGATGAGCTACCATACGCGCAATGGGGTGGAACAGACCGCGGAGAGGTGAAGGACCCACGTCAGAGACGGGGCATGGGTTCTTCGCCCTTCCGGGGAACGGTTCACCGCAGGCCTCTCGCGCGCTCCGCTCCTGTCTACTGCCAGTTTCTTCCTGCCTTGCGCTATTCCACAAAGTCCTTCAGTAACATGCCGCGAAAGGCTTTATTTAAAGTAAGAATTGAAGTAAGGACAGGGTGAGGGAAGTTCCGGCAGAAGGCCCATAGGCCGGTAGGCAAGTTATTTCGCGACGCTCTCGCCCGATCGCTGGCGGCGAAGTTCAGCGAGGAAATCGTCCTGTTGCAGAGAAGCTCCTTGGCGCAACAATTCAAGCAAAGGATCTTCCAGGTCTTCCGTGGTCAGGTCTTTCCCGGCTGGGTCCACCAGCTCCAGATCGGGCTCAAATTGGCTCAGGTCAGCCGTCAGAGCGCGCGGAGAAATAATCAATTCCGGCATGGATTCAGGGCAACCGCGGAGAAAGTCGATCAGGCTTTCCACCTGGGCACGCTGTTCCGGCGTGCGCGAAGGGAACTCCACTCCCATGCCGTGGCCCGGATGCGCGACCCGTACCATGCCTTCGGTATGGACTGCCATCTCCTGGGTTCTCAGGCAAAGATCAACCAACGCACGTTCCGGAAACGGCGAATCGGTTTCCACATAGCAGCCGCCCAGGCTTAGATCCGTGAGCTTGCAGTGCGGAACGGTCTCCTCCGGTCCAGCCCCGTTGGTCACCGCTGCGGCATGCAGCCAGACCTTGAGTTCAGCCTTCACGGACTCATCCAAATCCAGAAAATGGACTCCCGTTTGTCCGTTCGGGTTCGCCCATGCCACTTGACCGTGAGCCTGAACTTCAAGATTTCCGTCGGGCAACTGAAAGCGGAAACTCAAGAGCGCTCCTGCAGCCTGCGTTTCGGCCGTGAGAACGTCCATTCCAGTTTCGCTCAGGTCAAGAAGAATGCCCTCAGCTTTGCGCGTATCGGGCAGCGTGATTTCCACCGGAGCCTGCACGGGAACGCGGTAGGCGCGCCGGCGTTCGCGATTCAACAAAGCGGCCACCGCTCGCAGACCAGCTTTGGCTTTGTCATCGGAGAGAGGCTTGTACAGCACGAAGTGCGCCCCGTTGCTAAGAATAGCGCGGGCTTTCGCGGGTTCTGCGACCAGGGCCACGCTGACAGGCGCGTCGCCGGAATTCAACCTGCGGGCCTCGTCGAGCACTTGACCAGCGGCGTCTGGGTCGTCGAAGTCGACCAACAGGGCATCGAACCTTTGCTGCTGAAGACGATCGATCGCGGTCGCGAGATCACTGAAACGCTCCATCGCGATCCCCGAGGCCGGCAGAACCCGGCCCAGGACATCGGATGCGCTATCGTCAGTGGAAACCAGCAATGCCAGAAGGGTCATAACTAGATTCCTCGCCTAACTACGGCGAGATTAAGGCCAGCGAGGCGCTGCAGGCCGCGCTGCCTTGGACGCTGACGCGCCCGAACCAGCCGCTCCCGCCTTCGCCGCCATACCGTCAGAAGTCTCGTCGACTTCCATCAAAACCGCGTTATCTTCCTCATCGTTCTCCGCGAGCAGGGGAGCCACTTCACGCAGCTTCTCCGCCGCCTGCTGGAGCATCTCGATCTGCTTCCCCAGCGCCGCGTACTTGGTCTGCTTCTGCCGCAACACCTCATGAATATCCTTCATACGACCCCCTGTGGAGAATGTAAGGAGGCGCACCCGTGGGGGTCAACGGTAATCCCGGCTCAAGGGTTACTGCGGTAATCGTGCGCGAGCCTGAAAACGGGCCTAATTAGTGGCGTCCTTCCGATGAACTGTCAAGAATCAGCTTTCGGCAGTGTGTCGGGCTTCTCGGATCTTGGTCCGATCAAATCCCTAAGACGCCGCGAGAGATTCATGGCCAACGACCGGTAAAAGCGCGAGGCGAGATGAGGAAACAGCTCGAACAAGCTTTGCAATGTGGGTCGGTCAAGGTGATAGGCCTCAACATCTCCTTCGGCCACAACGCTGGCGCTGGCGGCTGCGTCTTCCAGAAATGACATCTCTCCGCAGATCTCGCCCGGCCCGATCACTGGAACCGTGCTTTGAAAAGGGATTTGCACCCGGGCGGTTCCTTTGAGCAAGAGATAAACTCCATTCGCTCTCTTGCCCCTTTGCACCAGCACTTCGCCATTCTTGAAACGGACCCGGCTCGCCTTGTCGGCGACCAGAGCCCAGTCGTTGGCGGTGAGATAGACCAATCCGTGTTTCGATGACGACAGGATGGTTACTTCCTGTTCGATAACTTTCGACATGGCGCGTGACCCGATTTCCGGACGAGCGTCTCCGGTCAGTGACAGAAACAACACGTAAAGAAACGACAGGTAAAGAAACAACAGGGCAAACCAAGACTAGCAGAAAACGCAGCGAACGCAACTAAGTCCGCACCACGCCAGACACCAAGGTTTCGTGCTCGTTCCCAGAGCCATCCGAGAAACCGGAGCCGTGCCGGGCCCAAGGATGGTGCGCCCTGACCCGTTCGCCATTTAACCCGTTATCGCAAAGCCGAGCGTTATTGGGGTTTTAGTGCAATCGCCTGGTTTCGTAAACTATCGGCCTGCATTCGCCTCGGAAGAGGAGTACGTGTCCAAGAACAGTTCAATTCCCAAATTACCTAGTTCCTTCAACAAAGACGGAGAAAACGTCGGGCCGCCATTGAAGCTGGACGAAAAATGGCCACAAAATATGCACACCTTGAATCGCCGCTGATAGTTCCGTAGCAGTCTCTTGCGTGAGCGAAACGCGGAAACAATTTTCGTCAATCCCTGTTCAAGTGAAGACCAATCGCGCTTGCGGTTCCTGTTCGGACGCACTTCGTACTCCCACAGTGATTCGTCCCAGACCGACTTACCTCCCGGACGCGATTGTCCTGCGATTCTGGTTTGAGAGGGTTCTAGGCTCAGCTTGGCAGTGACGTCCGCAACATCCAGCGTTGGGCCGCTTATCCGTAAGGCGACAAGATAAGAGTGCATTTCGGTATTATCGCAGCAATCGGCGCATCGCCTCTGCCAAACGGGAAAGCGACCGTGGTTGGCGTAACATCGCCATTTCGCTCATTGGTATTCGCGGAGCCAAAGCGTAGCCACGGTCATCAAATCCTGCCAGGAGGATAACGGAAGATGTATCACGTGCGCCAAGAGAACCTGCCTTTTGTTGGTAGTTCGCATGAGTTTATCGGAGCTGAGCAGGGCAACACCGGGGTTTCGGTGTTCCTATTCCACGGGAAGCCCGGTTCGGGGCCGGGTCCGCACCGGCATCCTTATGACGAAATCCAGTTCATCCGTGAAGGCCGGGGGGTGTGGACGGTAAACGACAAGACCTTCGAGGGCGGCGCTGGAGACATCTTTGTCATCAAGGCCTGCGAGATTCACAGCTTTAAGGCGGTTGGTGATTCACCGCTAAGGCGGTTGGTGATTCACCGCTGGTACAATTCGACGTCCACCTCAGTCCACGCTTCATCCAGGAGAACCTATAGAAGCAGAGGGTTGCAATGTGGCTGGGCCCACTGCCCTCGGCAAAACGCTTGAGAATGGGGACAATCTTGCTACAAAACGAAGGGGCACCGTTTGAAGGTGTCCCTAAAGTTATTGAAAAATGGTGCGCCCTGAGAGATTCGAACTCCCGACCTTCTGGTTCGTAGCCAGACGCTCTATCCAGCTGAGCTAAGGGCGCACGCTTGTAACTCCATCATAGCAAACAAAATTCAGGGCGGCCATTTCTCAGCCGCCCCGCTTCTGTCATCCCCCCCGTCTATAGACGACCATCTATATAGACACTTCCATCCCTTTACAATGGCATCGGCATTGTGTTGGGCCAGTGCATCGTGTTCTTGTGTGCGGCGTGTGGCTTGGGCTGAGTGCGGGCAAAAGGCGCGGCGCTCAGTACCACAAAAAAAGGGATTGTTAGTCGAATTCCACGACCAAGATGCGGTCGATCTGCCGAAGATGGTTCAAGTCGTGTGCCGCTTCCAAGCGGACGAACTCCTCGACCGTTTGCCGTCCGCGTACCTCGTGGACCCC
>JBAUVZ010000358.1:0-10102 GCA_049583505.1 Candidatus Sulfotelmatobacter sp.
AAATCGCCATCTCTAACAATGTCGGCGGTGTCAAGCATTTTTCGAGCACACTACGGCATGCACTCGGTGAAGAGCGCCATTTCGCTCTGGTTGATGGGGTGCGCTTCCCAACCTGGGCTCGCTCCTAATCGTTGGGGTCAGGAACTCAGTCCGACCCATCCATCTCTTCGGTCGCACTCGCGATCATGATTCCTAGTTCAAACTCCTCAGGGAAGAGGAGCGGGACGCTTAATCATTAACGTCGGTGATTGACTGCACACCATGGCGATTTCCAGGCGCTCCCGCGTGTCAACCAGGGCCTGCGGCCCGCGAAATTTCATGAAAATAACTCAGAGTCGAAGGCAGAATGGGAGAGGCTTCGGAGCGGCGAGATTGATTTCGCAGTGGAGAAGTTGAGGCTGTCCGCGTGTCTGATCCGGAGCGTGCGTGGTTGAGCGAATAATTGGGCGTCGTCTCTCCCTCCTGTGAGAGCGGCGATAGCCTGTGACCCTGCTTAAGGAACTCGCAGCACGTTCTCCGCTCCCGCCAGGAGGAAAGTTATGTCTTACAGGATAGCGGGAATCGACGTTCATAAAAAGATGCTGGCTGTGGTCGTAGCTGACGTGGAAGTCGAAGGCGAATACCAGTTTGAACGGCGTCTGTTTGGTAGCAACCCCGACCATCTGCGATTACTGGCCAACTGGCTGATCGAGCAGCAAGTTGAGGAAGTAGTAATGGAATCGACCGCGCAATACTGGAAGCCGGTTTGGGGAGCACTGGAACAGGATTGGAAGCCGACGGGCCAAAAACGAGAAGGTACCGGCCCGATGTCAGGAACGCTCCATCTGGCGCAGGCACAATCGAATCGCGGTCCCCGTGGGCGCAAAAAGGATTTTCCTGATGCCGAACGCCTGGTGAAGCGGCTAGTAGCCAATGAGTTGATTCTAAGTTTTGTTCCCGATGCCGAACAGCGTCTCTGGCGCACAGTGATGCGCAGGAAATACCAATTGACGCGCAACCGGGTCCAGCTACAGAACCGCTTGGAGGCTCTGCTGGAAGAGGCCCACATTAAATTGTCCAGCCTGGTCTCGGATCTACTGGGAGCGAGTGCAAGGCGGATGCTGAAGGCGCTTGCCGACGGAGAAACCGATCCGGCGGCTCTGGCTTCTTTAGCAGATAAGAATTTGCGCGCCACACCGGCGCAGTTGTGCGATGCACTCGGCGCCTGCACCGAGCTCAACCCAGTCTACCGTCGACTGCTCAAGATGTTCCTGGAGGAATTGCAACTGATCGACCAGCAGACTGGGCAACTGGACAAAGAGATGGCGACTCTGCTTAGCCAGGATCAGGCGGCGGTCGAGCGGCTGGCGGAAGTGCCCGGCCTGGGTGTGGATTCAGCGCAGCAGATCATTGCCGAAGTGGGTGCCAAGGCCGCGACATTCGCTTCGGCCAAGCACCTCTCTTCCTGGGTGGGAGCGTGCCCAGGAGAGGACGAGAGCGCGGGAGTATCCAAGAGCCACCGCTCCCCCAAGGGCAACCGCCATATGCGGCGCATTCTCAATCAGTGTGCCAACGCCGCAGCCAAGTCGAAAGGAACCATTTTCCAGATCGTCTATGGCCGACTGGTGTCGCGCTTGGGACACAATCAGACCATCGGTGCCATTGCCCATCGGCTTTGTCGTCTGATTTGGATCATTCTGCACCAGGGTGCGCGTTACGAAGAACGAGGCCCCGCAGTGAACGCAAAGTCAAGACGCAGGCGCACTACTCGGATGATTCGGGAACTTCGCAGCCTCGGCTATCGGGTGGAAGCAGTGGGTTCTCCAGCATGAGACCCGGGTTTTCGACCCTGCGAACCGAACTTCGTCAACTGCGCATAATCCCATCCCTTGCGCCACATCCAGTACAGACGAACGGCTAACCTGCGGGCCATGGCGACCTTGGCGATCTTCCGTCCTCGGCGCATGGCCAGGTGGAAAAATTGGTTGCGCCATCGCGCATCGCTGCGCACCGTCACCTGCGCTGCTTCCACCAGCAAGAAGCGCAGTAATGAGTTGCCCTGTTTGCTGATGTGTCCCAGCCGTCGTCGTTCCCCGCTGGAATCTTCTGCCGGAACCAGACCAAGATAGCTGGCGATCTGCTTACCGCAACTGAACCGGTTGGCTTCCCCGATGATCAGCACGAACGCCACCGCAGTCAGCGACCCCACTCCCGGATGTGTCCTTAGCCGCTGCGCCTCGGGGCACTTTTCTGCTTCCTGTTCGATGGCCTGCGTCAGTTCGGCAATCGTCGGGTTGATCCGGTCTAGGACTTCCAGCAGATCTCGCCGGCGACGGCTCCCCCACTGTGCTAAGGGCAACGATTGCAGTTGCTCCCGTCCGCTTTCCCGCCACAACCTTTTCTTACAGCGTAAGCCTTCGTTGAGCGCCATCGCCTGCAATTGGTTCATGATCCGCGTGCGGGTCTGCACCATACGGTGGCGGTGCCACAGCAGTTGCCTGAGATCTCGGTTCTCCCAGCTCGGCACCCAGAGCCGCGGAAAATCATCCTTCAGCAGCAAGCGCAGCATGTGCTGGGCATCCTGGCGATCGGTCTTCTGCTTGCGCACCCGCTTCGCTCGGATCGTTGCCGCGTCGCCAATCCACAACTCGAAGTTCAGCTCCGCTAGCAATCGCTCAAACCAGTGTGCGTGTCCGCTGGCTTCCATGCCCACGCGCACCTTGCTTCCTCCGACCGCCAGATCGCGGTAGAACTTCTCCGCCTCCTCGCGGTGCCGGAGTCGCCGCTCTTGCAGTTCTCCCGTCGCGGTATCCACATATGCGATTTGTTGAAAGCCCGGATGGTAGTCACACCCTACAATAATCATCGTTGGCTCCTTTCTCCCGGGCCTTGGTTGGTCGCAACCACCAAAGTCTACTCGGGGCTGGGAGCCGACATTGTTATGAAATCATTTCACTCATTGACCGGGTCGGCCATCCTCAATGAGTGTAATCGCCTGGTTTCGACAGTTATCTCTCAATCACAACCAGAATGTGTACCAACAAATTGGAAACAAGCACAAAGATTGGATCTGAGCAAGATGAAACAGGGGGCGCGTCGTTATTTCGAGGTGGGCAACGAGCGTTCTACCGATTGCGCTGCCGCTCGGGACGTGTCTGCGGCGCCAGCTCGGGCTTGTATGCAAAATAGCGGACTGTCACATCCTCTCCGATATTAAGTTGCCTGATCAAATGCGGTACCTGTGCTGGTGTGGGTCTGGGCGTGAAAAGGCGGATGGTGACACCTTCAGCAATGTAGTCAACTTCATTCTCCCCGACGCGTGCTCGCCTGAACGCAGAGAGGGCAGCCCTCGAATCTCGCGCTCTACTTGTCGCTGTCCGTGTCCCCGGCAACGGCTTGAGAGGTGTAGGAGGTACGTACTGGATAGCGACATTCGGCCTTAGCGGCGCCGAACCTGCCGAAGCCGAGAGGTGATCGTAAATCCAGACAGCTATTACAAGGCCGATAGCAACCGTCGTGATGGGCCATCGACGCCAGAGATTGGCGAGAAAAGAGAGCGGGCCTGGTTGTGTCAGTGCGTTGGTTGTCGAAGCCATTGTGTCCTCGTAAATAGCGACCAATGTACCCTTGGACTTCTTGAGAGTGTGTTCAAAGTCCGCTAACACGAATTGCACCAGGAGTTGTACAACGTCACGTGGAGTGTATTGCTCCCCAGCTGCCGCACCCTCCTTGAATTTGCGGATAAGATACTCGTAAATGAGCCCCATCTCGTGGTTTGTCACCACGTCGGGATGCAGGTCGAGATCCTCCGATGCGAACTCTTTTGTGATGAGATACAGCAGGTTTTTCCGTGCCAAGGTCTCGTAGATCGGAGCCAACCCCTTTTCCTCACCGCCGGAAAAGTTGTAGAGGATCTCTTTGATATTGTCGGAGAAGCCATCCAGGTAGGAACCGAAGTTCTCTTTAATGTTCGCCGGGTCCTTCAGCAATTCGGTAAACGAAAACTTTGAGCGATTGTAGAACGGCACGCCCGCCGCGCCAATCAGAACCTTCTTCAGAACGTCATCCGTGACCTTTCCTGCTATCGTGGCTTCTGTCTCGCGCACTTTGTCGCGCGTCTTCTCAAGTACGCAGTCCAGACGACGCAGCAGCGTGAAAGGAAGGATTACATCTTCATTGTCGTTCTTCTCATAGTCGCCTCGCAGATGGTCCGCAATACGCCAGATGAATTCGCCGAGCTCGGTATGGGAAGGCATAAACGTTATGCAATGTACTCTATAACGAAAGACCCCCTGGTGAAGCTCTGGGCAACTCCGTGATCGCCGACTTTTTCCGGAACCTGTTAGGCCGCTCTCTTCTCGCGCTTTACTTCCGCCCATCTTGCACGCTGAGCCGCGGCAATTCTCCTCCGACCGGCTGCTGAGATTGTTCGCTTGGGTTTCTGGGCCCGTTGCTTTGCCGAGCGCGCCTTCTGCGCCAGGCTGATCTTTCGGCGAGCGGCAGCGGACATTGAGTGCCGCCGCGACGAGCCGTTGGCACTCACACTTCCTAAGGCGGCAAGTGCCGCATCTATGCGTTGGGCTTCTTTTTGTACTCGTTCACGTTCTTCCCTGAATCGCCGCACAACAATAGACAGGTTTCCCATTTTCTGTGTTTCCCCCTCGGAGAAGGATGGTAGCAGTTCTGACCGCACCAGTGATTTAGAAATCTGAGATAAGTGTCTGCTCGACAACTGTGCTTAAACAGTGCTCTGGAACCGGTTCTTCGTTCAAGGTAGATAATCTCTGAATTGCCTGTAATCCGCCGACAATCGGCGGTAAACCTTCAATGGGCTCACCACCCTCAAGACAGCTCCACGGCACGTAACGGCCGAGCAGCTAGCAGAATCCCGCGCGCTCATGTAGTCTCCTGTGTTCAAGAGCGAACGCGATGGACAGTATTGTCATTGTTGGCGGGATCGTGCTGTTTGTGCTGCTTGGTCCGTGGGTGTTGGTCTGGCGGGTAAGCGTCAGCCGGAAGCGCGAACGTGAGGAAGATCAAGGGCAATGGCGGGAATTGGTCTCCCGCATTTCAGCACTTGAACACACGGTGCGGAAACTTCAAGCCGAACGCCCCAGTCCAGCAGCAGAAGAAGCCGCCCCAAAGACATCCGACCGCCCGGCCGCGGCTCCGTACACGCCACAATCTTCCTCTCCGAGCATTGTTTCACCACCGCCTTCACAACCGGTAGTTGAGCCCACCGCCTCGGTGCGGGTTGCCGAGAATTGGGTGAGGCGGAGGGATGCCGAATCCGCAACGACAGCAGCTTCCTCTACCACCGATCGAGTGATTCCGCCTGCTTATACGCGAGTCGTACCAGAGCCTCAGGCGAGTTTCGCCGCAACGGAACCAGTGCGGTCGCTGGCCGACCAGCTCAAATCGTCGCTCGATGTCGAAGAGATGCTGGGCACGAACTGGCTGAATAAGCTGGGTATCGTCATCCTGGTGCTTGGTGTCGCGTTCTTTCTCGCGTACCAACTCAAGACGCTTGGTCCCGCTGGCAAGGTTTTGGTGGGATTCGTGACCAGTGGCGTGATGCTGGGAACGGGGATCTGGTTTGACCGCAAAGAACGTTACCGGATCTTGGCCCGCGCAGGAATCGGAGGCGGCTGGGCACTGCTATTTTTCACGACCTACGCGATGTATCACGTTCCGGCGGCGCAGGTACTTTCATCGCAGGCCGCCGACCTTGTGCTCATGCTGGCGGTGGCATCGGCCATGGTTGCTCACACTCTGCGCTATCGCTCGCAGGTGGTGACCGGGCTGGCGTTCCTGCTTGCCTTCCTGACGGTCACGATCAGCCACTCGAATGTTTACAGCCTATCGGCTGGAGCGGTGCTGGCAACAGGGCTCGTAGTCATTGTGGGACGCATGCAGTGGTTCGAACTGGAAGTATTCGGGATCCTGGCCAGCTATCTGAATCATTATCTATGGCTGCGGCCGATCATCGAGCCTATGCACGGGAAACGGCATCCTTTCCCGGAGTTTGCCGCAAGTGCGGGAATCCTCGGATTGTACTGGCTGATCTTCCGCATGTCGTATGTGTTCCGGCACCCGAGCGACGAACGACAGGAGCACGTCTCCACCACGGCAGCTTTGCTGAATACCGCTCTACTGCTGGCCCTGTTCAAATATCAATCGACGCACCCGGAGTGGGCGTTCTGGGCGTTGCTGGCGATTGGAGCGATCGAAACGCTGCTGGGGCAGCTCCCGATCACTCGGCGGCGCCGCAGCGCGGTTATTGTGCTGTCCACGCTGGGCGTGATTCTGTTGATTGCGGCATTTCCTTTCCGCTACTCCGGTATGCGCCTGTCCGTCCTCTGGCTGCTGGAGGCGGAGGGGTTGCTGCTAATCGGAGTCTGGACGAAGGAAGTTATCTTCCGTCGGCTCGGAATGCTGGCCGCACTGCTGGTCTCGTGCCAGATGATCGCCGTCGACGCGGCACGCATGTTCGGCAGGCGCATGGACGACGCGGATTTGCGACCTGACTTTGGCTTGGCGATTGTTTTTGTGGTGGCTGCCGCGGTGTTTTATGCAAATGCGCATTGGGTGCTGCGCCGGTGGGCCGACCTGTTTGCGAGAGAGCCTGACCGGCGCGTCATGCAACGCCTATCGTATGCGGCGGCTGCGATGCTCTTGATCGCAGCATGGATCGCGTTCCCCGAAAGTTGGACGGCAGTTGCTTGGTGCACATTAGGGCTGGTATTGGCTCTGGCTGGACACCGCTTTGACTTCCCAGAACTGGGATACCAAGCGAACTTCCTGGGGCTGGCGTCTGTGATTCGGGTTCTGGCAATTAACTTGGAGGCTACAGATAAGTATCACGGCCTGACCTTGCGGCTGGTGACGGTTGCGCTCGTTTCAGCTTTCCTTTACATCACATCGAACTGGGGTGGCGATTCTGATCGTAGTCGTGGGATCGCAATTGGCGGGCGTCTATTTTCTTCTGGACAGCTCGCGGGCTTGGCCTACACCTGGTCGGCGTCTTCTCTGCTCGCCTTACTGGCCTGGTACGAACTGCGGCCCGTCAGCGTGGCAGATGCCTGGCTGGCTGGCGGGTTGGTATTGTTCGAACTCGGGCTGGCGCGAAAGAAGCTGAGCCTGCGATTGCAAAGCTACGCTCTATTTGCCTCCAGCTTTCTGCGAATCTTCTTTGTGAACCTGAACGCCGCGGGCAATCCGGGGGAGATCAGCCCGCGGTTCTATACGACGGTTCCGCTGGCACTGGGCTTCTTCTACACATATTGGAGGATGCACGAAAGCAGCAAGGGTCTGGTCGAGTCGGAGCGCAGATTCAGAGCAGCGGACATCTGCTGCTGGCTGGGCACGATCACCTTCGCCGCGCTCATGCGTTTTGAGTTGGAAGCGGACTGGGTGGCAAGCGCGTGGGCGGCGCTTGCCTTTGGACTGTTGGCTATAGCCTGGAGCAGCGAGCGCCGAGTGTTCCTGTACCAGGGATTGATGGTTGCAGTGGGAGTACTGTTCCGCACGGTGCTGCACAATTTTTACGAACGCAGTTACTTTCCAGCGCCAGGCTGGGAGAGCCGCTGGATCACAGTGGGTACATCAGTCGCGCTCCTGTTGGCTGCGTTGATTTTCGCATT
This sequence comes from Candidatus Sulfotelmatobacter sp., assembly GCA_049583505.1. GTDB lineage: Bacteria > Acidobacteriota > Terriglobia > Terriglobales > Acidobacteriaceae > Sulfotelmatobacter. Next base: position 7,623 of record JBAUVZ010000358.1, read on the forward strand.
TCAACTGCGCAAGAAAAACGAGGAAAGTGTAGAGACCGGCCTTATTCGGTTGTTACAAGGCATAGTCCGCCGCCCGGAGCAACTTTTGTTCTTCATCGCGGTTGGGCTGCTGACCGCGCTGCTTGCGAAAGAGATGAGGCACGGCATGGTCACGCTATCGTGGGGTTTGGAGGGCTTGGCGGTTTTCGTGCTCGCACTGTGGCTCGGCGAGCGCAGCTTCCGGCTCGCGGGATTGGGACTGTTGCTCCTGTGCGTGGGAAAGATTCTGCTGGTGGACGTGTGGCGATTGGACCCACGGGACCGTTACCTGACCTTCATTGTTCTGGGTGCGGCTCTGTTGCTGGTGTCGTTCCTGTACACACGGAATCGCGAGGCGTTGCGGCAATACTTATGAAGCGCTGGATCATATTCGCGGGGATCTTGCTTTTGAGCGTTGCGTCCGTGGTGGTAAGCGAACTGCGGAAGGTCGACGTGCCCGCTAGTCCGGCGGCGCTGTTGTATCTGGTGGCTGACACCGAGCAGGAACTTACGCGCATGCCAGTAAGTTTTGCGCGCATGCCGGACGCAGAAGAGATCCACATCGGAGACGAACTAGCACGGTCTTACGCTGCACAAAAGGAACGAGAAAACACGCCGGAAGCGGCCATTGTACAGCACTACATCACCCGCGTAGGATCGGAGTTGGCCACGCGCGCTCATCGCATACTGCCGTACAAGTTCCATTACATCCCGAATCCCAACTTCGTGAATGCCTTCGCTTTGCCGGGTGGGCACGTTTACGTGGGTGGCGGCTTGGTGTCACTCATGGACAGCGAAGATGAACTGGCAGCGGTCATTGGGCATGAGATCGAACATATCGACCACTACCATTGCGCCGACCGGGTGCAACAGGAGCAAGCACTACGCAAGATTCCACTGGGCGGATTGGTGGGGTTGCCTATCGAAATTTTCGAGGCGGGATACAGCAAGGATCAGGAGCTTGAGGCAGACCGCGAGGGTACGCGCTTGGCCGTGCAAGCGGGATACTCTGCCAGCGGAGCAATCCGCATGTTCGAAACCTTCGAGCGGTTACACAAGGAGTATCAAGCGAAGGCGAAGACGCCACAAGAGGAACTGTCACAGGTGGCTTTGGAGACGCTGGAAGGCTATTTCCGCTCGCATCCGCTGTCCTCGGAGCGTATAGCCCAAGTACAGAAAATGATCGCCAGTGAAGGCTGGTCGCCGCGTCCAGAGCGAGACTTGAGAGTCGCGTACATTTTCTGGACTGCGAGAGCGCGGAATGCGTTGGAAGCGGGGAAGTATGCGCAGGCAGAGCAATTAGCGAATCAGTCTCTGCGGCTGCGGCCCGATCAGCCGAAAGCTTTCCAAGTCTTGGCACTGGCGCAGTTTGCACAGGCTGACTTTTCCGGAGCGGCGGCGGCCTACCGCAAGATTCTTGAGACGAACTCCTCGCTTCCGGAGATTATCGCCTCGTATGCTCAGGCTCTGGCGGCAGCGGACCGGAGGAGCGCCTTTGCAGAGTTTCGACGGTGGGCAGAGGATGTCAAGGGGGAGAAACCACGGGAAGTAGATGTAGCGGCGGCTGGCCTGGCGCTACTGGCCGGGGATCCCGATTCCGTACACAGGCTGGAGATCGAACTGCAGCAGAGTGGCGACGTGCAAGCACCAATATGGATGGGTGAGTTGGGCTGGTGGCACTACTTGAATGGGAATTACCAGAAGTCCGTCGACTTGTTGTCGGCAGCGGTGCAGCAACGCCCCGGCGATCTGAATCTCTGGCTCGGATTGGCCTGGGCACAGATAGAAGTTCGGCGGTACAGCGATGCCCTCCGAGCGCTGAACGGCGCTGCCTACGAACAGAGGATCCAGTCCAAAAGGGCGATGGTACGAGCGGTGGCAAACTGGCAGGCGCAGGGACACGACGAGGCGATACGTGACTTCGACATCGCGCTGGGCGGAAAGCCGGAGTGGGAGAATTCGAATTGGGTCAAGGCGCTTTACTCGCCACTGGTGGCGCAAAGCATCCCGGAGATGGAGGCCGAGCGCGAGCGGCGGAAACAGAAGACCAAAGTTGCCACAGGTCGGTGAGCGTGGCGCACGGAACTACGCACGAACCTGCTCCCAGTACTAGATCAGAGTAACGGCGAACTGTTTCTCACCTGATCCGGCTTTGCGATTAATCAACAATCCAGAAGCTATGCGGTTGTTGGCGTGAACTCGCCTCTCACCAAGAAATCAGTGCTACATGCTTCGCAGCCAATTCGCCACAGCTCTGGGATCAAACCGAACGCAAGTGCCTACTCGGAACGAAGGAATCCGTCCGGCCGCGGCCTGTTTAAAGATCGTCACTCTGGAACTGACTGGCGTACTCGCTCGGCGTTTGCTCTCCGAGAGCCCTGTGAGGACGACTCTCATTGTATTCCCGCCGCCATCCCTCGATGAGTTGCCTGGCTTCCGCGATACTTGCGAACCAGTGAACG
>JBAUVZ010000359.1:0-35097 GCA_049583505.1 Candidatus Sulfotelmatobacter sp.
CAGTTTTCCCAGAGGCGTCTTTGAAGGTCATTCCGGTTGCGCCGCTTGTATAGCCGAGGTCGCCGGAGCGGGAGACGCCGACCTTATTCGCGTGCCATTCGATGTTGTCATGAGCAAAATCCTCTGCAATCAATTTCGCGATGGCATCCTTCCCAACCGCGATGGGGGCGTTGGGCGCTAACATGGAGGCTTGTTCGTCGCAGAACGCCACAGATTTGGCAAGGTCTTTCGCCTGATAAACTTTCAGCCACGCCGCGTCGGCAGCCAAGATAGCATCTGTTTCCTGTCCGCTTGCCTGCCCAAGTGCGGCACCCGCGCTTACGACTAGGAAAACCAATCCCGTAACGATTCGCTGCACTGAGATCATATTGGTTTACTCCCTCACAATTCGTGCTTTTCGCTCACATCGCGGCAATCGCGATGCGCGGCTTCAACATCCATGGTCTTCATCTCGCGGCGGTCTGCGATGTCTTGGGCAAGGGCAGCGAGGCTTGACCAAAAACGTATCGCCACCCCTTAGCAGTTCGCACGTAGGTGTCGCTGTACCACAGCGTCCACTCAAAGGGTTTCCCACCCTCGCTACCCTTTCCCCACAGCTTTCCGGTGACCACGGCGGTGTCGCCCCAGACACGTACCGTCTGCTCAAGGTCCTCCTGATGTTCGTACTGGACGCGCCTGCTCTTGGCTTCGTTGAGCAAATCAGCCTTGGTGCTGACCGTGCCGTCGCCATCAACCAAGATGAAATCGTCAGCTAGGATGCGATCCATCGTGGTTGCATCGTTGGCTTTGACGGCCGCTTGATACTGAGTATCCAGCGCAGCTACGGTTTTCTGGTTGTCGTCTGAAGCGGTACCCGCATTAACGGCGGTCACGATTAGCACTGCAATCACAGAGCCCCAAACTTGTCGCACTTTCATCGGGTCCCCCAACAAACTAGAAATTCGCGTGAATAATACGCTCCTTCGGGTGCACTTTCGAGATTCAGCACATCCACATGTATCGGCTACTCGATGGCAAGATCGCTGAGCACTTTGCGAATCGGGACGATGTTGAAATGATGCGGCAGCTTGGTCTGCTTCCGCCGCCTCCGTCACTGTCAGGTCAGTAGGCTGGTTTCTCTCAACCATCAGACGAAGGGGATGTGCGTGCTCTTGCGGAGGTTAGCTCCTGATCTCGCCTAGCCGCAGTGTCTCTTGCGCTCAGCGGTCTCGTGTCGGGCACCGCGAAGAGGCGCTCCAGTCGCTCGATTTCAGCAATGGTCTGTTCGGCATCCATCCCGCTCCAATATCTAACAGAAAGGCAGGGAGGTCAATTATAAGCGGCACCCTCAGAGACCGGGACTGCGGGATCGTGGGAATGCCTACGCCGCCTCTGCACCCACGCTGCAATGTGCCCCCTCGGAATCGACAAACTGCGCCAGCACCCCTCCGAAATCCTTCTTCTTTGGCGGCATGCTGAAGAGCACGCCTTTCGCGCTCATGTCGCGGTAAAAAGTCTCGACATCGGCGACGGTGAAACCCAATTCGACCTTTCCTGCTGGGTTCTTTTCGGAAGCCGGGTGCAGCGCGAGAGTGGTTTCGCCCGTCACAAACTCGCTCCAGCCGGGCGACTCGAACTTCACTCTTAGACCGAGGACATCACGGTAGAACTTCACGGCTTTATCCATGTCGGCGACAAACTTGATCACGTACTTTAACTGTGCTCCTTCCATTTGATCCCTCCCACTGAACCGCTGAGTACCAATTATCCCAACAGACGTTGGTGGCAGCAAATCACCATTGGAGTAAAATGCAGGCCGACCGAGTTGAGTCTGGCGCTCATTAACCGAGGACAAAGCATGCGTTACTTCACCTCAAGCCTGACAGGTGCCCTGCTTATCGCGTGCTTGGCGGTGAGCACGGCCTGGAGTCAGGAAGGGTCGGGTCAGAGTGCAGGCAAACCGTTTTTTGAGCCCTTTGGCTTAGATCTGTCTGCGATAGACAAACACACTCGACCGCAGGACGACTTCTACCAATATGTGAATGGAGCCTGGATCGCTCGCACGATGATTCCCGCGGACAAAGATCAGGCCGAAGTGGACGACTTGACGCAGGACCGCAGGGACGCCCAGATTCGAGGGCTGCTCGAAGGGGCAGCCAATGACCGGCACGGGCCCGCAGTTACGCCCGCACAGAAAGCCGGCGCGATGTATGCCGCCTTTATGGACGCTGACCACATCGAGTCGCTCGGCTTCTCGCCCATCGAGCCGGAGATAACGGCTGTGCAGTCGGCGACGGACCGAACGGCACTTGCACGAATCATGGGCAAGAGCTTTTTCGAGTTTGGCGGCTCTATTTTTACTGCCAGCGTGTATATCGACTTCGGAGATCCGCAACACTATGCCTTGTACCTGAACCAGGCCGGACTCGGCATGCCCGATCGCCGTTACTACCTGCTCGAGGAGTTCGCTGGAGAGCGGCGCGGGTATCAGGCGTATGTTGGCAGGCTTCTGACATTGGTGAAATGGCCCGATCCGGCCGCGTCAGCGAAGGCGGTCGTGGCGTTCGAGGGACGGATCGCGGAAGCCAGCTGGTCCGCGGCAGAGCAGCGCAATGCGGTCAAAAGCTTCAATCCGATGTCAGTCGCGGAACTCAGCGCCTTCGCTCCAGGATTCCCCTGGCAGGAGTTTCTCGCCGGTGCCCAAGTAGCGGATGTGCAGCGCTTGGTGGTCGGCGAGAAGTCCGCGTTCCCTAAGATCGCCGCCGTGTTCGCCGACACGCCTCTCGAGACCCTCAAGGCGTGGTGTGCTTTCAACGTCGTAGACCGAGCGGCCCCATATCTATCAAGTCCCTTTGTAACCGCGGGCTTTGAGTTCCGCGGCAAGACAATCGAAGGGCGAGCAAAGATTTTTCCCCGCTGGAAACGGGGAATCTTAGCCGTCTCCGGAGGCGACTGCGTCATGGACGCATCGAGCTGCTTCGGCACCCTCAATTTCGCGGTTGGGCAGATGTACGTCGAGCACTACTTTCCGGCGCAAACGAAGACCAAAGTTGAGTCACTAGTCACCGAACTGAAGGCGGCATTCAAACGTCGCATCGAGCAGCTTTCATGGATGTCGGCCACCACCAAGCAGGAGGCGCTGAAGAAGCTTGACGCATACAGCGTTAAGGTTGGCTTCCCTGAACACTCTCGGGACTATACATCGGTGGAAATACGCCGCGACGATCTGGCGGGCGACGTACGGAGGGCTGCGGCTGCGGACTGGAAGCGCCTTGTCGAGCGCAGCGGAGGGCCGGTGGATTGGTCGGAATGGCACATTCCGCCGCAGGTGAACGACTCGTACAACGGATTTCTTAACGACGTCGTATTTGCGGCCGCTGATTTAGAGCCTCCGTTTTTCGATCCGGCCGCCGACGATGCCGTCAACTATGGATCCATTGGCTGGGTCATTGGGCATGAGCTCACCCACGGATTCGACGATAATGGGCGTGCCTATGACGACACTGCCGCCTTGCGTGATTGGTGGACTCCCGAAGATGTTGAGGCTTTCAAGGAGCGTGCGGACAAACTCGGTGCTCAATACGCACGCTTCGAAGTAGTGCCCGGCGTACACATCGACCCGGGCCTCACGATGGGCGAGAACATCGCCGATTTGGGTGGGTTGTTAATTGCGCTGGATGCGTACCACGCCTCACTGCATGGAATGCCGGCGCCCGTGATCGACGGATTGACCGGCGATCAGAGATTCTTCATGTCCTATGCACAAACATTCCGAGCCAAGGTTCGCCCGGCAAAGCTGCGAGAAGCTGCCGTGAGTGATGTGCACAGCGCGGCCAAATTTCGCGTGCTTGGAGTGTTGCCGAACGTGGACGGTTGGTACGAGGCCTTTGACGTCAAACTGGGAGACCGTATGTATCGCCCACCGGCGGAGCGAGTGCGCATCTGGTAGGTTCGCCGACGGATCCTGTTTCGAGGTTGTCAATCGCTGGAATAGCGGAGCGGTCGCCGGCCCGCCGTTCATACGGAGGACAATACATGCGCTACTTCACCTGCCTTTTGGTTACGCTGTGCATCTCGGCCAGCACGGTCTGCGCCGCTGAGCCGAACGGCCAACTCAGCAGTTCAGAGAAGCAGCGGGTTCATCGCGTTTAGGAGGAAGTGATGCTTCGTCGCCTCCGCCGGTTGTTCCTCGTCGTAGTGATGGCAATCTCGCCACTTTGCAGGGCGACCGATCACATTCTTTTTTTGCGGATTGCTCCTTCGGAGGCGAGGTTATTTATATCGAATGCTGACGGTTCTGGCGAGCGATCCCTCACGCAGTCGGGATCGCTTGACTACAATCCTGCGTGGTCTTTGAGCGGCGATTGGATTGTGTTTACTTCGGAGCGTGCCGGATCAGCCGATCTGTATCGTATTCACCCTGACGGAACTGGCCTCGAACGACTGACCGACGACCCCGCCTTTGACGACCAAGCGTCTCTGTCACCCGACGACAAGCAAATGGTCTTCGTCAGTACACGCGCCGGCGGAAGAGCGAATCTATGGGTGCTGGACTTGATCACGCGCAAAGCTAGGCCTCTGACGTCCGGCGACGGCGGCGACTTTCGGCCCGCATGGTCTCCCGACGGCGAGTGGATCGCCTTTTCGTCGGACCGAGGGAGTAGTCTCCCGGCCGCGAAAGGACGCTGGGAACGGCTCCACTTGGTCGACATTTATCTCATCCGCCCAGATGGCACCGGCCTTACGCGCATTTCAGAGCACGGCAATTTCTGCGGCGGTCCGAAATGGACGCGGGATAGCAAAAGCGTGATTGCTTACTGCATGACTGCCGAAGAAACATGGACGTATCGAGGGAGCGATCAAGACGGCGAGACGCAATTGGTTCAGATCAACGCCCAAACCGGTGTGACGAAGTCCTTGGCGGCAGGTCCCGGCGTCAAGATGACTCCGTCTTTGCTGGCATCGGGTGAGATCGGCTATTTGAGGAACGACAAATCCGCACACGGAGTTTTCTACGCTAGCGGCAAGCAGGGTCCTAACGGCGACTTATACAGTCCTTCTTGGTCTCCGGACGGCACGCATGTCGTGTATAGCCGTTACAACGACACGTACACTGCCGAGCCAGTAAAGCTTTGGAGTCGGAATCCGAATTACGAGCTGTCGACGACCGCGCTGTTGCCAGCCTACGATCCAACCGGCGAACGTTTCGCGGTCATGAAGCCAGACCAAGCGACGAAAACTGCTAAGTTGCTAATCGTCGAAGAGGGGAAACCGACGCGCACGATTCTTGAACGCCGGGAATTGATCCTGGGGCCGCAATGGTCTCTTGATGGACAGAAGATTATCTTTGGAATCGGCGGCTTCCCTTTGTTCACCGTACTTGACTCGGAGGGGCAGAAGCCGGTCGCACCGGCTCAAGTGGGTATAGTTAACGCCGATGGCTCTGGATTTCACGTCATCACATCGGGCCCGAATAGTAATGCGTTTCCCTCGTTCGCGCCCGACGGTAAGCACATCGTCTACCGAACCACTGGCCCGGATGGGACAGGCCTGCGCATCATGAAACTTGAGGACCACTCGATTACCGTGCTCACCACGGACTACGACAACTTCCCGGTGTGGTCTCCGCGAGGCGACCTGATCGCATTCGTTCGCAAGATAGGCAATGATTTTGAAATCTTCACAATTCGTCCGGACGGCAAGGACGTGAGTCAGCTAACTCACACCAAGGGCAACGACGCCCACCTCGGATGGTCTCCCGACGGCGAACGGATCGTGTTCACAAGTAGCCGGATGGGATTCAAAGACGAAGCGCTCAATGGCGACACAGCCGCGCAGCCGTACGGCGAAATCTTTGTCATGCGCTACGATGGGACGCAAGTCGAACAAGTGACAGACAACCAATGGGAAGATGGAGGCCCCTCGTGGCAGCCGAACGGCCACCAACTCAGCACTTCCGAGAAGCAGCAGGTCAGCAAACAAGGCACGCAAAATCCGGACGCCTATGTGCTGTATTTGAAGGGGCGCTCTTACTGGGCCAAACGGACTCGCGCGGACCTTGAGACGGCAGTCTCTTATTTCAACCAAGCCATCGCCAAAGATCCCGGCTACGCAAGCGCGTATGCAGGGCTGGCCGATTGCTATGCCATGTTGCCTGTCTACGGCGCTAGTGCCGAAGACATCCCGAAGGCGAAAGCTGCTGCCCTCAAGGCAATTGAATTGGACCCAACCTTATCGCGTCCCCACGTTAACTTGGGCGGTATGAAGATGGCGCACTGGGATTTCGCCGGCGGAGAGGCTGAGTTCAAGAAGGCTTTAGAACTCGACCCCAACGATGCCCACGCGCACCAGCGATATGCGGACAATCTGGATCTGCTTGGGGGCAGGGAACAGGACGCCCTGGCCGAAATCAATCGCGCCCACCAGCTTGATCCACTGTCGCTTACCATCAGCGTTGATGTTGGAACCGTTTACACCTACGCACGGCGCTTCGACGAGGCCATTGCCGTGTGCCAGAAAGTGGCAAATGAGAACCCAACATTCGCCGATGCGCACTCATGTTTGGCCAATGCGTATTGGGGAAAGAAGATGTACCCGCAGGTCATTGAAGAATGGAAGGCCTATGGCAGGCTTACAGGTGAGCGAAGCGATTCTGATTACGCTGCGGCTCTGGAACAAGGATTTCGTTCGGGGGGCTGGAAGGGAGCTCTCAGCAAAAGCATCGAAACGCTGAAGGATCAACGCAAGACAGGCTCCTCGGTTACCTACATTATCGCTGAAGCCTATGCCGAGTTGGGCGAGAAAGAGCAGGCTTTCCAGTGGCTCAACACCGCGTTTCAGGAGCACGATGAAGGTCTAATGGGCTTGAGGACTGACTTCACACTCGATCCCATACGTTCCGACCCACGGTTTGCTGAACTGGTGCGGGAGGTGGGTCTGCCGCAGTAGTTTATTTGGAGGAGCTTATGAAACTGATGTGGATGCTTGTCGTCATATTGGCGGCGGCCCTCGGCATGGCCGGAGGATACAGGTTGGGGCTGGCGAGGGAGCATCGGCGACTTGAGAAGAATAAGGAGTTGGTGCGGCTGGTGTATCAGTTGTTCAGTGGAGAAAACAAAGAAGACAGGGCTAAGCTGGCGCACCAAATTTACGCGCACAAGTTTATCGTGCATGACTGGCTGGGCAACCGAACGACAGGATCCGATGGAATGGCGGATGACGCAAGTGTAACGCATACGGACTTCTCCGGATGGAGTGAGCATCCAGAAATCGTTGTTGCCGAGGGGGATTATGTGGCGGTGCGCTCTTGGGCTGGCGGAAAACAAGCGAGAGACCTCGACGCGGTGCCGCACATCTCGCCAACCATTCCGAACAAAGGACGAACGCTGACTATGCAGGAGGACATTGTGTTTCGCATTGAAGACGGGAAACTCGCGGAAGAATGGGCGCTCAATGACGGGTGGGACGTAAGTTTGCAGCTTGGGTTGTTCGACCCAGACCACTGGCACGAATCGGTGTGTGGGGCCGAAACGAAGCTGCGATAAGACATGAAGTCCCACTGCGTCCAACTTGGATTGTTGCCTCGGAGAGCCGCTGTATATGCTCTCGTCGCCCTAGTCCCGCTTATCGCCTATTCGCAGCAACCGAGCACGCGAAAAAACCACGGCATTGTCGTCGCCAACATGGATCGGTCGGTCAAACCCGGTGACGACTTCTATCGCTACGCGAACGGCGACTGGATCAAGCGCACCGAAATTCCCCCCGACCGCAGCGACACGGGCGTCTGGCAGTCACTGGACGACTTGGCCCGCCAGCGCACCGCGGACCTGATTGAGGAAGCGGCCAAGGCTAATGCCCCTGCCGGTTCCAATACGCGAAAAATTACCGACCTCTATCACTCCTATATGGACGCGACCACGATCGAAGCTAAAGGCCTCGCTCCGCTTCGCCCACACCTTGACGCCATTACCGCCATAAGAGACAAACGCGAACTGGCCCGAGCTTTGGGCGAGAGCCTAAGGGCGGATGTCGATCCGCTGAACAACTCCGTCTTTCATACACCCAATCTTTTCGGACTGTGGGTCGCCCCCGGCTTTAACGACCCTGAGCACTATGCAGGGTACATGCTGCAAGGCGGCCTGGAAATGCCCGACCGCGAATACTACCTTTCTGACACCGACAGGATGCGCGTCATCCGCGCCAAATATCAGGCCAACGTTTCAGCCATGCTCAAGCTGGCCGGATTCGCCGACACGGAGCTGCGCGCCCAGCACATCGTCAAGCTGGAGCACGCCATCGCCGAAAAACATATTCCCCTCGCGGATCAGCAAGACATCGATAAGGCAAACAACACGTGGAAGCAAGCCGACTTCGCCGCCAACGCCCCCGGCCTCGACTGGGCGGAGTACTTTCGCGGTGCTGGTCTCAGCCAGCAAGCCAGCTTCATCGTCTGGCAACCCACCGCTTTCACCGGAGAGTCTGCTCTCGTTACCTCTACTTCTCTGGAAACGTGGAAAGACTGGCTGGCCTTCCACCTGATTGAGGACTACGCCGACGTCTTGCCCAGAGCGCTCGCCGACGAGCGCTTCGACTTCTTCGGAAAGACCCTCTCCGGCACAACGGAACAGCGTCCGCGCTGGCAGCGCGGCGTCGCACTGGTCAGCAGTGCGTCGGACGAGACTGGAACCTTTTTCCTTGAAGGCCGCGGCACCCTCGGCGACGCCGTCGGGCAAACCTACGCCCAGCGCTACTTCTCACCCGAAACCAAGGCCCAGATTGAAGCCATGGTTGCGAACATCATCGCCGCTTTCCGGCGCCGAATTGATGCCATCTCCTGGATGGATCCTGCGACCAAGGCCGAAGCCCAAGCCAAGCTCACCACCTTGTATGTAGGCATCGGTTACTCGGAGACCTGGCGTGACTACTCAGCCTATGAAGTCAAGCCGGACGACATTTTCGGCAATGTTTGGCGTGGGGGCCTGTTTGATTACTACCGCTCTGTCGCGCATCTCGGGCATTCCGTCGATCGCAAAGAGTGGGCGTTTGGTTTTTATCCGCAGACGATTGATGCCGTCGAATTGCCACTGCAAAATGCGCTCAACTTTCCCGCCGCAAGGCTGCAACCTCCATTGTTCGACCCGCAGGCTCCAGCCGCGGTGAACTACGGCGCCATTGGTAAAATCATCGGTCACGAAATCAGCCATACCTTTGACACCGAAGGCAGCGCGTTCGATTCCACAGGGCGTGCGCGCAATTGGTGGAAACCCACCGACTTGGCGCATTTCAATGCGGCCACCGCCAGACTTGCCGCGCAGTACGATGCCTACAAACCCTTCCCCGATCTTGCCCTGAACGGTAAGCAGACGCTTGAGGAAAACATCGCCGACCTCGCCGGTCTCTCCGCCGCCTACGATGCGTACCGCGCCTCCCTAGCGGGCAAGGCGGCTCCCGTCCAGAACGGTCTCTCGGGCGAACAGCAGTTCTTCATTGCCGTCGGACAGAGTTTGGCAATAAAGGAGCGTGAGGCCGCCGTTCGCCAGGATGTGATGACCGACGTGCACCCCCCCGACGAGTACCGGGTAGACACGGTGCGCAACCTCGACGCCTGGTACGCGGCATTCGATGTGAAGCCTGGAGACAAGCTCTATCTCGCCCCCGCTGACCGCGTGCGCATCTGGTAAGCCAGTGTAGGCGCAGCTCACGCCTTTGGGCTCTAGGCTCAGGCGGAACCCGTGCTTCATCTGCATCCCCTTTTCATTTGTCGGGGTCTTCTTCTCCTCGGTCTTTGTAGACAACATGCCCTAGGTGATCACACACGTTTTCTTCTGCTTGAGAAATTGTTGTCGGCTTCTCGCCAGCCGGAACCGATTCGCAGCGCAGATGATTCTCGAATCCCGGGGCCGAGAATAGGAAGGTTATGCTGGCGGGTTCGGTGCCGGTGTTGTTAAGGCTGACCCACGTACGCCGCGGAATGAATACCATTCCTCCCGCATGCAGATCGTGCTCCTGATCTCCAACATGAGCATGGATTGTACCTTTCTCGATAAGCACGATCTCATCCTGCTCAAGATGCTTATGGGTTGGTATGGCCGCGCCGGGAGGCATATCTTCTGTGCCGAGCACCAGATGCTCGGAGCCATTGGCTTTGGGAGTGACCTTGAGGATGAATCCGCGGATGTCCGCCTCGCCCGGTTCGGGCCGCCATAGACGTGTTTCGCCTTCATTCTTTTCCAGCAACAACGGGGTTGCGCCAGCCTGCGTTGCTTGCGATTTTTCGGGCTCGCTGGCTGCGACGCGAGTTTCTTTCCCGCTCACGAACACCTTCATGGAGTCTTCGCTTTCGCCTGACTCATCGGTGTAATCGTAGGAGTCCGCTGACACAACCTTCATGGTGTACCGGGTGTGATAGACCTTCCCGCCAAAGACGCTATCCCCAAGCCAAGTCCATACGTCGCCGCTCACCGTACCAGTCTTGTCTTCTGTTCCTCCTGAACTGTCCACTGCGTGGTATCGGTATGTCTTGGCAGTCGGATCGTAGTAGACGAAGGAAGTCTCCGAGTATTTCTTCCCGGGTCTATAGAGTACTGTCTCGCAGATCACGGCGAAGCCGTCTGCCGTCCATCGGCAATCGTCCGTGCCACTGAATTTCATCGCTGGCGAGTTCGGCCCCATAAACCCTGCTTTCAGTTCATCTTCAATCGTAAACTTGCCGACCATTACTGCCAGCTTCTTCACTTCTGGGCTAGGCGTTGTCTGAGGTTGTGCGCGAGCCACGATTACGCTCGAAGCGCACACCAACACAAATAAGAACAACTTTTGTGGGCGACTCATTTGGATCCTCCCTCATGGCGCAGGTTTCGATGCCGCAGGCTTGCTGGCCGCTATACGAGTGCATCTTCCGGTCAGCCCCAGTTCTATGGGCTTATCACCCTCGCCCCACTCCTCGGTATATTCATACGAGTCGTGGGAAACGATCTTCATGATGTATCGCGTGTGAAACACTTTTTCACCGAGGCTGCCCCCGCCAACCCAAGTCCATGTATCGCCGCTCACGGTGCCCGTCTGGTTGTTGGTTTCCCCGCTACTGCGGATTCCGTGATATTCGTACTTCTTGGAAATTGGATCGTAGTAGGCGACATCGGTTTCGATCTCTTTCGTGCCGCCAACGTCGACGGTTTCGATGCAGAGCACGCCAAATCCGTCTGCGATCCACTTGCATTCGTCGGTGCCGCTAACTTTCAATGCAGGTGAATTCGGGCCGAATGCCCCAGCTTTCACTTCGCCTTCATTCGTGAACCATCCGACCATCACTGCGAGCTTCTTCACTTCGGGGCCAGGTTTCGGCGGCGCTGGCTGGGACTGAGCACGAACCATGATTAGGCTCGAAGCGCACGCCAGCAGAGATGAGAGCAACCGTGTGCGAATCTGCATCGGATTTCCCTTTCAGAGATGCCACGGATGCTAGCACAAAATGCCGGAGGCTCTCACCCTTCCCGACAAGAACAGTCCGCTGCTATCTATTGACTCGCATCTATGTGCCTGTTGATCTGCAAACCGGAAACTACCACTGATATGCAAACGAAACCTGCCTAAAAACAGATCTCACCCATCAGCTCTATTTCATCAGACAAATCTAGCGCTGCCCCCTCTTAATCCGCAGTGGTTGGATTCTTCTCATCCCTATCGTGTCTCACGTTTCAGAATGTTCGACAATCCGTAAAGTATTCGCTTTATCAAGGAGAGACGACGATGGCGCAGAGACATCAACGCGGGTGGCTAAAAAAAGAAAAGCGTGCTCAAGGCGAGACCTGGGTATTGTTCTTCCGTACTACTCGACAATCTGATGGCAAACGGGTGGAAAATAAAGTCCCCATAGGCTTGGTCCAACACCTTCCCGAGGAAAGCAGCGCATGGGCCGAGGTCGAACGGCTCCATGTCCCAATCAACCGAGTAGATGTGCGACGCGGATTGATCTTTGGGGACTTGGCCCAGCACTACGCAGAACACGAGTTGGCTGAAGCCTCGGAATCAATCCGCCCCAAGGCGCACACAACCATAAAAGGCTACGAGCGAGTTCTCCGAAACCGCCTGCTCCCACGATGGGGGAACAGAATCGCACTTGGCATCGAACCGGTGGAAGTGGAGCAGTGGCTAAGGGCTTTGAAAAAGGAAGGACATCTTGCCAATCCGACACTCGACAAGACTCGTCGCGTCATGTCCTTAGTGTATAAGCATGGCCAAAGATACGGTCTAATTCCGCGAACCCAGGAGTCGAACCCCATGCGCTTTGTCCGCTGCAAGACGACCAGCGGATACGAAGCGATGATTCTCACCCCCGAACAGGCGTATGCAATCGTGTGTAACCTCCGAGAGCCGGAACGCACTCTGACGCTTTTGGCCGCCGGCACAGGTCTCCGTATATCCGAATGCTTGGGCTTGCAATGGCATGACGTCAATTTCGCTGACGGAATGATCCACGTGCGTCGTACTTGGACGTGTGGCCAAGTCGGTTTGCCGAAGAGCAAAGCGTCGAAGGGCCCGGTGCCACTCCATCCATTGCTCGCCGACTTCATGCGCCTCTGGAAACAGAAGACGACGTATTCCGAAGCCGGTGACTGGGTGTTTCCCTCAACCCGCCTAAACGGCAAACAGCCACGTGTCGCCAACATGCTTGTCGAAGATCATCTGCGGCCAGCCGCCGTCAAGGCAGGCATTCTTTCATCGCATCCGGACAATCATGGCGGACTCGTGGATGACGACCCGCGACGATTCGGTTTTCATAATCTGCGCCACAGCCTTGCGTCATTTCTCATCCGGATCAGAACCGATCCAAAGACCGTCCAAACTCTGCTTCGCCACAGCGACGTCAAGCTGACGCTTCAGTTCTACACCCATGCAGTCAGCCGCGACCGCATGGTCGCAGCAGGCAAAATGCTAAATGCGATTCTCAGTCATGCGCCAGACAAAAACGGACTGACAGCGGACTGAATTGGAAGACGGTTCAAGATAAGTTCTTCCAGGACATGGACGTATGCGTTAACCTTCTCGCGCCATTTTCTAGATGCGGACCGAGAGCGGACTGGGAGGGCAAGACGCGATTCCGCTAAGTTCTTAAGAATGTGGTGGCCAGGGACGGAGTTGAACCGCCGACGCCAGCCTTTTCAGGGCTGCGCTCTACCACCTGAGCTACCTGGCCACATTTCCAAACCCGCTCACCCACCGCGGGCCGCGAGGACTGTTCGCTTCACGCCGATTGTTGCGGGATTCCTAACCGAATGAAACAGCTCACACCGAACGCGTGCGGAACGTTCTTGATTATAGCAATGGCAGCCCACTGGCTCAACGTCGACGACCGTGCGGGTCGGTGCCAGTTGTCCGATCGACGCCAGGTCGATGGCTGCAAACCGAGACTGCCTCGGCGCGTGGGTAGTGGGCCGGTCCAGACTGACCCACTGTCGCTACACCGAGCTGGTGCGTTGCGCCCGCGGTCTATTGCTCGCCAGCCGAAGAGACGTGTTGTCCCAGCCAGGACGCGAGCTGCGGCTCTTGTTGCGACTTCAGGTCAACACAGTTGTTGATGCGCTCGATCGACTGCCGGTAGGTCCGTTCCGCCCCTTCGACCTTGTGCGCAGCGTAAAAGTCCACAACTTGATCGCGCATGTGCGCATCACAGAACGAACTCGTCGCACCCACGACCTGGGCGCCGGCAAATGGTCCGCCCGCCTTCTGCACCGCATCCCAATGCGTCAGGACAAAGTCCCATGCCATTTTTCCTCCGTCGGAAGCATTGAACATCACGCCCGTCACTAACTGCAGCGCGTCCTGGGAACGCACGTCCGGAGAAATGGAAAAGTCCAGAGTCCGCCCGAGCAGCTTCGGGTTGCCAAACTGCGGCAGGGTGGAGAAGTACATGTAATATTCTTCCGGCGACTTGGCGTTCCTCAGCGCGGTCATCAGCCTGGCGTAAAAGGCCTCGTCGCCGTTCAACGCCACCACGGCAAGTGCTGCAGTCGCCATCTCCCGATCGACCGATGCAGGATCGTTCAGAACCTTGTCCACGATCTTGCGCGCCTGTGCCTGGACTTCGGGATCGCGAGCGTCATAGCCCAACGCGCTGAACAGATGACCCCGCAACGTTCTCTGCTCGTCGCTCTCGCCGGGCTTGGATTCCAAACCCACGTTCTTAAGGATCGGCGTCAGATACTGCCGCATCCAGCCCCTGAAGGCTTCGCCATCGCCATCCGTCACCAGATATTGGCGAATGTAGTTGAGCCGCGCCAGAACATCATCCAAAACCGCGCGATTGCGTTCGTTTCCCAGGCCCTGCGCGAAAGCAAGATAGTCGCCCACCGGCTCGCTGCCTACGCGGACCGACGACCAGATGTCCGCCTGCAAAACAATCCGCTCTCCCGGAGAAAGCTTGCTCTCAGCATCGCTCGCAAGGGCGCGCACAGCATCGGGTTGGTAACCATCGCGGTAGTAACCGGTCGCGCCCGCGTTAGCCAGAACCCAGGTCGAGCAGCCCGGCAGAGTGAAGGTCTCGCGCCTCTTGGTGAGCAGTTCGCACTTCTGTGCTCCAGTGGACGACTTCAAGCACACCGGAACTTGCCAGAGCTGATCATTCGGCGACTGAAACTGCTCGCGGTCAAAGTAATAGCGCCGTTGATCGAGGCTCACAGTGGTCGAGTTGCTGGAACACTGTGACTTCAAATTGATGATCGGAACGCCGGCCTGCTTCACAAAAGTGGGCATGATCTGGTCGACAGGCTTTTTTGAAGTCTTCGCCTCGACATCCCAGAAGTCGTCGGCGGTCGCATTGGCATATTGATGTTGTTTGAGGTATGCGTTGACGCCCGCGCGGAAAGTCTGTTCGCCCAGGTATGCCTCGAGCATGCGCAGCACCGACCCCGCCTTGCCATAGGCGATTCCATCAAACAGTTCTACGATCTCTGCGGGAGTCTCGGCGGCCTGTTGGATAGGGCGCGTGTTGGCCAGCGAATCGGTGTTAAGGGTTCCACTCGTGCCGCTCACATCATCCAGATCGAAATTCCATTCCGGTTTCCACGCCTCCAGCGGCTTGTTTGCCATCCATGTGGCAAAGCCTTCGTTGAGCCAAACGTCGTCCCACCATTTCATGGTGACCAGATTGCCAAACCACATGTGAGCCACTTCATGGGAAATTATCGAGGCGATGTTCTTCTTTACGCTGGGAGACGCGTGCTTTTCGTCGATTTGCAGTAGGACCTCGCGGAACGTAATGCAACCGATGTTCTCCATCGCGCCCGCGGAAAAATCCGGCAGTCCGACCAGATCAAGCTTTCCATAGGGATACTTGATGTTGAAATATTTGTCGAGATAGCTGAGAACGTGTTCGGTCGTTTCGAGCGCGAACGCCCCCGTCTCTTTTGTCCCGGGAGTGCCATAAATGCGAATTGGAATGCCGTCGGCCTCGCCCTCGAGGTATTCGAAGTTGCCCACCACCAGCGCCGCCAGATAAGACGACATCTTGGCCGTCGTGGCGAAGCGCACGGTGTGCTTGTCGCCGGGTCCGGGCGTATCGGAAGCCACTTTCTGGTTTGAAATTGCCACCTGCCCTTTGTCGGCGACGGCTGTGATGTCAAATGTGGCCTTGTATGCAGGCTCGTCAAACGATGGAAACGCGCGGCGCGCATCGGTAGCCTCAAACTGGGAAGCGGCGTACTTCCGGCCCTGATCGTCCTTGCCCAGGTAAAGGCCGCGCATCTCGCCGTTGAGAATGCCGGTATAAGTAATGTGTATGGTGGCCGGCCCCGCGGACAGCGGTCTCTCGACTGCCAGCACGACCATTTCCTTATCTTTCTCTGGCGTGACCGTAGCCTTCTGTGTGCTTCCAGCGCTGGTGACGGAGACATCATGGAAGTCGATTTCAGCCGCGTTCAGCGAGATTTCCTTGGTCGGCTTTAGAACCCGGACAGAAATCGTCTCATCACCCTCGAACGTGGCTTTCTCGAGATCGGGTGTGAAGGTCAGTTTGTAATTCTCCGGAACGGCTATCTCAGGCAGCCGTTGGGCTACCACCATGGAAAATGTCGTCAATGCAAATGCAAGTAGCGCAAGAGTTCGCTTCATTAGTTCCCTCGAGAGATTCGTTTGAATCCAACTTGTAACAGAACCGCGAATGTTCACTGCGGGTATGCAACCGCTCCGTTTATCACTGTCATCGCGCACCGGTTGACCCCGAACCAATAGGGAATCTCGCGGTAGTCTTCGACCGCAAACACGGCCAAATCAGCATCTTTCCCCGGCTCGATAGTGCCCTTCCGGTCCGCGACTCGCAGCGCCCACGCCCCGTTAATAGTGGCCGCCGCAATAGACTCCGCCGGCGACATCTTCATGTGCGTGCAGGCCAGTGACATCGCCATCGGTACGCTCAGGGTCGGCGACGTTCCGGGGTTGTAATCCGTCGCCAGCGCCACCGGCACGCCCACGTCAATCAACTTGCGCGCTTGCGGATATTCCTTCAGCCCCAGGAAGTAATTCGCGCCCGGCACCAGCGTGGCGATCGTATCGTGCCGGGTTAACTGCGCGATGTCGTCTTCGTTCACATGATCCATGTGGTCAAAAGACGCGGGATTAAAGCGCAAAAACGGCCGCAGGACCGTCTCCGTAAGCTGGCACATGTGAGCCCTCACGCTGAGACCACGCTGTTCGGCGGCTGCAAAGATCTGCTCAGTCTCGGCTGCCGTAAACGCCCCCTGATCGCAGAACACATCCACGAACTGTGCGAGCTTCCGCTTCGCCGCGCGCGGAATCATCTCCTTACAGACGACCTCGACATATTTTTGTGAGCGGCCCTGAAACTCTCTTGGGACGACATGCGCCCCCAGCAGGGTCGAAACGACGGTTCCCGGCCACGAATTGGCAGCCTCGCGGATCGCCTCCAGCGACTTCAGTTCCGAATCGACCGTCAGGCCATAGCCCGACTTGGCCTCCACCGTGGTCGTGCCGTGCGCGGCCATGTTGTGGAACGCGCTCAGAACTTTCTCCGCCAGAACCCGCTTCCCTGCCGCCCGGACGCTTTCGAGGCTCGACCGGATGCCGCCACCGGCTGCGGCGATCTCTTCATAAGAAGCTCCCTCGATGCGCTTCTCGAAATCCACCAGTCGCGGACTGACAAAAACAGGATGGGTGTGCGAGTCGACGAAGCCGGGGAGAACGACTTTACCTGCGCAATCGATTTCGAGAACTTTCTTGCGATTCTTCTTCAGCCAGGGGTCGCGTAGGGCGTCTTTCGTCGTGCCGACGGAAACGATCTTCCCACCGAGACACAATACCGCGCCATCTTCGATGACGCCGAGTTCTTTCAGTTCGGGGCCACGGCGCGGGCCGCGCTTGACCGAGCAAGTCTGGAGCGTGAGCAACTGGCGAGCGTTGACGAGTAACAGCGATTGCTCGTTTCGTTCGGACTTCTTGTTCGATTTCAAGCAGGAGATAGTTTAACAGGCGGGACGGCGCTATTTCCTTCGACTACTTTCCCATCGGCACCTTCACGCCGCTCTTCTTCGCGAACTCCTTAGCCTCGACATAGCCCGCATCCACGTGCCGGATCACACCCGTGCCCGGATCCGTCGTCAGCACGCGCTCAATACGCTTGGCCATGGCGTCCGTGCCATCAGCAACAGTGACTTGGCCCGCGTGCAGCGAGTATCCGATGCCCACGCCGCCGCCGTTGTGGATCGACACCCACGACGCGCCTGCGGCCGTGTTCAATAGCGCATTCAGCAGGGGCCAATCAGCGACCGCATCCGAGCCATCCTTCATGCTCTCGGTCTCCCGAAACGGAGACGCCACCGAGCCGCAGTCGAGGTGGTCGCGGCCAATCACGATCGGCGCCTTGATCTTGCCTTTCTTCACCAGATCATTCATCGCCAGACCGAACTGCGCGCGCTCGCCGTATCCCAGCCAGCAGATACGCGCCGGCAATCCCTGAAACTTGATGCGCTTGCGGGCCAGATCAATCCAGCGCCGCAGGATGCGGTTTTCGGGAAACAATTCCAAAACCAGATCGTCGGTCACATGAATATCCGACGCCTCGCCAGACAGCGCCACCCAGCGGAACGGTCCCCGTCCCTCGCAAAACAGCGGACGAATATACTCAGGCACGAATCCAGGAAAATCGTAAGCATTCTTCACGTCGCGCTGAAACGCGAACGTGCGAATGTTGTTGCCGTAGTCAAACGTCACCGATCCCATCTTCTGCAGCCGCAGCATGCCTTCTACGTGCGCTGCCATCGCGTCGAGGGATTTTTCCTCGTACGCCCTGGGGTCGTTTTTCCGTAACGCGAAGGCCTCCGACAGTGTCATGCCGTTCGGCACATACCCGTTCAGCGGGTCATGTGCCGAAGTCTGATCAGTAAGAATGTCAGGCACCACGCCGCGCGCAGCCAACTCTGGAATAACGTCCGCGCAATTCCCCACCAGCCCGACCGATACATTCTCTTTCTTGCGCACGGCGTTCTTCAAAATGCGCAGGGCTTCATCCAGCGTTGTGACCATGAAGTCGCAATAGCCGGTCTTCAGCCGCTTCTTGATGCGCTCGGGATCGACGTCAATCCCCAGAAAGGCCGCGCCTGTCATGGTCGCGGCCAGAGGCTGGGCTCCGCCCATGCCGCCCATGCCGCCCGAAACGATCAGCTTGCCCGCAAGGTCTCCTCCGAAATGTTTTTCCCCAGCCGCCGAGAACGTTTCAAACGTCCCCTGCACAATTCCCTGCGAACCGATGTAAATCCACGAGCCCGCCGTCATCTGGCCGTACATCATCAGTCCGGCGCGTTCCAGTTCGTTAAATTTCTCCCAGTTCGACCAATGACCAACTAAATTCGAATTCGCAATGAGCACGCGCGGCGCATGATCGTGCGTCTTGAAAACGCCGACGGGCTTGCCCGACTGCACCAGCAAAGTTTCGTCATTCTCGAGCTTCCGCAGAGTTGCAACGATGGCGTGGTAGGCCTCCCAACTCCGTGCCGCCCGCCCCGTTCCGCCGTAGACGACAAGATCCTGGGGACGCTCAGCGACTTCGTCGTCGAGGTTGTTCATGAGCATGCGCATGGCAGCTTCCTGCTGCCAGCCTTTGCAGGTGATCTGGTTTCCGCGCGGCGCGCGAATCGAGGTAGGGGCCTGGAGTTCGGTTTCGACGGGCATGAGTAGATGTTACTTGTTGAGTGCGGAAGTGTTCAACGTCGGAAGTTGGTTAGAGCGGAGATTCACGGGAGTGGGGTCACCACGACGAATATGCCGTGCCCTCGCTCGAGATCGCGCTCGACGCCGAATGCACGCCGCTGATGCCGGGATCCTGCTGGTCCACCGATAGCAGTACGTCTTCCTGCTCCACTTCCCAGTTTGCTTCATTCGTCATGGGGTCCTTGGGAACGACCTTGATGTAGCCCCCCGACACCAGATCGTCCAGCGACTGTGGCGCTTTTTGCTTGTCCAGCGTGTACTGGGAGATCAGCTTGCGCAGTTCGAACAAGTCGTTACGCAGCACGGCCTCCCGCGATCTCACCAGCGCCTGGTTATAAATGGGGAGCGCAATCGACAGCAGGATTCCTATGACGACCATCACGATCATCATTTCGAGCAACGTGAACCCGAAGCTCCGCCCGGTTTTCAGACTTCTTGCCATCTACCAGTCCTTATACTTCGTGCCGTCCAGAGCCTCGCCCTGCGACTTGGTGTAGACGTCAAACACGCTCTGCCCGCCCCAGGAGTCGGAATCCGGATCATCCTGCATCGAGCGCAGGCCCCATTCCGTAGTGCCAGTCATGGGATCCACGGGAATCTTGCGCAGGAAGCGAACCTTCTTGCCTTGCACATCTTCGCCTTTCACCAGCGTTTCCAGATCAGGGGGATAGTTCTGGCTGTCCACCTTGGTCCGGAACAAATTCCGGTCG
Source organism: Candidatus Sulfotelmatobacter sp. (assembly GCA_049583505.1). Lineage (GTDB taxonomy): Bacteria > Acidobacteriota > Terriglobia > Terriglobales > Acidobacteriaceae > Sulfotelmatobacter. The sequence continues at coordinate 19,908 of JBAUVZ010000359.1, forward strand.
GCCGCGTCTTTATAGCGGTCGATGGCGTCGCGCATCTCCCATAGATCGTTTCGCAGCGTGCGCTCCTTCTCCCGCTTGATGGTCACGCGCGCCAGCGGCACAGCCAGGCTTGAGAGAACTACCAGGATGGCTGTGGCGATGATCAACTCAAGGAGGGTAAAGCCCCATTCGGGCCTTGCACTCCGCCCGCGATGGAATCTGTGTAGCTTCATCTTAGAGTCTCGGATTGAGGAGACCGCGCGACGATCCTATTGCACAGTCACCGACGCCTGCGCTCCATTCACCGTGATGGCCTGCTGACCGGGGTCGCGCGCCCCACCCCGAGTAATGGTCAGGGGAGTCTGGCCGCTGGCCTTCGCCTGAAATGTCATCGTGACCACCGCGCCTTGCCCGGAAACTCCACCCGCACCCGGCGGCCGCGTGGCCGTAATCTGCAAAGTTCCGGTAGTCTCGTCTTCGCGGTGCACCAGGGCCACGGCCTGCCCATCCTGCGAAAGGAACCCGCCGTTAGAAACGTTCACCAACTGTAGCTTGGCCGGATCGTAATTCATCTGCACCGGTACGGAATAAACATTCTGCGCTCCGGAAATCAGCAGGTTCACGACAAAGGTGTTGCCCTTCACCGCCGTGATCTGCCCCGGATCAAACAGGAAGTTCGTACCCGCCGGATTCGCGGCCTGGTTCGGCGTCGAAGGCTGATTTGCGGGAGGTTGTGCCGCCGGAGTTGCTGGTGCCTGACCCGCCGGAGCAACCGGACCCGTCACCCGGCTGACGTGCCGCAATTCAATCGTGTTCGCGGTCCCAATTTCGATTTGCCGCTGGTTCAATTCGCTGACGGTGGCTCCGCGAATGATGTGCGGAGTGATGGCGAAGACCGTTTCATCCTGCGATTTATCCTGCGTCACCTGGCCAAAAAGGTATCTCAGGATTGGAATCTGTGCCAACCCCGGAATGCCGCTCAGCGACCTGGTCTGAGAATCGTCAAAGATCCCGCCAATGAGGCTTGATTCACCGTCCTTCAGCCGGATTTCGTGCTCGATTTTCTTCTGCCCGATGATGGGCTGGCTGATGCCGCCGATACTCGACTGGCCCACCACCGAGGAGATTTCCATGGTGATCTTCAGGGTCACTTCCCGGTCCGCGTGCACGTGCGGCGTGACGTCGATGTTCACGCCCACATCCAGATATTGAAACTGCGTATTGACCAGCGGGTTAATGCCCACACCACCGATTCCGGGCTGGAACGACCCGGTGGCCACCGGCACGCGTTCGCCGATCTTGAGCGTGGCTTTCTGGTTATCGAGGGCGCGAACCTGTGGATTCTGCAACATCTTCGTGTCCGTGTCGCCCATCACTGCCGAGAGGTTGGCGGAAGGAATCGTTACTTGAAAATCCGTGGCGTTCAGGTTGCCCAGCGTATTCAGCTCCAGCCCGCCGGTGCTGGAGCTGGTGCTGGTCGTGCCTGTTGGCGTCGTCGTAGGAGTCGTTGTGTTGATATTGCTCTGCAGGGCAACGGTGGCACTCGTCGGCGGACTTAATCCCAGGGTGCGAGATTTATCCTTGCTCACCTGCAGCACCGCAATGTCGACGATCACCTCCGGACGCGCCTTATCCAGATCATCCACCAGCTTTTCGGCCAGAGCGATCTGGTCGGGGGTGCCCCGCACCACCAGCGCATTCTGCGAGAGCAACTGCTGCACGCGCTGCACATCCAGCACGGCGCGAATTGCGTTCACCACATCCTGCAACTCGGTGGGCTGAGACAGATTTTGTAGGTAGAACGTCTTGAGGACGCTCTGCTCCAGCTCCTTGCGCTTGGCGGGATTATCCTGCGCCACGAAAATCGTGTTTCCGGTCACTGGACGCCAGAAGGTTTTTGATTCCAGTGCCGTGATCTCCAGCGCCTCTTCCAGCGTCACTCCATTCAGTTCGACCTTAATGCGTCGCGAGGTGTAGTCCGGATCAAACAGAACGTTGATCCCGGCCAACTGCCCGACGGTTTGATAGATGACCTTGGAATCCTCGGTGAGCTTGACAGTAATAGGGACGTTTGAGATGGGGGCAAGTTCTACGGGGCCCGCCGCTTCCTTGATCCTCCGTTCCAGGCTGCTGGGCGGACCGGCGGCCTGCGGCGGAGGATTGCTGGCGTCGTTAATCATCTGCAGCGTGCGCTTCAACTCCTGCTGCGCGATGAAAAGCGACGGATCGATCTGCGCCGCCTTTTGGAACTCGGCCAGCGCCTCCTGCAGCTTGCCCTCATCGCGAAGTCCCTGACCGTGATGGACGATGGTAGCGGCCGCCTTGAAGCGTAACCGCTCGAACGATGCCTTATAGCGCAAGTCTTTGGGCTTCAGGTCGTAAGCCTGCTTGTAGAAATTGTAAGCGGCTTCAAAGTTCTCCCGCGCCTCGGCGTCCTGGCCCTTTTCATACACACTCTTCGCCTTGTCGGCGATGGCAGGCAGCAGGGCAACCACGACCAGCAGCACTACTGCCGCAGGCTTCAGACGTCTCATTCGTCAGTCCTCGTCTACAAAGTCTTCGCCGGACAAGCGGTGCTTACCCCTTATGCCAGCGAACCCAGGAGTCATGTGACACTACACTCGACTGTCAACCGAAAAAAGCGCTTTTGCTGCGATTATAGCATCGGGTTTCCCGTCTCCCCATGTGATTGCATGCACGGGAGTTATACTCTTTGGTCGTAGTCCTGTCGGGCTTCAGCTTTCGGGCTTCGGGCTTCGGGCCTCCAGCGCCGAGGCTTCAGCTGGAACTCGCTCCAGCCGGGAAGCGACGGCATTCGTTAGCCCCGCACGCAAGTGCGGGGCTAGTCTTGAGCCGAAACCCGACAGCCGAAGCCCGAAGCCCAGCTTTTTGCTGCTAAGATGAGGCCGAAGCCATCCATGCCCCGCCAATCCTCACACCAAACCAAGCCCAGCCCGGAGAAATCCCCGCGCCGCGAACCTACCGCCTCCGGCCAGCGGGATGCCGCCGTTAATAGGATCGCTTCCCATAACTACTTCTTGCTGGAAAAATTTGAGTGCGGCATTGTTCTTACCGGAACCGAGGCCAAATCAGTCCGCGGCGGCCTGGCCAACCTCAAAGATTCCTACGGCTTGGTCAAGGACGGCGAACTCTGGCTCCTCAACGCCCACATCGGCCCCTACGAACACGGAAACATTCACAACCACGCCCCCCTCCGCACCCGTAAGCTGCTCATGCACAAAGAAGAAATCCGCAAGCTGATCGGGAAAACGCAGCAAAAGGGACTGACCCTCATCCCCGTCCGCATGTACTTCAAGAACGGCAAAGTAAAAGTCGAACTGGCCCTGGCCAAGGGCAAGCAGCTCTGGGATAAACGCGAAACCGAGCGTCGCCGAACAGCAGATAAAGAAGCCAGGGAAGCCATCCGAGGCCGAAAGAAGTAAGCACCACGAACCATGTGGGGAGAGCCCCCAAGCCTACCCTGAGCGAAGTCGAAGGGGCTGTCCAGCCGGGCAAAGCCCGGCAGTTTGCAGGGACTCGGCCCACGGTTCAAGCGCAGGATGACTCAACGCGTCGCATACGTGACCTGGCTCCGGATTCTAACTACCCGAACCGGAGAGGAACGCGGCCATAATTGCCGCCCAGTTGGACGCCGGTCCTGATGTCGTACAGCTCGCCGTTTGGTTGCCCGGTCCCGCCGCCTGGAAAACCGAAGTCGTTTGCAGGAAGGTGTTGAACAGGTCTTGGGTGTAGCCTGGGCCGCACCCATCGCAAAATTGTTATAACCACTGTCCCAGGGGAACGCGCAGAACCCGACCACCAGATCATAGGAACCGGTAGTTGTTGCCGACGCGCTGGCGACACTACTCCTGGTCGAACTCTGGGCTCCGGCGGACCCATCCAAAATAGGGCCGCTGGTTGCTCCTCCGCTCCATTCCTCGCAGCCGTTGCCAAGGTTCTCTACATTACTCGGAACCGAGACCATAATCGTGTCGCTGCCGCTGCTTTTCGCGCGTGCGTATTGAATCTGCAGGATCGTTGCCTGGAACTTGGGGATGGTTACGGTCTGAATGACCGTCCAGATGTTGCCCTGGGTGTCGGAATTGGTCAGGGTAGGAGGGCCGCTCGTCGAGCCGTTGTAGTAGATGATGTTGTAGCTCAACAGCAGATCGCCGGCAGTCACGTTCATGGGCGCGCAGGAATGACGACTGGACGACGAGTTTTCCGTGATCTGGGAGGAGTTCTTCAGAACCCAGGCATGGCCGAAGGCGTAGAGGTTAGCATTTGTTGATGCGACATATACGACTCCATCCGACACGGCGGGCGAGCCGTACACTCCTTCGCCGGTGTTGAAGCTCCACAGTTTCGTACCCGTACTGGCATTAAGGGCATACACGTTGTTGTCGGAGGAGCCAACGTACACCACCCCGTTCGCCACCGCAGGCGAGGACGAGGATCCGCCGCCGGTCGTGAAGCTCCACAATTTCGCACCCGTACTGGCGTTCAAGGCATACACGTTGGTGTCGGTGGAGGTGGAGGCAACATACACCACGCCATTCGCCACGGCGGGCGCGGACCAGATGTACGCGCCGGTTGTAAAACTCCACAGCTTGGCGCCGGTACTGGCATTCAGGGCATACATGCTGTAGTCATCGGATCCAATATATACAACGCCATTCACCACGACGGGCGGGGCGTACACTATGTCGCCGGTCGTGAAGCTCCTGAGTTTCGCACCTGTACTGGCGTTCAAGGCATACACGTTGTGGTCATCGCAGCCAAAATATACAACGCCATTCGCCACAGCGGGCGAGGAGGACACTCCGTTGCTGCCGCCGGTGGTGAAGCTCCACAGCTCCGCGCCCGTGCTGGCATTCAGGGCATACACCCCGTTGAAGTAGTAAATGGAGCCAACATATACGACTCCATTCGCTATTGCGGGCGAGGAGCCCCCCCCGTTAAAACCCCGGCGTTCCAACGCGGAAGGATGGAGGCGACCGTCGAAGCATTCAGCACATTCTCGTAGGGATTATTCCGCGTGTTGTCGGGCGTGAAGCCGAATTGCAGCCAGTTGGTTTGCACCAAGAAAACGGCCTTCGCGCCGGTGTCGGTCGAGAGCTGCACCGCGCTCACCCAATGGTTTCCCGGCACAGCTGAGGAGGGAACCTGAATGGCAACATTAGAAAACGAACCTGAGCCGTCGGCAAGGGCCGAGGCCTCAAAGGTGGTATTGAAGTAGATGTCAATCGAGGCGTCAGCGGAAAAGCCGCTGCCCGAGACGAGGACGTTGGTGGTGGGCGGGCCGACCGCGGGCCCCAGTTGGACCGCGGGCTGGCTCAAGCAAAAGCTCGCAAGGATCAATATCGCGATGGGCATCAGAGAAAACTGCCTGCCCACTGTTAAGGCGAAGATTATCGATTTCACGATGGAGCCTCCCGCATTCGACGAACTAGTGAATCAAAGACAAAAGCCGACTTACCAGCGGCAGCTTGACGCAGCCACCTGCGGCAACTCGGCTGTCTCTAAGTCCACTCAGGGGTCCCGTCGAACTTCTTAAAGACCCGTGGCTTTCCGTCCCTTGCTCACGCGAGGTTTGGTTTTGAAAAGTCTTTACCGCGTCAGGCTACGCTGACAATCACTCATTGTCAGTGACTCAAGTCACGGGTTCAGGGTGGATCGCAGCGAAATCGTAACGCCGTAAAGCCCGCTCCCAACATTGACAACAACAGGGCAAACACCATTTGTCGGCGCATACGTTGCTCCTTTGAAATTACTGAACACCTGGTTCTGCTGGTGTTTGATTGGGCCGCACCCTGGGGTCTCTAACACGTCGCATGGAGGAGCAGAGGCGCGGCCAGTCGCCTTTGCTGAGCGGGGGACTTAATTTTCCTTAGAAAGCGGCGCAACCGGGACGCTAGTACGAGAGCGCAGTTTCGTCAATGGCCCTTTAGTGGTGTCAACTCTCGAAAACGTGTTTGGTGTTCTGCGCCAGTTTACGCACTCACCGATCTTCTTCCCCGACTTCAGGAGCTGAAAAACCACGACTCGCATCAAGAAGTTTTCCAGCGCCTGATTGCGAGCTGAAAGCCTCCGGATCAAAGCCGACGTAAAACTGCTGCCAGCTTCGCAATAAAATTCTCTTGACTTCGATCCTCTCTGCTGAAACAATTTTCTATACGCATTAGGTCTTTGACAATTGAATAGCATAGAGATAACTTCAGCAAATGCAATATTTTACAAGTCACTCCCTTATTCGAAGGGCCTTCGGAGCAGCCCGCTCGCGCTAAGTTGTTTGATTGTAAAATTTTGCGAGTAAGCTATCTGTTTTCAATATTTTAGCCAGATCAAGCCAGATCGGCTCTCCGTAACTGATTGATTCCAGATATTTTAACTCAATGTATCTGAGATTTTTTTTGATCTGGGTTGCCCATCAAAACCGTCAATCTCAAGTCCGACATGCCGCTCGTCCGTGAATCCTTGCAGCGCCTCGACCGCGAACTTGCCCTCGCACGTCACGAGAAAACAAAGCTGCTGAAGCTGGTGCATGGCTACGGCTCGACCGGTGCAGGCGGTGACATCCGCATAGCCGTGCAAAAGCGTTTGCTGGAGATGACACAGGACAGTCAGATTCGCGGCTGCATCTTTGGCGAGAATTGGTCGAAATCAGACGACGCGTCCTGGAAACTTCTGCAATCGCACCCCGAATTAAAGAGCGACTCCGATCTCGGCCGCCGCAACCGGGGAATCACGATCGTTTTACTCTAGGCAGATAACTCCAGGTCCTCGCGTATAATGTGGCGACTTCGCGGGCTGACTTCAGCCGCATCGGAGGCGATTGCGCCTTTCGCTCGACACTCGTGATGTCGGACGCGTCACCATCGTCCACTGCAACGGGCGGATTGTTGCCGGTGGTGAGAGCGAGTCACTGCGCGCGCACGTAGCCTGGTTGTTGCGCGATCGCCGCTCCATCGTCCTGCACCTCGGAGAGGTCGGATTCATCGACAGCAGCGGACTCGGTACTATAGTTCGCACCCTCACCAGCACTCGCCAGGTGCATGGCGACTTAAAGCTCTGCAACGTGCCGGAACATGTCCGCAAAGTTCTGGAGCTGTCGCACCTGACGCAGCTATTCGACACGCACGAATCAGAAGAGAAGGCGGTCGCCTCCTTCTACGGCCCCCGAACCCGCGCCGAGTCACCTGCCCCTAGCGGTAGAAGCGTTCTGTGCCTCGACAGCAACGCCGATGTGCTCGCCTACTTGCGAGAACTGCTGCGCCGCGACGGATACGACGTCCACACCAGCAGTCACCTGCGCGACGCTCTGATCTTGATGCGCATCACGCATTTCGATCTCCTGTTAGTGGGCCCTGACATCGCCGCGTCCCCGGCCACGCAGCAAGCCTTCCGATCCGCCTGCGCCAGCCTCGCGGTAGTCGAACTTGGCAGCGAGTTCTCCACTCGCGATGCCGGAGAAGCCGGCGAGGGATTGCTGAAAAAGATCGAGGCGAAGCTCAACCCGAAGTCCGCGTGAGGCCTGAGCTATTTGGAACCCGCGGCCGCCGAAGCAGACGCCGCTTGATGCGGCGCACACGACTTCGCCGCGTGGTGCTTCACCAGCAGGGAAAGCACAATCACCGAAACCACGGGCAGGAGTAAAATCACCCGGCGGATCTTCATGAAAAGCAACCTCTACTTGCGCAGTGGGATGGAATCATACCTCAGGCAACCGAATGCCGTCATCACCATTGACCCCGTGCCGAGGGCAGGCGCACAATCCCTGCGATGGCTGGGTTTTGACTGGGCTTTCAAAGATTTATCCGGGAATGACTCGGCGAAAGGAGCGCATCATGAAGGCAGTTCATCAGGGCGACCTCGAACTCCTGCAGCATCCCGCTTCGCAAGAATTGTTGCACTCGAAAATTCCCGCCCGCCTCGCCTATGTCTGGACCGATGGCACGCCCAGGGTGATCCCCATCTGGTATCACTGGAACGGACGGGAGTTCATCATGGCAAGCCCGCCCAAGGCGCCGAAGCTGAAGGCGCTCGCTAAGAATCCAAAAGTGTCTTTCACCATCGACGACAACACGTTTCCCCACAAAGTTCTTCTAGTTCGCGGCACGGCACGTCTCGAACCCGTTGATGGCATCGTGCCCGAGTACGCCACTGCCGCCGAACGCTACTTCGGACCGGAACAGGGCAAGGCCTGGGTCAATCAACTGCGCTCTATGATTTCAAGCATGGTCCGGATCACGATTGCTCCGGAATGGGTCGGGCTGCTGGACTTCCAGACTCGTTTCCCTAGCGCTTTGTCGACCTGATCACATCATTTTCTTAACCGCTTCATTTCGACAGCGCCGCCGATAGCAAAATATCTGCGACCTCGCCGGGTCGCTCGACATGGCAGTCGTGGCCGGTCTCCACCTCGGCGACCGTCCAGCCCGAAGCGCGAGCTTTTGCGGCAAACGGCGCAAAGAATGGTCTCGCCGGATATCCTTCCGCAATGCAGGTGACAAACGTGGCCGGAATGCTGGCCTTGCGATTGGCGGGAAGAGAAAGCGGCTCTTCAAAACAGCGGAGACTGAAATCACACAGCCGCGCTCGCACAAAATCACGGGCATCACCCGGCTTCAGTCCCCAGAGATCAAGCTGGCCCTCCCCGCCCGGCAGCCGCCAGCCGTCTCCATGCTCTCGCGCGACGTTGCGAAAATGGACACCAATCTCGGGCGGAAGCAAGTCCAGAACGCATTGCCCATCTTCCGGAATGAAGGCATCCAGAAAAACCAATCGCTTGACCTGAGTTGGCTTTATCTCTGCCACACCACTGATGATCATCCCCGCGTAACTGTGACCTGCAAGGGTCACGGCGCCCGCGAGCCCTGATAATTCGCGCGAAATGTCCTCGACATGCTGCCCCAGCGTAATGTCGGGAGACAGACGGCCTTGGTCTGTGCCAAGCCCGGTGAGAACCGGCCTTACCACACTATGGCCGTGCTTCTCCAGCAAAGGAGTCAACCGGTCCCACGTACCAGCGGATTGCCAAGCGCCGTGAACAAGGACGAACGTCGACATGGGAAAGAGTTTAACAGGTTGAAATATCTTCTCGCGCTTGCGCTCGCCCCCGTTTGCCGACGATACTGAAGAGGTCACCGAACAATTCCAAACGACATTATGAAAACGACTATCTCTCTCTCTACACCCGCTCAACTCGAAACCGAATCTCTGGTCGCCATCGTTCTCGACCAGGCTGATCAAGTGCAGAAAGACAAAAAGAAGGACGCAAAGGCTCAGCTGAAGCTCGCTACCGGCGACGCGGCCGTGCAATCTGCCGCCGCCGATCTTCTAGGCAGCGGTGAATTGACCGGGAAGCCATTTGAAATCAATTTGCTGCACAAACCTGCCGGAGTGAAAGCGAACCGTCTGTTGCTCATCGGCGGCGGAGCGGCGCAGAAGTTTGCGAGTTACGATTTGCGCCGTATCGCCGGAGCGGCCGTGCGCACCCTTAAGTCGCGCGGGATTCGCAGCTTTGCCTTCATCGCTCCGCCGACTATTCCAGCCGAAGAAGCGGTGAGCGCGATTGTCGAAGGCGCGCTGGTCGGCAACTTCGATCCCGACTACTATCGCAGCGACCGCAAAGACCAGAAGATTGATGCGCTTACCATCCTCACCACCGGCAACCAGGGTGCGCTCGAAAAGGCGGCTAACGAAGCGCAGATCATCGGCGAGTCGCAGAATTTCACGCGCGATCTAGTGAACGAACCCTCCAACCGCATGACCCCAACCATTCTCGGCGACCGAGCCAAGAAGATGTGCCAGGAAGTTGGTTTGAAGTGTGAGGTCTACGGTGCCGACAAGATCAAAGAGTTGAAGATGGGCGCATTCTGGGGCGTGGCGCAAGGTTCAGACGAACCTCCGGCGTTGATCGTCATGAGGTATGAGCCCGCGGGCGCTCCCGAAAAACCAGTCTTGGGACTTGTGGGCAAAGGAATTACATTCGACACGGGTGGCATTTCGATCAAACCCGCCGATGGCATGGAGAAGATGAAGTACGACATGGCCGGCGGCGCGACCATGATCGGCACCATGCGCGCCATCGCGCTGCTGAAGCCGAAAGTGAAAGTGATCGGCATTGTGTGCGCCACCGAGAACATGCCCTCAGGCAAGGCGCAGAAGCCCGGCGACGTGCAGATCGCCATGTCGGGCAAGTCGATTGAAATCATTAACACCGACGCCGAAGGCCGCCTGGTGCTGGCGGACGGTCTGGTCTACGCGCGCCAGCTCGGCTGCACCAATCTGGTGGATGCGGCCACGCTTACCGGGGCGGTGGTGGTTGCGCTCGGTTACGCCAACGCGGGAATCTTCGCCAACGATGACACGATGTACGAACGCTTCCACAAAGCGAATGACGAAGCGGGCGAAAAGATGTGGCGGCTGCCGCTCGATGAGGAATACAAAGAGAACATCAAGTCAACCATCGCTGACATCGTCAACTCGGGCGGACGCTGGGGCGGGGCAATTAACGCGGCCATGTTCCTGAAGGAGTTCGCCGAAGACACTCCCTGGATTCACCTGGATATTGCCGGCACGGCCTGGATGGAGGATCAGAAGCCCTGGATCGCCAAAGGCCCATCGGGAATCGCGCTGCGCAGCCTGGTTGAGTTTGTGAAGGGTTTCGCGAGCTAGGGAGGGAAATTCGTGCCGATCCGTGGCTAGAGTTTCTGCAATTCTCGCTGAACCCATTCTGGAGGCACATCGCATGAAGGCTCTGATGGTGGTTGGACTTGTAGTGCTGGTGCTGGGGATAGCTTCTTTCTTCGTTCCCGTGCCGTATTCCGAACATCACGGGGTCAGTTTCGGGGAGACGCATGTGGGTATTACGACGCATGAAGAAGAGAGAGTCTCGCCGGTGGTGAGCGTCGTTCTGGCTGTGGTTGGGGCCGGTCTGATGATCGCCGGCAGAAAGAGTTAGTTCGCAAGCGAAAATCCGTGGCCAACGCCCTCGGATCTACTTAGTTGTTGCCTGCTCGAACGCCTTTTCCAGATTCGTGACCAAAGGAGCTTCGCTCGGCTGCAAGCCGCTGCGACCCATCATGCGCCACAGGTACTGATTGCCCGGCCAGCCGTGGGCGTCGTAAACCGCCAGGACGTCTTCTGACGGACGGCTCATGACCATCAGCACAATGTCGGCCTGGTGCGGTTCATACACCACGATGAACTTCCCCCACTTCTGCATCGCGTCCTGCACCGTGCCGATGGCCTGCCGATCCTCGGGTAGCAGGTTGGGATTGAACTGGTCGCCGTCGTAGCTGGTGACGTAGACGAAACGAGCGTTCACCAGCGTGCCGGGAAATGTCGGGACATTCTGCGGAGCGTCCCCCTTCGGGGCTTTGGGTGCGGCGAGGGCCAGCGTCGTCGCCAATAACACTAGGGCGAGTGCGGCGCTCGAACTGATCTTGGTTTTCATCGCGTTCTTTTTCATAACGTTCATAGGGATCGATGCCTTTTCAATTACTTAGATGGTTGCAATCTCGGGAGCGTTGCACGCCCGCGAATGCGATTCCTCTTAAGTCATTGAATCTATTGTAACTGGAAGATATTGAGGGGAAAGAGCACTGGAGGGCTGGCACTGGTGGTTCCAACCTTTACCCGGAATGCCATTTTCGATGGCGGAAACGGCTCTCAAAACGAAATTAGAGAACCGGGGTGATACCTGAGGCTCTTCCGAGAAAAGGACGCGCCCGGAGCATTCTGGCGAGCAGTGTGTTTACAAGCTATATCTCCAAGATAATATCAGCAACTTGCACGAAGCTTCAACAACTTACGGGCGTCGGCACACTCAGGTCCCGAATCTCTCTGCGGCACGGGCTTTCGCCTTTGCTGCCTCTTCCTCCCGATTCTTTGGCGGCGCGTTGGTTTCGAGCGACTGGAGAAGCCGGGCCGAGACTGCGGCCACTTCATCGATTGCCGACAGGAACGAGGCTTCGTTGGCCTTTGACGGTTTGTTAAAGCCGCTGATCTTTCTCACAAACTGCAGCGACGCCGCGCGAATCTCCTCGTCATTAACAGGTGGATCGAAGTTGAAGAGGGTTTTGATATTCCTACACATTCACTAGCTCCTCGACGGGTTAGAACTCACTGAGCAGAGGGCAAGACACTATTTTGCCACACAGCCGAGACTTACTAGAAGAGCCGACCAATGGAAAAGTTCACGCGCGACTCCCCGGTAGGACTCACGCTGGTGGCCAGAGCGATGGGCCCCACGATGGTTTCGGCGATGACACCGAGATTGAACGTGCCGCGGACTACGATCGTACTGGGAGCGTTGAACGCGCTGCCGGCCTCGTACCATCCACCCCAGTAGATCTTTCCACCTACGAGTTGCGGCAAGTGGTAGAGCTCGCGCCGGAATCCTAGAGAAGAGTACGCGTAATGATTGCCGACGAATTCTTGGGGAAGGTAGGCACCGAGGTGGAATGCTCCACCCAGAGTGAAGATCTGAAATGGACCTGCCGTGCCGTGGAAGGTGGATCCGCCCGAGGCAATAAGAAAGAGCGAGGTCTTTGGTCCCGTCGGGATGAAGGTGGAGGTTTGGACGTCGAGTTGATCGATGGAATGAGCGAGGCCCGGGCTCTGCAGCACCCGTGAGAAACTGGCCAGGATGCGCATGCCATGGCTGGGAACGGCGGGACTATCCTGGCCATCCCACACGTAGCGTGCCCGGAGCTCTCCCGTGCTGCCGCTTACCGAGGAGAGTCCGGCGCTGCCGATCAAGGGGGCTAGTTTCCCGTCGAATATCTCGTAGCCGAGGCGGAGCTCGCTGCGCTGGCCGGTGTCGAAGCCGAAATCGAAACCGCCGCCAGCGCGCTCGTCGCCGAAAACGGCGACGCGGGTTTCACCAGTGAACTCGTTGCGGGGGAACTTAGAAGCAAACGCGTAGGGCGCGACGAAGAAATGGGTGTTGCCCAGTGGCTGGTAGAACTCACTCGCAGCGAGGTTACTGGAGCCGAGCAGGAGATCGTTGCGCCATTCGCCGCCGTGATGTTCAACGTCCATGAAAGTGATGCGCGTGCCAGCGGAAAAATCAAAGGCGGCTACGCCAGAGCCGTCAACGTTGACCGCAAGATCCACAAAGGGTGGGCCGTAGGTCTTCTCATGTGCAGTCACTCGCAGAGCGGGCACACCGTCTTGGGTAAAGCCTTCGTAGCCCAGGCGGTCGAACTCGCCTTGGCCAGCAATCCGCGTCAGTTGAGATTCGAGTTTTGGCAGATTCAGCGGCCCGCGGGTGAATGACTTGAGACTATGTTCAAATCTCTTGTCCTGGTCGGAGTCTCCGCCCTCGACTACCAGAGATTGCACTGCCTTTGGCTGAGGGCGTCTGCGAGCGGAGCGGGTGGTGAGGTATTGCTGCCATTCTGCGTCATCTTTGATGGCGTAGGGAAGCAAGTTGGCCGACTGACTGACTGCGCTCTGGTAACCGAGGCGGATAAGATCGTGGAGTCGATCGTAGTCGGAGCTGGAGAAGCTGCCTGTCTCCACTGTGATAGTGGCGTTAGCCAGAGCCAGGGAGCGGCGCTCGTTCTGCAGAAGCGTAACGTCGAGGGCGCGGGAGAGCACGCCGGTCAGGGTTTCCAGTTGCTCGCGGTCCCCGAGCGGGACGCGGAGATCGACGGCGATGATGGTGATGGCGTTGGCGTCCATCTCGCGCAACGCCTCGACGGGAATGTTCTCGACCATGCCGCCATCGGCCAGCACGCGCCCGTTGATTTCCACCGGGGTGAAAACGCCGGGGATGGCCATGCTGGCACGCACCGCCGTGGCCAAAGAGCCATCATGAAGCACGATGCGGTCGCCGGTTAGCATGTCCGTGGCCACGCAGCGAAAAGGGATGGGCAGGTCGTCGAAGCTGGCGATGCCGGACACGGGGAAGGCGATGCGATCGAGCAGCAGGCCGACGCCGTGGCCGGGATTGAACCCGTTGGGCCCGTTCAGGCCGTGCTTCAGGCCAAGTGCGGATGGGATTTGGTAGTCGCGGCGGTCCTGCTTGCGGCGATAACCCAGTTGGCGGTAGGTGGGCTCGGGAAGCAGAGCATCGTCCCAGTCAACGTCTTCGGCAAACTTCTGGATTTCCTCGGGCGGCATGCCCGTGGCGTACATCGCGGCGATGATGCTCCCCATGCTGGTGCCGGCGATGCGATCTACCGGGATGTGATTCTGCTCCAGCCACTGGAGCACGCCGATTTCAGCCAGGCCGAGTGCGCCACCGCCGCTGAGGGCGAGACCTATGCGGGGACGCGGAACGGGCTGAGATTGGCCGGTCTGCTGGCTTGGCTGCTGTTCGGGCTGTTTACTTGGCTGCTGATCTTGTGCCGAGGCCAAGGTGCTGTAGAGCGCCAGCAACAAAAGGAAACTGAGCTGCGCCGTACAACAACGGCAAGCGTGGGGCGACGACATGTTCATCCTCCCGGACGTAGAAGTAGAGCCGGCTGGGAAAAAACTCACATTAGCAGGTTTGGCTGGTGATTGTTTCCCTAACGCTTGGGTTCGGGCTCAGGATGCGGCTGACGAGCCTGATCCACAACGCCGCGGAGAGCTTCGACCACCAGGTCTGGGCGGTCGAGCTGGATGTAATGTCCGCTGTTCTTCGCTATCACCTGCTTGTCTTTGGTCGAGAGATGCGCTAACTCCTCCTGCATCTGTTGCCAGGCGTCATTGGTGGGCTTGACCAGGTCTTCAGGGAGGTCGGGCTGGGGCGTGTTGGGATCGTGCGAGAGCACCACGAGGGGTATATCGCCGAGCGAGCCTGTGGCGGCGGTCTGGGCGGCGCTTTCGGAAATTGCTTTCAGTTCTGCTACACCTTCGCGCGCACTCTGGAAGTTGCACTCGACGGCACGCACGGCAGGATCGTTCCCGCAGAACCCCAGAAGACGCGGGATTCCGAAAGGCGTGGTGAATTCGAAAAATTCCTGTTCGCGCAGCCAGGTCGCGTCCAGATCGTTTAACGCTGGCGAAAAACGTTTCTGCTGCTCGGGGTGGGAAGAATCCACTAGAACCATGCCGGCGACTTCGCTGCGATACAGGCTGGCATAAAGGCGCACGTCGAATCCTCCCATGGAGTGGCCGACGAGAATGTAAGGCGGCGGGACGGCGGCGCTTTGCAAGAGTTCGTGCAGTTCCTCGGCGATGACTTTGCTGGTGCGGGGACGAGGACTGGGGT
>JBAUVZ010000360.1:0-1707 GCA_049583505.1 Candidatus Sulfotelmatobacter sp.
CCCTTTACCTTTAAATTTCCCCACTCGGCGGCCCTGGTTCGCGTAAAAGAGCGATGTATCCCAAACATCATCACCGAGGTCCCTCATCTGAACCTTTACCTTACGCTTAAGTGGAGTGGTTACGACAATTTCCTCGTATGCCATATGGGTCCGCATTTTAGCAGCCTTGGCGGAAGGTGATCAGCGTTTGGTATGGAAACGGTTTAACCCCTATTGGCGCATTCGATTTCGAATCGCGCGCTGGAGATGTTCTAGTGCAGTAACAAGCAGGAATATCGATCCGGCCACCTCGGATGCCGTCGTCGGATTCCTTTCGGCAACAACACTTTTTATGGCGACCACGCATATAAATGAGGTGACAAGTAATTCGATCCAAGCGGATGCAGATCGTGGCTCCGTTTAAGCACGATAAAGCCGACGGAGATTGCTAAGCAAACCAGGGTCACCGATAAGACCTCCCACAATCCGATGTGACGCTTGATAGATGGCACTTGCTCCTTGATCATAGCTCCCAGGAGAAATAGCAAGAGCAGAACATAAAAGACACCGGCGATCGACGATCCGACGCCGGAGAGTTTTTCAGCTGCCCAACGCGTGATAATCAGAAGGGGAATGACGGCAAGAACTACAAATGAAGTGCTGAGAAGAGGGCCGAACTCGTTGGGATAGAGGCGGGTTAACACTGCGTCCAGGCAGAGAAGAATAAGAAAAAGAATCAGGAAACGCTTCTCTGTCCTGTCGATTCCAGTGTCGTTCGCCGGGATGGCGCGTTTCGGCTGCGGACACAAGATAGCACAATCTAGAAAGCAGTACTTGGGTAGACCCAGTTCCGCGGCTCAGCGAGATTGACTTCGTGATCCGAACTATAGCATCCGATTTGGGGTCCACCATGACGAGTTCTAACGCACGATTAGCGGTACCGAACTAACGTCCGGCCGACTAATCGGCCCTAGGTCCCCAGGATCACCTGTTTTCCGCTCCGTAAAATGCCCGAGGCTGGTCAGTCATCCATTCTGGTTGATCCTTTCTCTTCGTTGCACCAGAAATGCGTTGCTTGAATATTATCTGGGTGGTCGTCTCGCCAGGGTCCCCCCATTCCCTTCGGATTCCTGTGGTCGGGGACCACATCGTTATAGTCGGTGAACTCTTCGTGGCAGATGGCGCATTTCCTGTCCTGCTCGACAATCTTCCGATTCAACAGTTTGCGCATCTCGGCTGGCGACCGGAGTTCCCGATATCCCCTCGGATGATGCGGGTCGTCAATGCGTCGAATCCCAGGCTGCAATCTGCGTGCAAAGGGCGTTTGTTCCCGTCCGCAGCAGGAAATCGATTTGTGGATCGGGCAGTATTCATTGCGACGAAGTCTCATGGCATTACTTCAAGCGTCTCCGCGATCCCACCCAAGCCCCGGCCGACGGAATCGTGACCGGCGTAACGTTGCTGTAATTGGTGTGCTTGCACGATGATGCGTTAGAGGTGTGTCCTCGTGGAGAGATATACAGAGAAAGTTTGCATTGGTTGATGGCCTCATATTCCGGAATCGATGTGTATGGGCCGAGCCGTCGCGTGTTTCGCTACGAAGTGCCAAAGGCGCGAGTTGTGCTGCACAACTTCGGAAACCGCTACCACGACGACTGGCGCATCGGCTTCCAAGATCAGCGGGGAAACGTGCGCGTATGGTCAGTTGCTCACTATCCCTCTATGGAC
>JBAUVZ010000361.1:0-1579 GCA_049583505.1 Candidatus Sulfotelmatobacter sp.
GTTCCTCCTCCGCTTCAAAAGGCTTGCATTTGCGCTCGCTAGCCATTGAGTGAGCCGAACAGAACTTGCCGGGCATTGCGCTTGCCAAGAAGAGACTCCCAATATCGTGAAGAAGGGCGGCCACGACGGTAAGGTCGCGAGTTTTTGGTTCCAGGGGGAGCGCGCCGGCAATGGCAGCTACGCGGTGCGCATGTCGCTGCATAGACTCGCATACTGACTGCGGAATGTGCGAGTCAGGTACAAAGACCCTGAAAGTCTCGGAAACTAAGGCCAGATTTTTGATGGTTTCCATTCCCAAGTATGCGACCGCGCTCTGCAGGCTGGTGGCTCTCTGCGCCAACCCGAAGAAGCCGCTGTTGACGAGCTGCAAGACTTTCGCGGACATCGCGATGTCTCGCTCAACGATATCCGCCGCCTGGCTTATGGAAGTGCTCGGATCCTTCATCGCCTGTGTGAGGGAAATGTACGTACTTGAGAGGGAAGGCAGTTCACCCACCGTTCCAACGATTCCGCGCATCTCCGGGGCGCGCAGTAAGTCCTGCAGCGTGCACATACGTTCGATGGTGGATTGAAGTTCGGATGCACTGCATGGCTTCGCCAGAAAGCGGTGTACCATGGGAAGCGCCTCGGTTGCCAGCGCGACTTCGGAATATCCGGACAGGATAATTCGCGCACTGCCCGGAAAGCGGTCGCGAATGTGGCTCAGTAGCGTGGCGCCATCCATTCCTGGCATCCGCATATCAGAAATGACCACGTCGAAGCTGGCTGCCTCGCAAGCCTTCAGGGCGGCTTCGCCGCCGACGGCAAATTGCATGTCCCAACGTTTTCGATCCGCGTGCAGCATACGTCGGATGCCGTCGAGAATATTGCTTTCGTCGTCCACGAACAAAATGCGTTTCACGCGGACACCGCCTTGGCGGCAAGAGCCTTGCCATCGTGAGGCAGGCGGATGACAAAAGTTGTGCCCTTTCCCTCTTCGCTTTCGAAATCAATACTTCCACCGTGTTTGTCAACCACCACCGAGCGTGCGATGGCCAGGCCCTGTCCGGTTCCCTTGCCGATTTCTTTGGTCGTGAAGAAGAGATCGAAGACTCGGGCTCGCACCTTTTCCGGGATTCCCGAGCCCGTGTCCTGGATCCGGATTTCGGCCCATTCTTCGCAATTTCGGGTTTGCACCTTGATTTTCCCCTTCTCTGAACGTCCTTTTCCTTGAACATCGGCAATTGCATGCGCGGCATTGACGATTAGGTTCAGAATCACCTGGTTGAATTCGCCCGGTTGACAAGTGATCAGAGGTAGTGAAGAGTCGAATTAGGTTTCCAAGTCAGCCACGTATTTCCACTCATTCCGTGCCACCGTAAGCGTGCTTTCAATAGCGTGGTTCAAGTCCATTGGCATCTTTTCTTTCGTGCCTGGATGGGAAAACTCTTTCATCGCACTCACCAGCGTGGACACTCGGGTCACGCCTTCGAGCGTCTGTTCGATGGCCCTGGGAATTTCCTCAAGCAGATAGCCAGTGTCCACGGGTTCCACAGCAGGGGCGATTTCTTGAACGGTTTCGCCAGAAACTGTATTGCCT
>JBAUVZ010000362.1:0-10536 GCA_049583505.1 Candidatus Sulfotelmatobacter sp.
CTCACTTCTTCTCCACCTTTTCTCTTTGGGGCCCATTGCTGGTCGAGAAAGGTTGGCAGTTTTGAGTTTCTTGTTTTGTCTTCGTGCAAACTCGAAGCCTCGTTGAGTCAGAAGCCATCCATCTGACCCCGAGCCCATCAGGTATTCGCCTTTGTCCTTCTTCTTGGCATCCGAGAGATAAACACGAATGAGTTCCAGATTGATTTGCGACGGGTACTTTCGCCAGCTGAATCTTCCAGGAGCAAGCTCGTTTGATTTGATGGCGATGTCTTCCGTGTCAACGTGGCTCGATCTTCCACCGAGAAGGTAAACTGCTAGCGTTACTATCTCGTGATTGGAGAACGACAAACCGTCGTGTGGTTTTCCGGCTGGGCGGGCGATCTCATCTGTGTGCCGCTTTTTTTTCATCTCGCGCACTCTTTTGGGCGTCCTGCATGCACTACTTCTATTTCTCGAGACGACTCTACCTCCGTGTCACACGAAACTAGGGTTGCCTTTCGCGTCTGGGCCGCTGCTGCTGGTAGACACTGTAGGAAGTCAAGGTTGAGTCGGCAGCTCAACGCGCCGGCTAGCTTCGCGATGTTCATGTCAACGTCCACTATCTCCAGCGGGAGCTTACCAACCTGAGCGATTCGATCATTTGCCGCAGCTTCGCCATGCCGCAAACCTATTAGACGATACAGCTCCCCCAAACTGGTGACTGTCATAAGCAGTCGCTGTCGTTTTTCCATTGCACGCTCGAGGAGCTCCTCTACAACCTGCGCTCCTGGCCGATCCTCGAGGAACACAAGCATTGCGGACTCATCCAGAAGGAAACGCTTCATGACGAAGGCTCGAGCTTCTGTGACTCAGGTTTCACGCCTTGGATCTGCCCTGCCGAGAGGGAGCCTCGTAAGTTTTTGATAAAGGCAGCGGTCAACGGCTGGAGAATGAGTCGGCCACTCTCCTCTGTGAACACAATCACCGTCCCCTTGCGAATGCCCAGTCTTCGCCTCAGGTTTGCTGGAATCACCAATTGTCCTTTAGAGGTGACGATCGCTCTTTCTCCTGGCACCAGAGGTCCTCCGCAGTCAAGGAAATCCTACTCGATCAGTAAAGGTAAGTCAATACGTAGTGTGGCTTACTTGCTTAATTCTAGGGAGCTAATTGACTGAGGCTCGTGTAGAGTCCCGCTTCGCGATATGGACAGTTCGCATTTGCTCAAGTTTGCGGATCGCATCCCGCTTGTAGTCTTCGGTAGCTTTGGCGTAGGTGCCGACGATGCTTGAGCCGGAATGGCCTAGCATCTGGGCGATGAACAGGGAAGACACGCCTCCACTCATCAAGCGACTTGCGTGCGAGTGCCGAAGATTATAAAGGACGAATCTCGGGAGCTTTGCATCTCTGAGTGTCTTCTCCCAAGTCTGGCGAACGTCTTTCAATGGCTGGGTTGGAGTGCGCATGTTGGGGAATACAAACGGGGAGAACTCTGGCCCGAACAGCTTCCGCCAACGCAAGAGCTCGGCCTTGCACCTGGCCGACAGCGGGATATTTCTGATCCCTGCGCGCGTTTTCGATTTGCGAACTCGAATAGCATCGTTAGCAAAGTCGATGGCTTCCCACAAGAGAGAGAGCGCTTCGATGTGGGATCGCATCCCTGTCTCGAGAATCAGGACTACGAGCATTCGCATGTAAGGAACAGCCACACTCAAGATTCTCTCTTCCTCTTCAAAGGTAACGATGTGCGGTGTTCGCTGAGACCGCTCTTTCAAGGGTTCCACGTCCAAGAGGGGGCTGCGTCGGATCAATCGCTTGCGCTCTGCAAGACGCATCATTCTCCTCAGTACCCGTATGTCGTGGTTAACTGTTGCTGCTTCTACCCCTTCCGCCAGCCTCGCTCGTTTGTATTCTTCGATGCCGTCTCCCGTGATGTCCGGGATGCGCATTGCGGCGAAATGCTCGTTGAGTTTCTCAACAGAGGAGGCGTAGCGACGGCGTGTATTCGGATGCTGCACACTCCCCAGGAATTCCTTTGCGTAGTCCTCGAAGATCGGGGGATTTGAGCTGGGCAGGTAATAACGCCCTTCGAACACTTCAGTCTCCCACCGTGACAGCATCTTTCTTGCCAACCGCTTGTTTGAGGTGTGCGCGCTTTTGCAATGCTGGCGACCCGCGACGACAACTCCCATCATCCACTGCTTGCTTCCGGCGCGCTTGTAGAGGGCTCCCATTCGTCAGACTCCCAAACCCCGTATCAGACAAACCAGTCGAAATGTGTGCATTTTTCCACCCTCCAAAAAACCTGGTCCCTGGGTGCCATCCCAAAGGCGCGAAAAATGAGGGTCTGACTTCGTCATTTGGGGCCTCCAAGAAAGATTAGTTTCTTAGAGAGTGTGCATTTTCACGCCCCTGGCCAAGTTTGGCGATGATGTATTGAGTCGTGCCAAAGCGGATTGCCAGGCTCCGAACGCTTGCCCCTCTACGACGTAATTTGCGGACTTCCTCGATTTCGGCCGCATCGAAGCGGCGGAGCGCAGGTCGTCCGAGCCGTTTTCCCTTGCGACGTGCCTCTGCTAATCCGGATTTCACGCGGGTCCGCAGCATCTCACGCTCAAACTCGGCCACTGCCCCCAACACTTGGAACGTCAGCCTGCCGGCAGGCAAGGTCGTATCGACATTTTGTTTTAGCGCGACCAAGTCCACGCCAAGGGATCTGCATTCCTCCGCGATACTCAGCAATTGCTTTAGTGATCGAGCAAGACGGTCCAGAGCCCAAACACAGACGACATCGATCCTGCGTTTGCGCACATCTGAAAGAAGAGCATCAAGTGCCGGTCGACTCTCCTTTGCACCACTTTGACCTGTGTCGCGATAGATCTTGTATTCCCATCCACGACGTGAACAAAACTCCGTGCTTTCTACTTCCTGCATTTCCGTTTCTTGCGACTTGGTTGAGCATCTCAAGTACACACCTGCACGCTTTGCCTTCATGACTACCTCCCTTCTGAAGAGGGGGATTTTAGGCGCCCGCTTCCGAAGATCGCAATTAAAAAGTTCGGCGAGGGGCCAAAGTGGGCCACAAGAATGGGCGCCCTGCCGCACTGGGCGGGCGTTCCAGCCCATTTAACGTTCTTAAATTGTTCAAACAGCTAACCGAATCCCCTGCCTTGACGAAACGCTGAATCGCCTCGTTGGTCAGTCATCGTCATCGCGAGGACGCGGGCGTCGCTGACTGACTTTTAGTTTTCTGCCCTTCCACCACCGCCCATTGAGGTGTTCAATGGCTCTCTCTGCGCTGCGGACATCAGGGATTTCAACAAACGCATACCCCAGTGGCTCATCAGTATCTCGATCGCGGAACATGCTCACATCGAATACCGTCCCGTAGTTGCTGAACAACGCTTGCAAATCGTCTTCGTCGGTTTGCTTATCGAAATTTGCGACAAATAACACCATTCCGTCCTCCTTCACCAAATGAAATGCCTTTGCATCTCTTGCATTTTTTCCTGCAACCGTGTGGGCCGGAGCACCTGGTACGGATGCACTCCATGATTCTTCAAAATTCTTGGAAGCAAACGTAGCGGGCGTCTGTATTCGCCCCAAGTGCGAACAAGCTCCTTCCCAATTTCGTTGTCCCAAGTTCTGGTGACGCGTGCTGCACTGCTGGCAGAAAATCTTCGCACCGACAGCAGGTCCCAGACGTTCAGCTTTCGCAGGAGCAACACATCTTCTGGTTTGTTGATTCCGTGCCTGGATAGGAATGAACGCCGTAAGATGAATTCGAGACGCAGCACCCCCGAGCGCGTTTTCTGGTAAATCCGGACTTGCCAGGCTGACCGTGGCGATCCAACATATATCGTCGTGCGCTCCCCATCTGACAGCACTCTTACGTCATTTTGGGCGCGGTGAACGAGGTGCCTGAGCACGTACCCAATCGTCACGCCGGTGAAATCTGAAGTTAACTCGACTGAGGAGACACGTATTTGTGTCAATTCCACAATCAGTTTTTCAACAAGCAATAGCACCTGAGCGGCGGTGAGGGGGATTCGCGTGGAGTGCATCGTGATCTGGAAAGCGGGAACGTTCTTAAAATTCTTTGTTCTACCGTACACAACGTCGACCAGATTTCCGGTGAGCCAAAAGCTTCCAGAAGCAGCACGGCTGTAAAGTGAGTCTGGGGTGAGAATGCCCCGGCTTTCGAAATGCTGCAACTCGGCTTCAAAATCTGGCTTGAGTTGTCCGTCCACACTGAGCACGATCTTGTCAACGATTGCCACTTTGTTCACTGCCCAGGAAAAAACACGAGATGAGGGCTTTCTGCGCTTCTTCAATTGTTTTTTGTGTCTCTTCTTCATTCCATTTCCTTATGTTTCACTGTGCAAGGCAAGATGAGTGTTGAGCTGTATGGTTATTTGTGGCCGTTCTCAGTCTGACCAAAACTTGCAGCCCACTGCTTCATTTGCTGGGGATCAAACCGTAAGCATCGCTTTCCGAACTTCAGGCAAGGCACGCGATTCTGCGAGACCCAGTGAAAGAGCGTGCCACTGCTGATATTGAGGAACGAAGCCGCTTCGTCCACTTTCCACAATGTCGTTGCACCCGCAGGAATCTCTTTTGCTTTTTTCAGCATTCTTGTTACACTCCTGTCTGCTGCCAATTTCGCAAGCGACTTGTAATGTCAATCTGTTCCATCCTTCAATAGATTTCCCCCCTTGTGAATCACCGGATTTTCTGACTCTTGCAAATTTCCTCAGAAACGGTTATGGAGTAATCGGCGGCGAAGGAGTCTGCCAATGAAATTGCACAGCCCTTTAATTCGGAGTGTCGGAAGCGGCGTTCCCGATTACGTAAGAAGAGCAATTTCTTCTCTGAAGAAGAGAGCGTTTGAAGAAAGGCTCCGCTCCTATCTGAGTGAGCAGAATGTAACGGTGGAGATGGATCGCACGACCATCAATACTTTGTTTAAGATCACACATCACTTTCTGAAAGAGCGTGCTGCCGCGTCGGAGATAACAAAGGCTGGCTTGGCTGAAAACTGGAACGCACAGCGAAGAATGGTAACTGCTGTAGAGAAGCTCTTATCGGAGGTGAAGCCAGTAGTGGAAGCGAAGGTGAGAATTGAGGGTACGCCACACAACTCGATGCTGGCCAGGTCAATCCTGCTGAAGACTAACCACCTTCTGCGCGAACTGGAGGATGTTGCTTTGTTCCAAAGAGTGCGAGCGTCGATGTTGCCTAAGCTCATGCGCTCTACAAAGAGCGAGAAATTCTATGTCTGGGAGCTCGATGCATATCTCCAGCATCGCATGCCTTGGCTACAGCCAGGACAGCGAGATCTAGTCATAGCGGGAACGATGATTGCTTCGGGGTTGAAATCTGACGTAGGTGAAGACCACGCGGCGAACAGTCCCATGGCTCGAAGTCGCGCTAATCGGGTAATGGAGGGGGAAGAAAACTCTGTCAGCTGGCTAGATCAAGCTCCTCGTCGTCGAACCGCAACAAATCGTCGGCACACGGTTTCGAAAGGCAGGGAAACTGCACCGTTCCGACCGAGTTCTGCTAGATAATAAATCTGATATGAAAATCGCTGGCCCAGAGCGGTACAAGCTCTCCTTCGACACGAAAACATTCGTCGTGACTTGCAGTAGAGGCACACCAAGATTCTCCGGGCTCGCGACTACCAAACTCCCCAAACTCTACATCGTGTCTATTGAAGCCAAGCCCATCTACGTTGGGGTGACGCGCCAATCGATGCGCAACCGCTTCCGCCTGGGATTCAACGCCACGGGAGAAAGCGGCTATCACGGATATGGATGGCGTCACAAATTCAAAGAAGCCGTTCTAGATGTCTGGTGTCACGAGGACCCGCTCACCGAAAATCCCGAGCGAGATATGGAGACTGTGGAGGCCGAGGTAGTCTTTTTGGTCCGCAGCGCTGGTCAGTGGCCGGAAGGTCAAACCGAAATCCACTTCCATCCGTCCACGGAAGAGCATCGCAAAGTTGCTGCTGATATCTGGCAGGCTGTTATCTCCCCTACCTTCGACCCCGAGCTTACTGAAATTTAAGTGAGAGGGGCCACCCGGCACTTCTCGACGCCGAGGGAAATTGCGCTGCGGACTGCTCGTAAGTAAAACAAAACACGATATTTAGCAAACAATTGACTTGGGCAGGGCGTCCCAGATGGCGCGCCCTTGCATTCCCGCTGTCCCAGAGCGATGTTTGGGTTTCAGGTGGGGGAAAGTACGTGGGCGGGGCAAAGTCGCTGTCCCAGGGCAAATCCCGCGATTTTTGGCTTTCGTACTATTCTTCTGAAAACAGTTCGGTACTGCGGCAACAAAATCGCGGGTTGCGATACTGCGGCTCCGCATCACTCAAGGCTCGCTCGGCAATCCTGCGGCTGCACATTCTTCTTACAAACTACTGTTCGCTTTTATGGGAAGTTCTATATTCAATATGCCAACGTTCCTCTCCTTGACTGCTATTCATTATGTACAGCCAGCGACCCTCAACACGGCCTCGCAACATTTGACCGCCATTGTGCTGAGGGCAGGATTCAGTCTTGTCTGTGTCGCATGAAGCTCCGTAAAACTCATGTCCAAAGGCTTTATCGTCGGACGTCACCGTGAGGTCACACTTATCGTTGTCCATTTCAAATTTTAAGACCGTGAATTGTCGTGGCCATTTTGCGGCTGCTGCGGGACTGATTTTCTCCTCTTGCTTCGGCATCGCATCTTTTTCAGATGATGCTCCAGACCGCATTATCTTATCCGCCTGTTTCATAGCGTCGTTGAAGGTTCCCACAGCCCAGTATTGCAGTATGTTTGGGAAGAGCCAGTGAACGGAAATTCCTAAAATCAATATCACCGCACAGATGGTAATGAGCGCTACTAGGACGATTTGTTTTATAGTCATGCCCCCCAGCCTCTCGAGGGAACATTACACACTATAGGTGGGTAGCACAATTGTGGTCAGAAGGCGACATTCATTGTCGTGCCTCGAAAACCCGAGCGCCACGGCAAACCGATCACTCCCAAAACTGCATTCGGGATTGTTTTCCGAGAGCTTAGGGGGAAACGCGGATACTCCCAGGATTCCTTCGCTCACCGCTCCGGATATCACCGCAACTACGTGGGCCAACTGGAAAGAGGAGAAAAGAGTCCCTCATTGAAAGCTCTTTTCGACTTCGCAGAAGCCTTCGACATGAAACCGTCCGAAATGCTGCGATCAGTGGAAGAAAGAGTATGTGCCCGTCGGTAGCATCTCAATTCAGAAGCCTTTAAGCCTACGAAATCGGTTTGGCAGGAAGAGTGGGCTGCTCGTAACTATCACAAACAGCAATACTTAGATGAGAATTGACTTGGGCGGGGCGTCCCAGAATGGTGCGCCCTTGCATTACCGCGGTCCCAGAGCGATGTTTGGGTTCCAGGGTGGGGAAAGTACGTGGGCGGGGCGGGGTCGCTGTCCCAGGGCAAATCCCGCGATTTTTGCCTGGAGGGCGAATATTTATCGAACATTCATTGTCATACTGGCGAACTCGTGGGGATAACACTCTTTGAGAACTGGCTGAATCGGGGTCAATGAGTGTAATGGCGATTTATCGCCAATCAAGCCCACTGTTCAAGATCCTCTTACGGGGCCTGCCAGTCGAGCGCGTAGATTTCCTGGCTGCTGGTGTCGCGGGCCACTAACGGTGAATCATCGGGCGCCAAACCCGTCCACGGGCCAAATTCGCCCCAGTACCGTCGGACTCCCTTCAGACTGAACAGCCGTTCCAGCTTATGATCCGAAAGCCGGATGCGAAAGAAAGCGGCATCGTCGGTCAAGGTCGTGTCGAAATATAAGTACTGACCGTCGTGCGACCAGCTGGGATATCCGATCGGGAGGCTCACCAACTCCTGCCACTGCTGGCTGACCCGGTCGAACAGCATCAGCTTCAGCGAGTCGTTCGTAAGGGCGGCAATGTAGCGTCCATCTGGAGACCAACGAGGAGAGAACAACTGCCTGGCCCCTGGCAGGGGAGAGACTCTTCGCGTTTCCAGATCGTAAATGGCAATCCCCGCTTCTTCGCCATGAACGCTAATGCTAGGGTCACGCGCCTCGTTGAGTGTCAATACGATGGACTTGCCATCAGGCGACCATCCTGGATCATTTCCGGTGTCTACGCCGGGCATCAGCTGCCGCAGGCCCGTCCCATCGCTGGAAATCAAGTAGGCCAGCCAGTCTGTCTTCAGGCTTGTACCCATGAAAGTGATTTCTTTCCCCTCAGGAGACCAGCGTGGCAGGGCCGCAGACATTCCCTCGGACGTGAGTTGAAGCCTTTCGCTGCCGTCAACCCGGCTGCGCCAAAGCTGGCCTTCGGGGATCGATACGTACGCGACCCATTTTCCGTCCGCAGAAAACGCCAGGTCGCTTACCGATCCGCCATCAAGATACGGTGCAAAGCCGGACTTGCCGTTGTAACGCACCAACTCGCACCGGGGCTGCGAGCCGATGGCAAAAATCCGTTTGCCATCTTTGCTCACCATCGGCGATGCGAAGTCCAGCGGACCGTTGGTCAATTGCACAGGCTTAGACGTTCCCGCCGGCCACGAGGATTTCTCCGCCAGCGCCCACACGCTGCTCCGTCCATCGCGAGAGCTCTCGAACAGGAAGTACCTTCCGTCGGGAGTCCAAGTGCCGCAGCACTCACTGGGATTGCTGTTCCAACCGGGAAGCAGGGGCCTCAAGCCATTTCCGTTGCGCGCGATCTCCCAGATCGCACTGGAACCATTCCATGGATCGACAATGAAAAAGCGAAGCCTGCCCCCGTCGGGAGAAAAGTGAAGGGCATAGACCGGATTCTCCGCAGTGACGAGCTTGCGGGGATCGCTGAAGTCACTCTTTGCGACATAGATTTCCGAGCCCTCGGAGAAGACCACCTGGGTTCCATCGGGCGCCCAAGCTACGGAGTCCGCGCGATGGTCGCCCATCCGACGAGGCGGTCCGCTTGGCAATGGCAAAGACCACGTTTCGAGTCCTCTGCTTGTTCCTTGAAATGGAACTACGACCAGGGCCGACCCGTTCGGCAAAATGCTTGTTCCTTGAAACGGAACTACGACCAGGGCCGACCCGTTGGGCGTAATGCCGCTGATCATGACGTTCGCGAAAGGCGTCGGCAGTGTGCTGGTCTCACCACCAGCAACCGACACCTGACTCACCACGAAGCGATCACCTTGCAACTCCGGAAAGTAGAGGCGCTCGCCGTCGCTGAAGATCCCCAGCTTGAAGAGACCATCGTGCGTGATCTGGGTAAATCCCAGGACTCGCGGTGCCTGAGAAGGAATGAGGCGATACGCACCCACCGCCGCCAAGATGAGAAGCAACGCGACCGCCCCATAGACGAGGGAACGTCTTTTTGGAATCGTACGCGGAAGCGCCGTCTGGACTGGGACGGGCTCAGGAGGTGCCGCTGATGGCGGGCTCGGCGCCAACTCCATCTGTTCAGCATCAGTGTTCGCAGTTGCATTTACGGGGCCGATAAATCGATAGCCCCGGCGGTAGAGCGTTTCGACAAACCGAGGATTTTCGGAATCGTCTCCCAGCGCCTGCCGTAGTTTCTTGACCGCGCTGTTCAGGCTGAGATCGAAATCGACAAACGTGTCCTGGGGCCATAGCCGCTTCTGCAATTCCTCCCGGGTGACGATTTCACCAGGGCGCTCCAAAAGCATGGCAAGAATCTGAAAAGGCTGCTCCTGCAGCTTGATCCTTACGCCGGACTTGCGCAGTTCGCGAGCATCCAGGTCGAGCTCGAAGAGGCCGAATTGGACGATTCTGGGATTTGTCGCGGGCTGGGCCACGCACTTCACTCCTATGATCCTGAAAGTTTACACCCAGAGACAACTTTTGGGCCTTTGACGACTTGGTCACATTCTGTTTCTTCCCTTGTCTTTTCAGCGGATTAGCTGGTCACATTCGTTCCTAATCCAAACCATGGCCGATCCATTGTTCTGCCTGAAGCTCGCGAGCGAAAGTGGGCACGTTCGCCGCAGAAAGCGGCAAATCAGGAGACCTCCCATGAAAAAGCAAACTCTGATCGCTGCAAGCCTCTGCTTGGTCGTCGGACTGGCCATGGTTTCGGCTAACGCCCAGGCAACCTTCGTCCAGGGAAAAGTCCCATTCAGTTTTACCGTCTCGGGGAAGACTCTCCCCGCTGGGGACTACACGATGATCATCAACTCCAACCTCCTCAAAATCACGAACGGTGACGGCCGAATCGTCGCACTGGCGTCCGTATACGACGCCTCAGGCCGCCCCGATGGCGAGAAAAGTCAGATCATCTTTCACTGCTACGGCGACCGCTGTTTGCTCGCAGAAGTCTGGTTTTCTCCCCAGGAGCGCGGGCGTCAGTTGGCCACTTCGCGGGCCGAGGCAAAGTTGGCGAAAGAGGAAACCGGAAAGTATTTCGCGGTGCGTCTGTTCGCCCCCTCCGCGATTTGGGAGGGGGATTTTGAGTGAAATGGCGATATTTCAACAACCATTCGTCCCGACCTGTGCAGGCGCTCGGAAGGTCCTTGGCA
>JBAUVZ010000363.1:0-1581 GCA_049583505.1 Candidatus Sulfotelmatobacter sp.
ACCGCAACAGTGGGTACTGCGTGGTGGATGAAGCCGGCCAGATTCAACGGGAACAGCGAGTGCGCACGAGTGGGAAAGCATTGCAGGAAGCCTTCGGCGCGCTGCCGCGCAGTCGGATCGCACTGGAAATCGGGACGCATTCCCCCTGGATCAGTCGCTTGCTCAGCGAGTTGGGGCATGAAGTGATCGTGGCGAATGCGCGCAAGGTGCGGCTGATCGGGGAGAGCCGTAAGAAAGACGATCGGCTGGATGCGCAGACGCTGGCGCGGCTGGCCCGGATCGATCCGGGGTTGCTGTATCCGGTGAAGCACCGCAGCGTGCGGGCGCAAGCCGATCTGACACTGATTCGAGCACGCGCTGGGCTGGTGCGGGCGCGCACGGGGCTGGTCAATACGGCTCGCGGGCTGGCCAAGAGTTACGGTGAACGATTGCGCAGCTGCAACGTGCGCAACCTGAATCCGGAGAAAGCCGAAGGCTTGAGTTCAGAACTGCAAGCCGCACTGGAACCCCTATTGAACGCAATTGAGTCGCTGAGCGAGCGCATCGTGGAATACAACGAGGGCATCGAGAATCTGGCACAGCAGAGTTATCCGCAGGTGGCGCTGCTGAAGCAGGTGAAGGGCGTGGGCACGTTAATCGCGCTGACGTTTTTGCTGACGCTGGAAGACCCGCATCGCTTCCGCAAGAGCCGGGATGTGGGCTGCTATCTGGGGCTGCAGCCGGGACGAAGAAACTCTGGTCAGAGCCAGCCGCAAATGCACATCAGCAAAGAAGGCGACCCGTATCTGCGGACGTTGTTGGTGCAAGGAGCGCAGCACATTCTGGGTCCGTTCGGTGCTGACTGTGATCTCAGGCGCTGGGGCCTGAAACTAGCTGAACGTGGAGGGAGGAACAGCAAGAAGCGAGCCATCGTGGCAACTGCGAGAAAGCTGGCGGTGTTGCTGCATCACCTGTGGGTGAGCGGAGGAGTGTACGAACCGTTGCACAATAGCAGCCCAACGACAGTGGCCGCAGCCGCGTAAAAACAAAACCGTTCCAGGAGGAGAAAAGACAAAAGCTCAAAGCCGAGTTCCGGTGACTGCGTTAATCGCCTGGCTCAGGTTCGACTCTTCAAGAGTGGAACCATAGGGCGCCAAACAGATGGCAGCACCGGCTGAACCGAGAACGCCCAACATGCACCGAGCGAAACGAATCGCTCCTCGAGAGTGCGGATGGAAGCATGGCGACAGTGGCGACTCGGCGGGAGAAGAAAACGTGCCCAACAAAAACAGACAAGAATCAACTTGACTCCGACCGGCCTTCTCATGGAAGGCCATTACACTCAAAACCACCGGTCACAGGGTCAACGGGTTTAATCGCCATCCTGCGTGCACAACTCACCGCGCGAACCGGGTAGAATTATTGCTCGCATGGCATACCGATTCGAGTTCGACCCGGTCAACAGGATCCTGCTGGCCCGGTTCGAGGGTCAACTCACGAATGAATCTGCGGAGGAATACCACGACGCCCTGGGCAAGAATTGGAGGGCGACCGATGCGCGTGCCAGCATCTGGGATCTTTCAGGGGTCACCGACTTTGCTG
>JBAUVZ010000364.1:0-1525 GCA_049583505.1 Candidatus Sulfotelmatobacter sp.
GGGCAAGTTCCGTTACGAGTGGACGAATGGCAAAGGCCGTGGTTTCCACGTTACGGGCGAGTTTCTGGAGCTTGAGCCTTATCACCGGATCGTGCATGTCGAGCGCATGTATCTGCCAGATCCTACGCCGGACAACCACGTTGAAACCAAATTCGATCCGGACGGCAAGGGAACTTTGATGACGATGCGGATGACGCTGCCCGATGCTCAGACGCGAGCGGCCATGCTTGCGACCGGCATGGAGCGCGGAATGGAAGCGAGCTACGTGCGCCTGGAGGGAATGATCTAGTTTGATCATGCGCACGGATCACACATTGCGGACAACTGGGCAAGTTCACACCCGAGGAGAGCATCCATGGCAAGCACAGCGGTAGCAACTACGTCGGCAACGATTTCAACCACAGCGGCACGGCTTGCGATGGGGGCGATCACTACGTATCAGATCCTTCTGGTCGTGCTGATCTTTCTCAGGCCGGACCTGGATCCTTCCTGGCACACGATCAGCGAATGGGCGATCGGCCCCTATGGCTGGATAATGTCAGGCGCATTTCTTATCTCAGCAGTGAGCTACGCGGCCCTGTTCGTGATGTTGAGATCGCAACTGCAGGGGACGATGGGCCGTATTGGCCTCGGGATACTCCTGATCTGCGCGGTTGGCACGGCTGGGGTAGGCATCTTTACGACAGATCCCATGCCCTTTCATTGCCCTTTATCGACAACCGGTACGCTTCACGTAATATTCGGCACTAGCCAATTGATGCTGCTTCCATTTGCGGCGCTGCTCATCAACCTGAGCCTGGCCCGCAAGAACCAGGCGTGGGCAAGCACGCGCAGAGTTTTGCTTTGGACTGCTGGCTTGCCTTTGTTTGGCTTCTTAGCCTTTGCCGTATACACAAGTATTTTTGTGGCGCCCATGGGCCCGCAAGCTTACGGCCCTGGCGTCAATATTGGCTGGCCTCCGCGGTTCGCATTTTTTACCTATATGCTGTGGCTCGTAATCCTGGCGTCGCAAGCGATCAGGTGCAGGCGTAGGCGGCTTGATCGGGCAGAATAAACTCGCATCCACCAGGTAGAATGCGGGCGGAAATTGCAACTTTCCCGCTCGTCCTACATCCTATTTCTTGGAGATACGCGATATGTCCGAAAAAGTGACCGAGCAACTCAGTGACACCGACAAGATCAAAAAGACCGATGCCGAGTGGCGGCAACAACTCACTCCCGAGCAGTATCAGGTAGCCCGTGCCTGCGGCACCGAGCGCGCTTTCACCGGCGAGTACTGGAACAAGCACGATGACGGGACGTACCACTGCATCTGCTGTGGCGCACTGCTCTTTGGTTCGGAGACAAAGTTTGATTCGGGAACCGGGTGGCCGAGTTTCTACGCCGCCGCCGACCGCAAGAACATCAGCGAACACACTGACAACAGCTACGGCATGGCTCGGACCGAGGCGCGTTGCGCCCACTGCGATGCTCATCTGGGCCATGTGTTTCCGGATGGTCCCGGGCCCACCGGGTTGCGTTACTG
>JBAUVZ010000365.1:0-4396 GCA_049583505.1 Candidatus Sulfotelmatobacter sp.
CATCTACACTGTCTACCAGCAACTCCAACTCCAGCGAATCCGTCGCGAACTGAGCGAGCGCAATCAACTGTTTGAAGTCATTACCGAGAATGCAGCCGACATGATCGCAGTGATCGATTGCGCTGGAAATCGGCTCTATAACAGCCCTGCGTACCAGAAGGTTCTCGGGTATTCGTCGCAGGAATTGAAGTTGACTTCGTCAGTGGAGCAAATCCATCCTGATGATCAGCAGCGGGTTCTAGAAGCAGCGAAGAAAGCAAGACTTACTGGACAAGGAGAGCGACTTGAATACCGCATGCGCCACAGGAATGGGACGTGGCGCGTTCTGGAATCAGTCGCCACTGTAATTCACAATGAGGAGGGCCAGGTCGAGAGATTGGTCATCGTCAATCGTGATATTACGGAGCGCAAGCGAGCGGAAGAGATGCTCGCGCACAATGCTTTGCATGACATTCTGACCAACTTGCCGAACCGCACCCTGTTTCTGGATCGCGTGCGACATGTACTTACACTTTCCCGTAGGCACGTGAGCTATAAGTTCGCTGTGTTGTTTATTGATATCGATGAATTCAAAGTCTTTAACGACAGCTTGGGTCACGCGGCAGGAGACGCCCTTCTGATTCAAATTGCCTGCCGCTTGACCGCTTCCATTCGGGGTGTCGATACCCTTTCACGCTCGGTTGTGACGCAAGGGCCAAACCCTGTTGCGAGCGAAGCGAGTCTGGCAAGAGTTGGCGGTGATGAATTTACAATACTGTTGGAAGGTATTAGAGATTGCGGCGATGCCATTCGAGTAGCCGAGCGCCTTCAAGAGCGATTGAGCATTCCTTTTAATGTGGAAGGGCAAGAGGTGGTAACTACTGCCAGTATGGGGATCGCCTTTTGCGCAACTTCGTACACCCAGTCGGAAGATTTGGTGCGCGATGCCGAGATAGCGATGTATCGAGCCAAACGGGACGGTAAAGCACGCTGTCAGGTCTTCGATAGCGCGATGCACACCTCGGCCGTCAAAAGATTGCGCCTCGAAACTGACCTGCGCCGAGCGCTGGAGCTGGGCGAATTCCGAGTGCACTATCAGCCCATTGTGTCGTTGCAGAGCGGAAAGATCGTGGGATTCGAGGCACTCAGCAGATGGCAACGGCCTGAAGGACTTCTGTCACCTGCCCATTTCATCCAGATCGCTGAAGAGACTGGAATCATCCTCCCAATGAACCGCCTGTTGTTGCGCGAGGCCTGCCTACAGCTTCGTGCATGGCACTGTCAATTTCCTTGCGATCCGCCGTTGACAATTAGCGTGAATGTCACACCCAAAGAATTTGCACAGCCAGACTTGGCGGATCAGATCAACACTATTCTGGTCGAAGTTGGAATTGACCCTAGCAGCGTCCACATAGAGATCACGGAAACCATCGCGATGGCGGACCCGGAAAGATCGAGCCTACTTCTCTCGCAACTGAAGACATTGGGCGTTCATCTAAGCATTGACGATTTCGGAACGGGGTACTCTTCGCTGAGCCGATTGCAAGGATTGCCGGTGGACACCTTGAAGATCGATCGCGCCTTTATTTCTAAGATGGATACGGACAGTGAAACTGGCGAGATCGTGCGCATCATCATTATGCTAGCTCACAACCTTGGTCTGAAGGTCGTTGCCGAAGGCGCTGAAACGGCGGAGCAGGTCAGTCTGCTCAAACAGCTAAAGTGCGAACTCGTGCAAGGGTACTTCTTTGCCCGACCCGGAGACCACGCCGCTGCTGAGGCGCTTTTGATGAGCAACTGTACATTGGAGACGGGGCCGTCACCTGCAGTAGCCATTTAATTTCACCTCTCAGGGACCACGCTCCAAAAGTACGAGAGACAGAAAAAATGGAGGCAGTCGCGACGGCCTTCGGGAGTCCCATGGGAAATACCCTTGTTGCGGGTACAGTTCTCTCTGCCAGCCTCGATTTCTCGGAAGTGCCCGCAAAACGCCAGGGGTTTAGAGCCAACGGAGCGCCCTGCTGCGGCAGGCTTTCGTGCTGCCCAACGGCAAGGGTTGTCTGTTCTGAGGTTCGGGAATCCAATCATTTGCTTCCGGCCCAGCATAGCTTCACCCTAACCCAGGACTCGCGTCATCAGACATCAGACAATGTCAGGAGCTGGTCGACGGCAAGGTCGCGGCATGTGCGCCGAACGACTTCATTCACAGCATTTGACTCAACGAACTCGAAGCCGTAGCGAAAAGCGTTCCTTTGGCGAACCATCGCATGAATGGTCACACACCCGCGCGGAAGGGTAAAGTTCAACTCCACGACCTCGCCCAAGGGAGCTTCAATTGTCAGCATCGCTGCGATCCCAGATTCGCTAATGTCCACGCTATGCCCCTTAAGAACACCACAGGTGCGGGAATTGATTCTGACATCAACCTCAAGTTTGAATCGGGGTTGGCGACGGGCGTCAGCTATTGTTCGACGCGGGGCGACCGCACAATGATTTTCAGCTTCCAGTTCCGACTCTCTCCGCTTGTCGATCGTGGGCGACCAAGGGACTAACGGAAGAACAGGAGTTCCGTTTGGCTTCTCCATGCCGCATCCTTTCTTGCTTAAATACTAGTTGAATCTACCCTGCTTCAAGTTCCACAGATGGAATCACAACGGCGCTAACCCACGTCCTACGAAGAACTTGGCCCACGCGACACCACGCTTCTCTAATCCCCGCTTCGAGTCCTTTCCGACATCCGGCATTGGCATTCGTTTAATTCCTTGGGCTATCCTTTGAATCGCGCGTTTGGCGCGGTGTGATCTTGCTTTCACATGTTCGCTCAGCGGATCGCAGTTCTTCACTTCACGCTTGTTGCTGTCAGGCATTGCATGTACCGGTCCATCTCCGAGTAATAACTAAATCATAGAAAACACGGCCTCGAAATCTCTGTGGCAGAGTGTCAACACTGTCACGAGACAGACGATTGGACACATCCGGTCTCAGCTAAGTTGAGATCCACTGAAGCTTCGGTGCTTAAAGCCAGGACATCACTTCACGGGTGGTACGGGTTAAGCGCGGAAGCATTCAGACAAACCCGAACAACGGTACGGTAAGTGGGCTCTAGCGGACGAGCAAGTCGACCATTACATTTTCCAAGCTGGTCGATATACTCCAGCAGCACTATGGCCCTCCGGTACCTGTGGCTGCCTTCCCCTGGTTGAGGATGTCTTCCACGCTATGCAGAAGCTGCGAAGGAAGGAAGGGTTTTTCCAGGACACTCGCATCGCCCTTGATAAGTTCACCCAATTCCGGAAACTGGTCACCAAAGCCCGTTATAAACAAGAACTTCGTCTCGGGACGATCCGCCCGAATTCGCTCTAAAAGCTCAAATCCGTTGAGCCGGGGCATGACAATATCACTCACCACCAGATCTATTGTGTCACCGTATTGCTGGCACAAACCAACTGCCTCAGCGCCATCGGGGGCAGACAGAACGGTAAACCCAACCCCTTCAAGCGTCCGTTGCAGGAGGTTTCGAAGGTTATCGTTGTCCTCGACTATCAAGATGGTGATGGAACGATGGCGGGGCGGTTCGAGGTGAAGCCTCCGGTGCGGTGATTGAGCGTTTGTGGTACCTCTTGTTTCCAGTTCTGCCACAATCCGCCGAGCAAGAATCTGCAAGGAATCTATTTGCTCGGCAGTCAGGAGGTGAGGCACTCGGTCCATCACGCTGATGGCCCCTATTGCTTGTTGGCTAGAGGTGATTAGCGGTACCCCCGCAAAAAATCTGATCCCGATCTCCGCGGTTAGGAGATTGTTCCTGAACGTCGCGTCGGCGATTGGATCAGGCACGACGAGGATGTCGGATCGCAAGATTGCATGGGCGGAAAACGACCGCTCTCGCGGAATCTCATCCAATTCGAGGCCGATTTTCGCTTTGAGCCACACGCGTTGCTGTTCGACGAAGCCGATCTTACCGAGGGGAACATCGCAGATGAGCGTGGCCAGACGAACAACGTCGTCAAACACCTGTTCGGGAGATGTTTGGAGAATGTGAAAGCTTCGAAGAACTTCGAGGCGGAAGCTTTCGTTTTGTGGTAGAGGCGAACTCACTGACATGCTTCGCAACAAAAGCTGTGAGAAGACACCCCCTCAAGGCCACCCCACAACAATGACGAACTTTAGCAACACGTTACCACCAGACTGACCCCTTGTAAAGCGAAACCGATACGAAGGTTGAGGCCCCAACTGTGAGTTGCGCATACCTCGTGCTGTTCCTAAGAAACACGGAACGACCTTGCCAGGGAGAACCATGCGCAAAAGCGCCATCCGCTCGCCACCAGTGCCCATGTTGTCGCCACAGCTTTGTCATTCGGAATCTCGGCCTTCAGCAGAGTTCCTCGTGGGTTCCCCCAAAGCGCTTACGTGATTGTGT
>JBAUVZ010000366.1:0-37094 GCA_049583505.1 Candidatus Sulfotelmatobacter sp.
GCGCTCACGAACTGCGATTTGGAACCAATACCCGTATCTTCCGCTTGAACGACTATGACTTTGGGGAAGGCACGGTTCCCACCGTGACCTACGCGAACTTGCGGCAATTTATCTCTGGAGTAGCGAACACTGCCTCGGAGACGTTCCCTTCGAACCCCAACGAGCCCTTCAACTTTCTCAATCTCGATCTCTACGCGCAAGACACCTGGAAAGTGACTCGCAAACTGACCTGGACGTTCGGACTGCGTGACACCTTCAACTCCAATCCGCTGAATCCGCATGATCAAGTCGCCCGTCTTAGCGGCTCTTTCAGTTCCATCTCGCATGATGTCAATCAACCACTGAACGCCGCTATTCGAACTCATCTCGGCAATCTGTTCTCGTCCACACCGCTGGCCATTCTCCAACCAAGAACGGCGATTGCGTGGCAGTTCCAGCCGAAAACCGTACTCCGCACCGGCTTCGGGATTTTCAGCGACATCTTGCCGGGCAGTGTGTCTGACCTCGTCGGCGCTAATCCTCCATACGACAAAACGTTTCAGGGAGGACTACTTGGCACCGTGGGCGGTACAGCCGTCGCGCCGGGAGTATCCAACAGTGCCGTCGGCGCAACCATTGCCGCGAATCAGATTTTCACTTCAGGATTTCCCCAGGGCCAGCTTTCCTGCGCATCTCCGCAGGCAAGTCCCACAACTTGTCTTCCACCAGTCGCCATGACGGCAGTCCCCGATGGCAAACTCCACGCACCGTACTTCATGGAGTGGAGCCTGGGAATGGAACATCAACTCGGAACGACGACCAACCTGCAGGCGCAATACGTGGGCACACGCGCTGTGAACCAGCCGTACTCAACACAAGTCAACGGCTACCAAACCGTGTGTCAGGGCTGTTTTGCACCATTCCCCTACCTGCAGCCCACCGATCCACGATTCGGCGCCGTGACGCAGTTCTCCACCGGCGCGAATAGTCACTACAACGGCCTCCAACTCACCGCCATCAAACGGCTTGGTCACGGTCTACAAGGACAAGTCAATTACACCTGGAGCCGTTGCATGGATACAGTCTCAAACGGCGGGTTCCTGCAATTCTCCGCGGGAGGAATTCTCTCGCCCCTGCCGGGAGAGATTGCCCGCGACTACGGTCCCTGCGATTACGACATCCGGCACAATCTTAACGCGCAGTACGTGTATCAGTTGCCCATGAAAGTGCGGAATCACTCTCTGGGTTACGCGCTGAATGGCTGGCAGATTT
The DNA here is from genome assembly GCA_049583505.1 of Candidatus Sulfotelmatobacter sp. GTDB lineage: Bacteria > Acidobacteriota > Terriglobia > Terriglobales > Acidobacteriaceae > Sulfotelmatobacter. Next base: position 1,252 of record JBAUVZ010000366.1, read on the forward strand.
CCGGAACCGTATTTTGGCACAGCGGAGTTCCGTTCTCGGTCCTGAGCACGCCTTATTCCGCCACCAATCCAAGTACTAGGCGGCAAGAGGGAATTGTGCAGGGCAGCGGGCCGGAATTCGCCAGTGCCGTTCCCGGCGTTCCGCTCTATGACCATCATCCGATTCCGCTCGTTACACAACCAGGAACCCTTCAGTGGCTCAATCCCGACGCATTCGTATCAACCGTCGATCCAAGCACCGGGCAATGCTATGGCGGCGACAGCCCACAGAATTGCCAATTTGGAAACCTCGGCCGCAACTCACTGCGCGGTCCGGATTTTCTCTGGAGTGACTTCTACCTGACAAAATGGTTCCCCTTGACCGAGCATATGAAGCTGAGGTTTGAGTCTCAGTTTTTCAATATCTTCAACCATCCGAATTTCAGCCTTCCAAGCGTGGTGCAGGCCGGTATTCCAGGCCAGCCCTCCACCCAAACTGGATTCGGAGCACTCACGTCCACGACCTCTCCGCCGACCGGCCTGCTCGGCGTGGGCTTGGGCGGCGACAGCACTCCCCGCATGATCGCTTTTCAGGCGCGGTTGGAATTCTGAACATTCTAGGAACGGATTCTGCCGGTGGCACCGGGTCCCGATTCTGAACGTGTGGTCACTAGCCGGAAGCGATCCATAAACGGGCTTCGAGGAAATTAATGATCACCCAATAAGCCGACTTCTGGTCGGCGCCGTTGAGATTACATTCGGGCTCAGTACCTAATGCCTCCAGAACCGGGGGTCATAGGCTCTTGAGCAGACTCGACATCGTCGTATCCAGCCCTTTCGCGATCACTTGCAGAGTGATAAGCCCAGCTTCGCGGTTCCCCCGTTCAATGTCTGAGATGTGTCCCCGGTTCATGTCCAGATAGACGGCCATATCTGTCTGTGTCCATCCCTTCCTCTTGCGGAGCTTCTGTATGCGCTTTCCCAAGTGGACCAAGAGGGCATGATTGCCACTGGACATGCTCTCATGGTGGGCATACTATTGCGATCGTTTGTCTGGCATACCAGACGCTAGCCTGCGGCGGTTGCCTGACCACGTTTGGCACCGGCCGTCAAGACGCACGATGGGCGTGTTGCCCGCTCACTCAATGGTGCTTCTAGGACTGAGCCCCACGGCTGTGCCCGAGGAAGAGCACAAGAAATTCACACTTTTTGAGAAGGCTGTTCCTGCGGCCAGGTATCTATTGACCGACGTGACCCTTATTGGGGACGTGGTCACTGACGAGATGGCTCGGGCCAACTCGAAAGTGGCCAGGATGGCCCTTTCGCGGACCAACTGATTTCCGAGTGATTTCGCAGTCTGTAACTGCTTGAAAATATGGCGGAGAGAGTGGGATTCGAACCCACGTTACCCTTTCGAGTAAACACGCTTTCCAAGCGTGCGCCTTCAGCCACTCGGCCATCTCTCCGGCGAAAACCTGCGCAGGAAGATACTTTCCGTGAAGGATGTCGCAGCGCGCCCAGTGGGTGAATTCACACCAACTTGGCTTCGTTTCATTCTATGGTCAGGGACGCACGAGCGCAAATCGGCAGCGCGACAGTGGACGAGCAAAGGCAGGCGCGGGAAAAGAAGAGGCTAGATCCAGAACATACAAAGACTTTAGGAGATCTTCTGCGGCGGGGTGTTATGGGGCGAGTCTGAATTCGAAGGCGCAGCCGGCGCATTCGAAGTGGGTGCGCCCGACGCAGCACCGGCAGCGGCGGCATTGACTGCATTGCCTACCGGCGGAGCAGCTGAAGGAATTGGAGGTGGCTTGACTCCATCGACGACATGATGGCTCAGGCAATAGAGCGCCAGTTCGAGGCGATCGGCGACGCCCAGCTTGTCATATACCTTGCGCAGGTAATTCTTTACGACCTGCTCGGTCGTCCCCACGCGCACTGCGATTTCTTTGTTTTTCATGCCCTGGGTGACGCAGGAGACGATCAAGGTTTCCTTGGGCGTCAGCTGGACTTTCGGGCGCGCGCCGGAAGGCCTCAAGTTGTGGCCGCGGTAGGCTTCCATGACCCAGTGAATGGCCTGGCTCTCGAGCCAGGGTTCGCCGGCGGCGACCTTGCGTAGGCAATCGACCAGAACCTCCGGCTCCACTTCGCGCGACAGGATGCCATGCGCTCCCCGGCGGAAAAGTTCCAGCGTGAGCTGCTCGTCCGACGCGGGAGTGACGACTACGATCTTCAGTTGCGGCGCCTGGCGCAGCAGTTCCGCTACCGCTTCAACGGGATTCGGCGCCAGTGCCGACTCAAAAATCAGAACGTCCGCGGAAAACTTGGTCACGGCAGATTGGGTCTGAGGCAAAGTCTCGGCCTGGCCGACCACGCGGATATCGTCTTCGAGCGCGAAAATCTTGCGCAGTCCGGCGCGGAAAATAGCCTGGGTATCGGCCAGGATCACGCGAATAAACTGGCCGGGGCCAGCATTCTCGGAAACGCCGTTATTTTCTCCCACGCTTACTGAAGTGGTCGCCATCAGCTTCCTTCTACCTACGCCCGCTCGAAATGGTATTCATCAATCACTACGCCAACGCCACGACGGCCCTGGTCTTCAAAGCTGCGAACCACACGGCCATGACAGTCAATCTGCACGTCACGACTTAAACCTACGACATCTCCCGGAAGCAGGATCGTGAAGTCCACAACCGAACCCACGGGGACATCGCGATCCATCGCGAAGAGCACGCCGTTGGCGGAGATGTTTTGCGTCTCCGCCGAGCAAGCTCCACTGGCCGAGTTCACCTCCACGGGTAGATGCAACGGAAAACGGGGAGCACTCTGCATTGCGGCATAGTGCTTGCCTTCCGCCTGCGGTGGAATCGTCAGTTCCTTGCCTGCCTCGGCTGCCACGACTCGATTCAACCTCTCTTCTCAACTTTCAGGGAACTCAGAGGCAGCGTACACCCAGGAATCAAGTGAGCAAAGTTACTGAAGTCATGGAACAGATGGGTGCTAACTGCTTGCTGATGAGCGCATTAGAGGGAATTTACAGACCACACTAACAACCTGCGAAGAAGTATGGAGGGCAGAGATCAATCCGTTGCGGATGCCAGACGCCAACCGCTTGCCGAATGCCGCGTCCGCTAGAACTTGGTCACTTCCGTGAAATTGAAATCGCGGACCTTCATGGCCTGCACCACCATGTCGAACGACTCTTCGCCGCAAGAGCGAACGGGCAAGCTCATGGCCTCGACCCCGGAGAGCATATGGATCAGGCTCTGGTTGAAACGGAAGTTGCGCAGGCCGCGTTGCACTTTGCCGTTTTCTACCAGGAAGGTACCGTCGCGAGTCATGCCGGTGACGATTTTTTCGTAAGGATCGACTTCGCGAATGTACCACAGGCGCGTGACCAGCACGCCACGCTCGGTGGAAGCGATCATCTGCGCGAGCGTTTGCGGATTCTGCGGAGCGGCAAACACAATGTTGAGCGGCATCTCGCCCGTCTCGTTGGGCAACGCGAATCCGTGCCCTGTGGGTTCGATGGGTCCAACTTTGTCTTTGTATTCTGAATTCTTCATGCGCGCGGCTGTTCCACGCGCATAGACAACTCGCTTGACGACTCCGTTCTCAACGAGAGGCACACGCAGCCGCCGCATGCCTTCGCCATCAAAAGGAGATCCGGTTTGCAAGGGATGCGCGACGTCATCCCAGATAGTGATGTTCTCACCAAAGACTTGGTCGCCGATGCGGCCGGTGAGGAACGATCGCTGATCGAGGATCGCCATGCCGGAGTAATCCCAGAACATGAAGCCAACGATGTCAAGCACGGCAGCTGGCTCAAGGATCACGGTGTACTTCCCGGCTGGAATCTCGGCAGGATGCGCCGAATCCAGCGCCTTCCTCGCAGCAATCTCAGCCAAAGCAAGCGGATCGAGGTTGGTCACGTCTGGCGAGTTGGCCTTCTGCCATCCGCAAGAGTCCGCGCCCAACATGGTGATGGAAACTTCCGCCAGGGTCTGTGTATGCCAGTCGCTGAGGCCGCGCGAATTGAAAATGCCTTCGACCGATTCAGAGCTGGAAAAGATGCCGGCGGTTGTGAGCTTGTGCTTCTGCGCGACGTTGACAATCTTCTTTACACCGTCGGCTCGAAGCTGCGGCGTGATGGCCGCAGTCGCGGCGAAGTGGCGGGACGGAAGTTGTGTCGGAACACTACTGTCCGCTCTGCCCGCGGATTCCCGCGTATCCGGCATGGGCAAAAGGTCCGGATCAGGATGCTGCACCTTGGCCAGAGCTTCCGAAGATTCCACTACCCGCCGCAAGCTGGCGTCATCAAACTTGTTAGTGGAAGCACGAGCCGTTCGACCGCCAAAGACGGTTCGCACCGAGACGAGATGGTTTTCGTCAGCGACGTTCTGATGAATAGTGTTGTTCGCAAAGCGTGTAAGCGCAAATTTGACGCCCGAGAGAAGAACTTCTACTTCGTCAGCAGACGAGAATTTCCTGACGCGATCGAAGATGTCGGCTGCTTGATCCCTGGTTAGCATCGGTCGGTCAGCATCGGCTGGTTCTTGTTCTTCTCTGTGCCTCTCCGTCTCTGGGTGACTAACTTCCTTTGTAAGCGCTCCCTACCTTTATCTGCCTGAACCGCGACGGCGCTGCCCCGTGGCCCGTGCCCATCACCTGTTGCGGTTGGCCTTTGCCGCAATTCGGTGTTCCCCAGAGCGTCCACTCCTCGCGCGAACAGATGGCATCCAGCGCATTCCAGAACTCAGTCGTGATACCGGAATATGAAGGGTTCTTCACCATGCGCACGCGCTTGCCGTGTTTGATCTCCCAACCAATCTCGCAGCCGAATTGAAAGTTGTAGCGTCGATCGTCGATCGACCAGGAGCGGTTGGTCTGCATCAGAATCCCGTGATCGGTGGAAGCGATCAATTGCTCGAGCGTCAGCGGCTTTTCGCCAGGTAGGAGGCTGATGTTGGTCATGCGAATCATGGGCAAACGGTTCCAGCCTTCGGCGCGCAGCGTTCCACCAGATCGATTTTCTCCGATGGTGTGCGCCGTCTCCCGAGAGCTGAGATACCCGGTGAATAATCCGTTAGTGATGATCGGCGTGCACTGCGCGGGAACACCCTCGTCGTCGAAGCCGAAAGTTCCCAGGCCCGGCCCATGCTCCTGGCGTGCGTCCGCAACCACATTGACCATCTCGCTGCCGTAGCGCAACGTGCGCAGCTTGTCGAGCGTGAGGAATGACGTTCCCGCGAAATTCGCTTCCATGCCCAGCACGCGATCAAGCTCAATGGGATGCCCGATGGATTCGTGAATCTGCAGCCCGAGTTGAGAACTGTCGAGAATGATGTCGAACACGCCTGCCGGGCACTGTTCCGCGCGATGCAGAGCAACCGCTTCTTCCGCTATGCGGCGGGCATTCTGCACCAGCTTCAACTCTTCGATCAGCTCATACCCCTTGTTCTGCCACTGTCCGCCATAAGAATTAGGATAAGACCGCTTCTGAATCTCGTTGCCTGCAAACGCATACGCGGCGTAACCCGCGCCCGCAGAATACTTGGTCTGATGGATGTCGCTTCCCTCCGACGATACAAAGCATTGCTCCTCACGATTGAAGTTAAGGTTGGTTTCGGCCAGAGTGATGCCCGCAACCGCGCGCAGTTCAGAATCGATACTGAGCAACAGATCAATATTTCGTTCAACCGAAATCGAAAATGGATCGATGGTATGCGGCGTGGTCCACTCGGCGGTGACAGGCTTTTCCGGAGCGAGGCGTACGTCCTGCTGCTTCACCTGCGCCGAGGCGCGGGCAATCTCGACTGCGCGTGCCGCTGTGGCTTCCACGCCAGAACGCGTCAGGTCTTCGGAAGCGGCGAATCCCCATGCGCCGTCCGCAATCACGCGCACGCTCATGCCGTCGGACTCGGCGTCAGACGCGCTGCCAACCTTGCCGTTTTTCGTACTGAGCGCGCGGCTTCTCTGGCTGACGATGCGCGCATCGGCATAGCTCGCACCGCGCATCGTAGCGACGTTCAAAGCCCAATTGGCGATTTGCTTCATGCGGAAATTCAAATTTACCACGGAGTCACGCTTCGGCTTCGCTGAGGGCAGGCTCCGATATCGAGGAAGGAGAGCAAAAGCTACGGCGTGGCCCGCGCCACATCCAGCGCTTTCCTCACCGCCAGCAATTCCTTCAGCACTTCGCGCAGCTTAGTAGATTCCAGCGCATTCGCCCCGTCAGATTTCGCTTCCTTGGGTTTGTCGTGCACTTCCAGAAAGACACCATCCACGCCGGCGGCCACCGCCGCCCGCGCCAGAACCGGGATGAACTCGGGTTGGCCGCCACTAACGGCGACCGCAGGGCCGCGGTCGTCGGCTTGCGCCGAAGGCAGTTGGACGGAATGCGTCGCATCGAAAACCACAGGCGCGAACTTGCGCATGATGGAGAACGAGCGCATGTCCACAACCAGGTTGTTATAACCGAAACTCGATCCGCGCTCAGTCAGAAAGACCTGCGCGTTGCCCGCCTCGCGGCATTTTTCCACTGCATGTCGCATGTCCCAGGGCGAGACGAACTGTCCTTTCTTGATATTCACCGCGCGGCCACTCAGCGCTGCCGCGACCACGAGGTCAGTCTGACGGCACAGAAACGCCGGGATTTGCAGCACGTCGACCACTTCGGCAACCTTGGCCACATCCGCCACTCCGTGGACATCGGTAAGTATGGGCAGCTGAAGGCTTTCTTTGATCTTTCTTAGAATGCGCAGGCCTTCCTTGATTCCCGGCCCGCGAAAGCTGCGAATCGAAGTGCGGTTGGCCTTGTCGTAGCTCGCTTTGAAGATAAATGGAAACCCAAGCGCCCGGGTGACGCCCTTGATGATCTCGGCCATACGAATGGCGTGCTCTTCGCTCTCGATCACGCACGGGCCAGCAATGAGGAAGAGGTTCCCCGAGCCGATGTGGACTTCGCCGATCTGGAAGGAAGTTGGTGTCAAGTTTCCGGTCTCCAGTTTCCAGTTTCGAGTCCTATTTCGAGTCGACGACCAGCGTCGAGGAAACTTCACTCGAAACCGGAAACCAGAAAGTGGAAACTGCCTACCTACGCGTTACTTTCTCTGGACGGTGAAACATCTCCACCGCCGCGGTCTCTTTCCGCGCCCGCCGCTTCGAGCCGTGCTCATATGCCGCCGCGATGAACGTGCTGAACAACGGATGCGGCTCCAACGGCTTCGACTTGAACTCGGGATGAAACTGGCATCCTATGAAATGCGGGTGGTCCGGTAGTTCCACCATCTCGACATAAGTGCCGTCGGGCGTCGAGCCCGAGATGCGCAGCCCGGCCGCCACCATCGGCTCTTCGTATTCACGATTGAATTCGTAGCGATGGCGGTGGCGCTCGCTGATCTCGAGCTTCCCGTAGATCTTGTAGGCCAGTGTGTTGGGCTCAATCTTGCAAGTCCACGCACCCAAACGCATGGTGCCGCCAAGTTCCTCCACGCCCCGCAACTCACGCAGCTTGTAAATAACCCGATGTGGAGTCGCGGGATCGAACTCGCTCGAATTTGCGTCCGCCAGGCCCACCACGTTGCGGGCAAACTCCACACAAGCGGTCTGCATCCCCAGGCAAATCCCGAAGTAAGGAACCTTCTTTTCGCGGGCATAGCGAATTGCAGTCAGCATCCCTTCGATGCCACGCTTGCCGAAACCACCGGGAACGAGAAGGCCGTCATAACCATCGAGTTGCGCTTCGTAGCTCTGGTCGCCGGTTTCCAGCCCCTCGGCTTCAATCCAATTCAACTGCAGTTTCAGATTGTGCGCCAGTGCCCCGTGCACCAGCGCTTCCTTCAACGACTTATAAGAATCTTCGTACTCCACATATTTGCCGACAATACCGATCGTGACCGTGTCTTTTGGGTTGTAGACGCGATGCACAATATCCTCCCACTTGGAGAGGTCGCGGTCCTTTGCTTCCATGCGTAGATATTTCAGCACCAGCGTGTCCACACCCTCGTTCGCGAACACGAGCGGCACTTCATACACTGAAGCCACGTCCTTGGCCGTGATCACGGCTTCTTCCTGCACGTTGCAGAAGAGCGCAATTTTCGACTTGAGCTCCTTGGCGAGAAAGCGGTCGGTACGGCAGAGCAGAATGTCAGGCTGAATTCCGATGCTAAGCAGTTCCTTCACCGAGTGCTGCGTGGGCTTGGTCTTCAGTTCCTGGGCCGCGGCGATGAACGGCACCAGCGTCACATGGACGAACAGCGTGTCCTCGCGGCCCAGTTCCTGACGCATCTGCCGGATCGCTTCCATGAACGGCAGCGATTCAATATCGCCCACCGTGCCGCCGATCTCCACAATCGCCACATCCACGTCCTGAGCCACCTTCTTCATCGCGGCCTTGATTTCGTTGGTAACGTGCGGAATCACTTGCACCGTCTTACCCAGATAATCGCCGCGCCGCTCTTTCGCAATGATCTGCTCGTAGAGGCGACCCGTGGTCCAATTGTTGTCGCGAGAAAGTTTGGCGTGGGTAAAACGCTCGTAATGTCCAAGGTCAAGATCCGTTTCGGCGCCATCGTCGGTCACAAATACTTCGCCATGTTGAAACGGCGACATCGTGCCCGGATCGACGTTGAGATAAGGATCAAACTTCATCAGGTTGACTTTCAGCCCGCGGCTTTCCAGCAGGCAACCAATGGAAGCCGCGGCCAATCCCTTGCCTAGAGAAGACAGAACTCCGCCCGTTACAAAGATGTACTTCGCTGACATCTCTTCCTCGCTTTAAATTGTGTTTGAAAGATTGTGCAGGTGGGGTGCACGATCAATTATGCCAGAAGAGACCTGTGAAAAGAAACAGAAGAATCCGCACGCGTTGACTATCCCGGTAATGTGGGCGAAAATGGTTCGAGTACTTTCCTCGATCCCGATTTGTCGGGCTTCGGCTCTTCGTCTCTAATCGTGGGCCTGTGGCGCAGCTGGGAGCGCGCTTCCATGGCATGGAAGAGGTCGTCGGTTCGATCCCGACCAGGTCCACCAATTCCTGTTTTTATCGCGGTTCAATTCTGGGGCATTAGATTTGCGGTAAGCACTCCGGTACACGTGCGCGGATTATAGCTGGCCCCACGACGAGGAATGCTAGGCTGACAAGGTGAACCGCCGGCTAACAACGCTTCCCGCCCCCTGCATCGCACTCCTTATTCTAATCTGGGCATTTTTCAGTTCCGCCCCTCCGGCCTTCGCCGCGAACTGGACCGTGCACGCACAACCCACGCGTCTGGTCAACGGCGGGCCCGTCTTGTTTCAGGTCAAACCTCCGGCGCGTCTCGAATCCCTAAGCGGAACTTGGCTGGGGCATGACCTCTCCTTCAGTTTCGACGCAACGAGTAAATCATGGTTCGCGCTGGCCGGTGTCAGCCTGGAAACCGTTCCCGGAACTTACGCCGTTGAACTGACGGGCGAAACCGTCAGCGGGAAGACTCTACCCGAAAAAATCTCCTTCGCCCGCAAATTCGCGGTCGCCCGCGGAAAGTATCCCAAACTCCCGGGAAAGCTCAGCGTTGAAGGCAAATTCACGGAGCCCACCCCCGAGCAGGAGAAAGAAATTGAAGAAGGCCAGCAAATCAAGAAGGACTATCTGAACCGGGTCACGCCGGAACGCGAGTGGTCTGGACCATTCACCGCGCCCGCCGACGCTGAAATTTCAGACGTCTTCGGCGCCGAGCGCGTCTTCAACGGCAAGACACAGAGTACGCACTTTGGCTTGGACTTTCGCGTGCCCAGCGGAACTCCCGTCACCGCCATGAATGACGGCACGGTGCTGCTGGCGCGGCTGCTTTATTTCGAAGGCAATTTCGTGGTTCTGGATCACGGCCAAGGCTTGCTTACCCTTTACCTGCATCTTTCCGAGTTCAAAGTAAAGGAAGGGGAACAGGTGAAACGGGGGCAGGTCGTGGGACTGAGCGGCGGCACGGGCCGCGCCACAGGCCCGCATCTCCACGTCGCGGTGCGCTGGCAGGGAACCTATCTCGACCCCGCGAGCCTGATGCGTTTGCGACTGCCGTGATTAGGAATTGGCACTTAGCAATTAGCGCTTAAGCCCGGTCAACCTGGAATGGTCAAGAGCGAACTGCTAGCCGCTGATCGCTTATCTGCTTACGCGTTCCCGCCGGAGAGCTCACTCAATCCACGCGCCGGAATGTCCCGCAGCGCGTCCTTCAGACTCTCTTTCAACTCCAGATTACGGATCAGGCGGTGCAGATAGTTGGGATGTACGCCCAGAATTCGAGCCGCGTCGGCATAGCTGCCTCGCGTCTGCTCCACGGCATCAAGAATCAGTTGCTTCTTCAATTCCTTGATCGCCGCATGATATTTCGCCTCGGTCATCTCGGCCACCGGAGGACGCTCCAGCAGCGATTCCGGCAGATCCTCAGGCAGAATCACATCCGAGGACGCCAGCACCAGCGCACGCTCGATTGCGTTTTCCAGTTCCCGAACGTTGCCGGGCCAGTCGTAGTTCACCAGGCAAGCCAGGGCCTCGCGGGAAATCGGCCGGGGCTTCACTTTGCAGCGTTTCGCGTGCTTCTGCACAAAATGGCGAACCAGCATCGGAATATCTTCCCGCCGCTCCCGCAGCGTAGGCATCGTGATCTTCAAAACCGCCAAACGGTAATACAAGTCCTGGCGAAAACTGCCGTCGCGTACGGCCTGCTCCAGGTTGCAGTTGGTAGCCGCGATGATGCGAATATCCACTTTGGTAGGGTGCGTTCCGCCCACTCGCTCGAACTCACGCTCCTGCAGCACTCGCAGCAGTTTGACCTGCAGGGCGGGCGCCAGTTCGCCGATCTCGTCGAGAAAAACCACGCCCCCGTCGGCCACTTCGAGCCGGCCTTTCTTCAGCGAGGCAGCTCCGGTGAATGCTCCACGCTCGTGGCCGAACAGGTCGCTTTCGAGAAGAGTCTCCGGAATCGCAGAGCAATTGATAGCCACAAACGGCTTGCTGGCCCGCGGACCGTTACGGTGCAAGGCCCGCGCCGCCAGCTCTTTGCCGGTGCCACTCTCGCCCTCGATCAATACCGTCGAATCCGTGGGCGCGGCGCGCTTAAGGAACTGGTAGACGTCTTTCATGCGGGCGCCCTCTCCAATCAGGCTGCGATCCTGACTGATTTCCGCCGTCAGGCGCTCATTCTCCTGCTCGAGCCAGTGCAGGCGGCGGGCATTCTCCAGCGCAACCGCGGAGATGCCTGCAATCGCCGCCACCAACTGCAGGTGCTCGGCGTGAAGGCGGTTACTAAGACTGTCGCTGTCGAGATAAATGCATCCAATCACCTGCTCAAACACGGTCAAGGGCACGCACAACAACGAGCGTACTTGGGACGCCGCCAGGCTCTCGACCTCCCGCAACTCTTCGCTGCCAGGCACATCGCTGCGCAGAATCGCCACCCCCTGCTCCAGAACCTGGCGGGCAACCGTGCGGCTCACCTTGACCAATTGAGCCTGACCCGCTTGCCGCATGCGGGCGAACATGGAATTGAATTGCAGGCCTTCCTTATCGGCGAGCAGGATCGCGCCCCGGCCTGCGGGAACAATCTCAAAAATTAGGTCCAGTAACTGCCCTTGCAGTTCGTTCAGATCGCGAATCGCGTGCACGATCCGGCTGATCTTCAGCAGTGCGTTCAGATTGCGCGCCACGCGCGACGTCGCCGGCAGCTCGTGCAACAACCGGTCTGGTTGCAGATAAACCACGTCCCTGGGATGTAAGATCGTGGTTTCCGCCGTGAACTGCGCCTCGTCGAACTCCACCCGGCCCGCAGCCGGTGCGGTGGCTTCGTCCTGTAGCAGAAACAGAAAGGAAGAGTCACCCGCGGTAATCTCGTCTCCGTGTTGCAGCCATTGTTCTTCGACGCCGGCGCCGTTCACCTGGGTTCCGTTGCGGCTGTCGAGGTCCCGCACCAGGAATCTTCCATCTTGCCCGCTCACCAGACAATGTTTTCGCGACACCGAAGGGTCAATAACCGTGATCCCATTCGACGCCTCTCGCCCGATGGTGACTTCTCCCTCCGCCAGGGGGATCGTCGAGTCCTTCAAGGGCCCGGAAAGCACCAGCAGTCTGGGACGCAAGCTTTTCACCTCGCGCCCTACTTATCACAAGTCGGTCGTAAAGTCATGCCCCAACTCAACTTGTTACGTTATCCGAACAGATAGTAGTCGCTATCCGATCAGATAGGCATTCGGCTCGACCGCCGGATCAGCGCCCAGCCGCCCGTACTCCGAGTGAGGCGATAAACGCTTTGCCGACAGCAGGTTGGGGAGACCCTTGGAGTTCTTGCCCGGGCGGCGGCGATTGGCATACCGCATGCATTGGTGAGGGCGCGCGACTGCTCGGCGAAAAGCGATGGGGGAAGCGCTTTTGGAATATTCTTGCCGAGTGTTGCGCAAATCAGGGATCCGAAGGGCCCCCTCATCGGATCCCTGGTTTTTTGCTGTTGACTACCAATAGCTAACTCGCGACAGCTTCATTGTCCGCGGAAGCCTCAGTCGGAGGCGCAGCGACCACAGCCCCATCGCGAAAAGTAACGCTGTTCCCTGAAATCGCCGGTACGCGTTCCCCCGGAACCAGAATCCCCACCAGGTTCAGCGGATCAGCCGCCGACAGTGTGATCGTTCCGGGCGCGGAGTCGAGCTTGCGCATCGCCCGCACCGACTCCACTGCGACCGGCAAGGCAAATTGCTCGCCCAGAAATCCATCGACAAAACGACCGCCACGAATCTCGCCCCGGTCCTCCAGTCGCCGGAAGCCCGCCAGCAGCTCGCGCCACGGCGGCAAGTTCGCTTCCCGCGCCAGCACATCCCGGACAACAACGCCGTAACGCCGAAGCAGCATCCAGCAGGCCGCTTCCACGGCTCGAGGCCGCTCGACAACTTCATCGGTGTGCAGCACCGCCCATCGTCCAGCGTTGTGCCGCGGACGCGTCGTGCGCCCGCTGCCCTGCCCGGCCCGCCGCTTAGGATCGATCAAAGAACGCAGATTGTCGAAGCCGTCGGCAGTCACCAGGCCGGCAGCTACCAACTCCCAAAGCGCAGTCTCGATTTCCGCTTTCAACTTATCGGTGCCGCGCACGATATCGGCGAAGAACGATGCGCCGCGCTGCCGCAGAAAATCCAGTACCATCTGTGCGCCGTGGCTTAGGCCAGTGTTCGCGGCCGGTTCCGCACCCGGATGCCGCGGCGTCATCCAGTCAGCATCTTCCCGGATGAAAAACGTGATGGGCGCGACGCTGGTAGGAATCACCCGCCGCTGCCGTGGTACCCCCGCTTGAGCCTCCACTCCGCGGCTCGGACCGTAATCGAGAGTCGCCGGATGCGGCGATAACCTTCCCCAACCCACAGCCCCAGTCAGGCAAAGCTGGTCGAGCCATTTGGGATCGTAATCCAAAATGCGGCGGGCCAGCACCTGCCGCTCCCAGGCATTCGCCGGAATCTCAAACCCCTGCAGTTGCCGCAAAACTTCGAGCGTGCCGCGCTCGCCCGCAACCTGCGTCCCCACTGCCACGTGCTGCCAGCGCAGCAGCCATTGCATGAATTGTGCCGCTGTGACTGGCTCGATCTGCTTGCGCAGCGTAGCAACGGTCAGCCGATGTATGCGAGCCAGCAGCCGCCGCTCGCACCATTCCGTCTCAACCGCTTGTGTGGGGACAGCCGCCTCCGGCTGTCCGGTCGAGCGCAGCTCGACACCAGTACCACCGAAGTTTCCCCGCAGAATAGTCCCGCTGGCCTCCATGCGAAGCAGAGCGTTCGAGATCTCAGAAGCGGAAATCCCCAGAGTTTCGCCAACCTGTGTCGCAGTCGTCGGTCCCAGATGTGACATCCATCCCGTAACCAGCGTAAACAAAGCATCCTCGCGCGTAGGAACCGTCGTCTCCACTTCAACCAACTCTTGCGCGAATCGTGCCTCAGGAAACACCACTGAAAAAGTCTTGGCACGCTCAGCCGCGACCCAATAAACCCTCTCTCCGGCTACCACCGATGCAGCACGCCCTTCGCTAACTAGTCTCTCGAAATAACCATGCCAGTCGCCACCGCTCATATGGGGAGAGCCGCCCTCGCCTGCCCTGAGCGAAGTCGAAGGGGCTGTCCGGTCGAGCGAAGCTCGACCCGCCGGCAGCGCCACCAGCGTATGCAAAACATCGTGCAGTTCATCGGCATCGCGCACATCCGGCCAGGCTTCTTCCCGCACCTGTGCAATCGCAGCTGGATCAAGCCCTCCCACTTCCTCCAGCACCGATTCCGGCAGCATGCGCCGCATTTGAACGGCGCGTGCCCGCCGCTCCTCGAGCGGTGCATCGTCGAGAAACGCATACGGATTCGCATTCAGAATCTCGTGCGAGAACTGCGATGGAACCGGCGTGTCCACCGCGAGACAACGAATCCGCCCATCCGCCAGCCCGCTCAGCACATGCTTCAGCCCGTCAATATCCATCGCCTCCGTGAGCACGTCTTTCATGACTTCGCCCACCAGCGGATGATCCGGAATCTGGCGCTCGCCCTGAATATTCTCAAAGCATGCGGCCGCGTCGGGAAAAACCGAAGCCAGCAGATCGTCGCTGCGCATGCGCTGAATCTGCGGTGGAACCTTCTTACCATTTTGAAAGCGCAAGAGCGCCAGCGCCCGGTTCGCATCCCACCGCCAGCGCGTCGCGAAGATAGGAGAATCCAGCGCCGCCTGCTCCAGAATCGGCTGCACCGTCGCCGCCTGCAGAAAGTTGAAGACGTCTCCCAGAGGGAAACTATGCTGCTCCGCCAGAGCGATGTTCAGACCGTTGTCGGTGGCCGCAGCCTGCAACTCGAAGTTGAAGCCAACGCAGAAGCGCTTGCGCAGAGCCAGCCCCCAGGCCTTGTTGATGCGTCCCCCGAACGGCGCGTGGATCACCAGCTGCATGCCACCGCCTTCGTCGAAGAAGCGTTCCGCAATCACGGTCGCCTGCGTCGGAACCGCGCCCAGCACTGCGCGCCCTTGCAAAATGTACTCAATCGCCTGCTCCGCACCGGAATCATCGAGCCCGCATTCTTCTTTGAGCCAACCAACCGCGTGAACAACCTCAGTCTGCGTCGCCGAGAACCCCACCGGTGAAGTGTGCGGCAGCATCTCGCTGATCTTTTCCCGAAGCGTTCCTACGTGTTCCGAAAGTTCCTGGGTCCGTGCCGGAGCTTCACCGCGCCAGAAGGGCACGCTCGGCGGCGCACCGTGCGCATCCTGCACCAGCACGCGGCCCGCGTTGGTTTCGATCCGGCGAATCATCCACGACGTATTCCCCAGCAGCATGATGTCGCCGCGGTTGCTCTCCACGGCAAAATCCTCATCCACGGTGCCCACCACAATGCCGTCAGGTTCCGCCACCACGTTGTAAAGCGAGTTGTCCGGGATCGCTCCCCCGCTGGTGATCGCCGCTAGCCGCGCCCCGCGCCGCGCCCGCAGCTTGCCGTTCACTCGATCCCGGTGCAGGTACGCTCCGTAACGCCCGCGCCGCGCCGCAATGCCTTCGGCCAGCATCTCCAGAATCGCGTCGAAGGTCGCACGTGCCAGATTGCGATACGGGTACGCCCGCCGCACCAGCGCAAACATCTCATCCTCGCTCCACTCTTCAGCGGAGCACGCCGCCACGATCTGCTGCGCCAGCACATCCAGCGGAGATTCCGGAATCATCAGCCGGTCCAGATCGCCGTGCCGAATCGCCCGGACCAACGCCGCGCACTCCAGCAGATCGTCGCGGGTCGTGCAAAAAAGGCGACCCTTCGGCACCGCCCCGCGCCAGTGTCCGGACCGTCCCACGCGCTGCAACGTCACCGCAATCGCGCGCGGCGAATTGATCTGCACCACCAAGTCCACCGTTCCCACGTCAATTCCCAGTTCGAGCGACGCGGTCGCCACCAACACTCGCACCTGGCCTTCTTTCAGTTTCTTCTCCGCCGCCAGCCGCAACTTGCGCGAGAGACTGCCGTGATGCGCCGCCACATTCTCTTCCCCGATGCGCTCGCCCAGGTTATGCGCCACGCGCTCCGCCATGCGCCGCGTGTTCACAAAAACCAGCGTCGACCGGTGCTGCTCGACCAGCGCGACCAGCCAGTTGTAAACCTCGTCCCACATTTCGTTCGAAGCCACCGGTCCCAGCGGCATGGGGGGAACTTCGACGGCAAGATCGAGCGTCCGCTTGTGTCCGATATTGACGATGACAGGATCAGGACGAGGATCTCCCGTCCCAGAGCTCCCGGTCAGAAAGTGCGCAACTTCTTCAATCGGCTTCTGGGTAGCGGAAAGCCCGATGCGCACCGGCGGCTTGTGAGCTAGCGCCTCGAATCTTTCTAACGACAGCGTCAGATGTGCTCCACGCTTGTCGTCGGCTACCGCGTGGATTTCGTCGACGATCACCGTCTCGACATCACGCAGAATCGCACGGCTCTTATCCGCAGTGAGCAAAATGTAGAGCGACTCCGGAGTAGTCACCAGAATGTGCGGCGGCCGCTTCAGCATGGCGCGCCGCTCGTGCATGAGCGTGTCGCCGGTGCGCACCGCCGTGCGAATCTCCGGCATGAGCAGCCCGCGCTCCCCGGCCATCGCCAGAATTTCCCCCAGCGGCACTTCCAGGTTTTTCTGGATATCGTTGCCCAGCGCCTTCAGCGGCGAGACGTATAAGACTTCTGTACGGTCAGCCAGATCGCCAGCCAGAGACTTGCGCACTAAACGGTCAATGCAGGCAAGAAACGCAGCCAGTGTTTTGCCCGACCCGGTGGGTGCCGAAATCAAAGTCGTTCGCCCGGCCAGAATGTGCGGCCATCCCTGCTCCTGCGGCTCGGTAGGCGTGCCAAATCGCTGCACAAACCACTCCGCTACCAGAGGATGAGCCCAGGCGAGAGAGGAAGGAAAGGAGGTCACAACCGGAACATTCTATCATGCCTGGTTTCGCAAAACATTCGCCCTACGACGAACTCTTGCAACCACCGGGCAACGGCCAGAACACATACGCCTGCCCGCGAGTCTTTCTGCGGCAACGCCACTGCCGCGAGGCACTATCCTTGTCTGACCCGCCTTGCGAACCCAGGTGTTAGAATTCCCCGTCTATCCCCGATCCAAGGAGAACAATCTTGACTGCGTTGCGCTCGCTGATATGCTGCGTACTGCTTCTCACCTTTACGCAATTCGCCGTGGCCCAGACTTCAGGGGAACAAACAGTCGCCCCGTCCGTGAGCCCAGCCCAGCTCCTCGGCTACACCGCGCAAACGTCAGCCCCAGAGCGCGACTGGGAAAAGAAGTTTCAGGATGGCATCGTCGCCGCCAACGTCCGCGAGAACAATCGTCGCCTCAGCGCCCGCCCTCACCACGTCGGTTCGCCTTACGACAAGGACAACGCCGAGTGGATGCTGGCCCGCTTCAAGGAATGGGGATTCGACGCGCACATCGAAACCTTCGACGTGTTATTCCCCACGCCTAAAGAGCGCGTGCTTGAACTGCTCGAACCCACGCAGTTCCGCGCCAAGCTGCAAGAGCCAGTTCTCGCCGCTGATCCAACATCGAATCAGACTTCCGAACAACTCCCCACCTACAACGCCTACTCGATTGACGGCGAAGTCACCGCACCGCTCGTATACGTGAACTACGGCAACCGCGAGGATTACGAACAGCTTGACCGGCTGGGCGTTTCCGTCAAGGGCGCTATCGTGATCGCGCGTTACGGTGAGGGCTGGCGCGGTATCAAGCCCAAAGTGGCCGGCGAGCATGGAGCCATCGGCTGCATCATCTATTCCGATCCCAGAGGAGACGGCTACTTCCACGGCGAAGACTACCCTGAAGGCGGCTGGCGTCCCCGCGAAGGCGTGCAGCGTGGCAGCGTCATGGATACGGATTATCCCGGCGATCCTCTGACTCCAGGCGTCGGCGCAGTTCCCGGCGCCAAGCGGCTCGCCATCAAAGACGCGAAAACCATTACAAAAATTCCTGTCCTGCCGATCTCCTACGCCGATGCGCTACCCTTTCTCTCAGCGCTGCATGGGCCGATCGCACCCGAGACCTGGCGTGGCGCGCTGCCCATCACCTACCGCGTCGGTCCCGGCCCGGCCCGCGTCCACCTGAAAGTCGCTTCCAACTGGGACATCAAACCCGTGAACGACGTAATCGCTACCCTGCGCGGATCGGCCACGCCCGATCAATGGGTGATTCGCGGAAACCATCACGATGCCTGGGTAAATGGCGCCGACGATCCCATCGCAGGCATGTCCCCCGAGCTGGAAGAAGCACGCATGCTGGGCGAATTGCGCAAGCAGGGCTGGTCTCCGAAGCGCACCATCATCTATTGCGCCTGGGACGGCGAAGAACCCGGCTTGCTCGGCTCCACGGAATGGGTCGAGACCCACCTCGACGAACTGCGCAAGCACGCCGTCGCTTACATCAACAGCGACAGCAACGGGCGCGGCTTTCTCTCCGCCGGTGGAACCCAGGATTTGCAGGCCGTGATCAGCGCCGTCGCTCGTGACGTCAAAGATCCTGAGAAGAACATCTCGGTCTGGGAACGAGCCCACCTGCGCGCCATCCTGCGAGCCAAAGACGCGGAGGAACGCGGCCAGATTCGCAAGCGCGGCGATCTGCGGGTCAACGAACTCGGCGACGGGTCAGACTACACCGCATTTCAGGACCACGCCGGCATCTCCTCGTTGAACCTCGGTTTCGGGGGCGAAGACGAGGGCACCCAGTACCACTCCATTTATGACGACTTCTATTGGTACACCCATTTCGCCGACACGGATTTCGCCTATGGCCGGGCCTTGGCCCAAACCGCGGGCACCACGCTGATGCGCATTGCCGGCGCAGATCTGCTTCCCTACGAATACACCTCCCAGGCCGACGCCATTGCCAAGTATGAAACCGATCTGGAAAAACTCCTGAAGGATAAGCAGGAGGAATTCACCGAGCGAAACCTCGAACTTCAGGAAGGCGTCTTCACCGCCACCGCCGATCCCCACCAAACGTCGGTGCCGCCTTCCGGCGAAACCGTGCCACCTTTCATGAACTTCGCGCCTATGAAGAATTCCATCGAACTGCTGAAGAAGAGCGCGGATGGTTACTCCAAGGCGCTTGCCAAATTCAAGAGCGGGAGCGCAACGATTTCCCAGCAGTCACTCGACAAGGTGAATGCCGATTTGCTCGGCATCTCGCGCCTCTTCCTGAACGAGAAAGGCCTGCCCGAGCGCCCCTGGTTCAAGAACCAGATCTACGCCCCCGGCGCCTACGCTGGCTACGGTGCCAAGCCCGTCGCCGCCGTTCGGGAATACATGGACGAAAGGAAGTGGCAGCAGGCGGACGCCCAAATTCCCATGGTCGCCCAGGTGATCGAGAATATCGCCGGTGGCATCAGCAAGGCCGCTGATGATTTGGACGCTGCGTTAAAGCCTAAGCAGTAGCAGCTAAAACAAAAAACCCACCGGATGCTTGCTTGGGGCGTGCTCGGGTCAGCATCCGATGGGCTACCGTTTCTCCTTACTCACCCTGTTGTTTTCAGGAGTATTTGCAATGATTAAACCCTAGAACTCCATGAAGTTCCGTCTAATTTTGTAAAACTTTGTAATTTTCGTTATCAGCCAACACGATCCTAATCCGGGATCACCGCCGTCTTCGTTGCCATGAGTTCGGTGAAGCGCGGATTCTTCCGCAGTTCGGCAAACTCTACGTCTTTGTACACATTCTTCAGATCCTTATAGCCGGCCTCCATCGCCTTCCTCAAATACTCGAGCGATTGGTCCGAGAAGCCCATCTTGGCGTACAACTTCGCCACGGTATAGTCGTAGCGGGCTCGATCTTCGGGACTGGGCAGTTGCGCCTGCACGCCCGCGCGAGAACTCCGCTCAAACACTTCCGGATCCAACTCCAGCGCATGCTGGTAAGCCGCCACGGCGGGATCAAAATCTCGCTTGGAGAAATACGCCGCCCCCAGATTGCTGAAGAACGACGCCGAACTGTCGTCCTTAGCAATTGCCTTCTCGTACTGCTTCACCGCCGCTCCGTATCTCTTGCCCTCATAGAAAACCACGCCCAGATTGTTGTAGGCGTCGGCGAATTCCTGATTGGACCGGATAGCGCGCTCGAATGCCTTCCGCGCCTCCTTGTAGCGCTGCATCATGAGTTCCGTGATGCCAATCTTATTCAGCAAGGACGGGTCATTCGCTTTCTTGCCTAGCGCCGCATGGTAATAATCGAGGGCATCCAGATAGAGCTTCTCCGCGCGCAACCGGTCGCCTTGCTGCTCCAGATCGGCCGCGGTCGCGTCCGGGGCGGGAGGGTCAATGGCACGCACCAGAGGAGGCGAAATCTGCACCTGCTCCGGATGAGAAATTTGCGCCTGTGCGGCAGTGAAAGGGATTACAACAAGAAGAATCAGGCAGGCCTTCCGGTAGGACATACACACCCCCAAGGCAACCAATTCCCACGCGGCCATTTTGCCACAGTTTTGGCCGGACGGCGAAGAAATTTGGGTCGAACTGCGAGGCGGATCAGGCTGTTGATTTCTGACTGAAATAAAGTTTCGGCGACCTTCCCGGAGTGGGACATTTTGCCCGCGTATGAGCCTGAAACCGGGTACCCCCCTCCCCGCATACCCTCTGAAAGTCTTGCTGGGCGCGGGTTCTGCAAAAAGTGTCTGCAAAATCTTGATGTCAAAGAGCTTAGAGGTCAAAATCTTGAGAACAAGAAGCTTAGGGCGACGTTATGCGCGCTCCACGCACCGTCTCGGCCTCGACCATGATTGCGCAGGTTCGGTGGGCGCCACAAGGTCAGATGTCACAGGAAGGTTGTGGAAATTTTCCGCGCCGCTAGCCTGTGGAGTGTCCACGGGACCGCTATTCGCTGCTGACCTCAACGTACTTGCCGCCTTCTGCCACGACAGGCAGGTTCGTGTTCGACTTTGGCAGGGCCCGGCCGGAATGCTTCGAAGTCCAGAATTCGACCAGGGAATAGGTTCCGTTTGCTTGAAAGAAAATCAGGCTGGGGCGATGTACTTTTTGCACCGATTCAACGGACTGCGTAATGACATTCGCAGAATTATGGTCGTTGTAAATGTGCCATAGTATCGCGGAGTTCGAGCTAAACGCACGCGCAACCGTATAGTGCCCGGCCGGTAGAGACTTGCCTGAGGCAACAAAATCGAAAGGAATGTTCACTCCCATCCCCGCCTGGGCAACCGCCGGAAGACAGAGCCCCGCGAACAGAGCCAAGCACAGGCTGACTTTGCAGAACTTCATGGAACCCTCCTCTAGCGGTGGCACGGCGCCTCCGGTGCCATTGTCGGATCATAGGGAGGGGCAACGATACTCGCCAGATTACGTCGGGAAGCTGAATGGATGACCTAAAGTTACCTTCAGGCCGGAGCTGAGCAGAAACAGCCCACGCGTGATTGTGAAAAGCTTGGGATCTTGACTTGGATTTTGGGGGATGGGTCAGGCGGCGCAATCGGGATCCCTTTGGCTTCGCTCAGGCAGGCTTTTCGACTCCATTTGTCACGCGCTTTGCGCGCGACAAATTCCGCTCAGGATGACAGTCTCGCTAGGATCAGTGCGGCGGGGTCTGGGTGGTGTCTGGGGGCTTGGGCGGCGGCGTTGACGATTTGTCGTCCTTGAAAATTCCTGCGATTTTGCCGAAGAATCCTTTCTTCTTTTGCGGATCGTTTTGCGGGTCTTGTGGGTTTGCCGGGTTCACAGGCGGCAATGGCTTCTCTCCGCCGCCAAAGAATCGCGAGAAGAATCCCGCCACCCCGCCCTGCTGGTCGCAACTATCGCGCGGCTCCGTGCCCGCCACGAAGGCTGCCGTGTAATCGTCCGGACAGGTGGGCGTTGCCAGCCGGTTCGTGGCTTTGTCCAGTTGCACGTCTACCACGCCGCTCGGCTGCGCGAATTTCTTCATATCGGAATACTGCGGCAGCGCCGAAGCCTTCTTCATGAACTCGGTCCAGATGGGCGCGGCCGTCATCGCTCCGGTGATTCGAAGATCGCTGTAATCGTCGTAACCCACCCACACGATGCATAACAAATTCGAGGTATATCCCGCGAACCAGCCATCATGCGAACTGCCGGTCTTCCCCGCCGCCGGCGCAGCAAACCCGCGCAGACGAACCGCGGTATAGCCCAGCCCGTTGTTGATCACGCCTTCCATCATGTTGGTCATGACGTAGGCAATGCGCGGATCGAGCACCTGCCGCTGGTCGGTCTTGAAGTTCGCTACAACGTCACCCTTGGCGTTGCGGACCGAGTTCACCAGGATGGGAGAAAGGCGCACTCCATTGTTGGCGAAGGACGTGTAGGCTCCCGCCATGTCGAGCGGAGGAGCGTCGTACGAGCCCAGGGCCATGGCCGGCGTCGCCTTCACGGAAACGATTCCCGCCGACTTTGCCAGTTCCGCTACTTTGTCGTAGCCCACTTCCTCCGCCACCTTCACGGTGGCATTGTTCAGCGACATGGCCAGTGCATAGCGCAGCGTTACATCGCCGTGGTATTCCTCTCTATAGTTGCGCGGCTCGTAGATCTGGTCCCCATATGCGAAGCTCGAAGGCGCATCGGTCACGGTGGAAGCCGGCGTGATCACCGTGGCTGAACCGTCGAGCGCCGTATTCATCGCCGCGGCATAGACGAACGGCTTGAAAATGGAACCGGTGGGCCGCTTCGACAAAGCGTGATTCAGCTGGCTGAAACCGTAATCGCGCCCCCCCACCAATGCCAGCACCGCGCCCGTGTGCGGGTCCAGCGCGACCAGCGCAACCTGCGCCTGCGGACCCGGCGCCACGGTCGTCTCAATTTTCTTGCCCACCTTCACTTTCTTGGTGCGCATCTTGGTGACCTGCTCATCTACCAGCTTGATGCCCATCTCGACGGCCTGCGCCGCTGCCTTCTGCAGATCGGGATCGAGCGTGGTGTAAATGCGGTAGGACTGATCATTCACATCGCGCTCGTTGAACTTGTTGATCAGCGTGTCCCGCACCATGTCGACGAAATAGGGTGCGTCGCTGGCCTCCACGTTCGGGGGCGCCAGCTTCAGCGGCACCGCCTTGGCCTTCTCCGCTTGCTCCCGGGTAATGGCGTGAGTTTCCACCATCGAATCCAGCACCAGGTTGCGCCGCTCCAAAGCGCGCTCCGGATGCCGGTAGGGCGACAACCGGCTCGGCCCCTGGATGATGCCCGCCAGCAGCGCGGCCTCGGGCAGCGTGATGTCCTTCAAGTCTTTGTTGAAATAGGCGCGTGACGCCTCGGCGAATCCGCTGATGGCAAACGATCCGCGTTGCCCCAGGTTCACCCAGTTGCCGTAGAACTCAAAAATCTGCTGCTTGCTGAACTTCTGTTCCAGTTCCTCGGCGATCAGCATCTCCGTCAGCTTGCGGCGCACGGTTTTCTCCGGCGTCAGAAAGAACCCGCGGGAGAGCTGCATGGTGATGGTGGAACCGCCCTGCTCGTGCCGTTGCCGCGTCAGATCGACCCACACCGCCTCGAACATGCGGATGAAGTTCACCCCGCTGTGCTCGAAGAATAGCCGGTCTTCGATCGCCAGCACCGCATCCACCATCACCTTGGGAATCTCGGCGTACGTCACCACCTGGCGCTTGGAACGCTGTTCGGAATCGAACAATGCGGTCACCAGCTGCGGTTCCAGCTCATATGCGGAAAGATCATTGCCCCGGCTGACGATCCGTTCCACCTGCCCATCCTGAATCGCAATGTGCGCCGCTTCCGGGCTGTGGTAACTCTCTGGCCCCGGCGTGATCTCAATCCCATCGCTTACCAGGTGAAAGGTGCCGAGCGACGACTGGCCGTCTTTGTCGGAATACCCTGCCCGGCGCAGAAGCGCAGCAATTTCCTGGGCGTCCATCTTGTCGCCGTTGTGTACCGTGCGTGGCAAAGCATAGATCTTGGCCGAATTGCTGAACACCGGCATCCGGAAGCGTTGCTCGATAATGCGGTCGTACTTGATGTAGAAGTAGCAAAAGAATCCACCCAGGCCAATCGCCACCACCAGGAAGACGACGAGCGCGGCTCGAATCACCGGATCGCGCTGCAACCCGCGCCATCCCTTGCCGCCGTTGCTTCCGCTGCTTCCGTTTCTCGGGATCTTGATCTTAATGGCCACGTCTTAACTCGTACTCCCGCCGAAAAAACTGCCTGCTGGTCAGACCTGCTGGTCAGAGCCGCTTCTCAGAGAATGGGATGCGCCAAAAGGTTCGATCGGCTGCTCTTCCCTTTGCCGCTTCCTCGCCGCCGCTTTCCACAACGCCAAGTTGTCAGGATGCGATGCCTTCCATTGTACCGCTGCCCCCGCAAACAAAAAGAGACCCGCAGTTCATGCGGGTCTCTAAGCTGTTACTAGCTTCGGCTAGCTCTACGGCACCACGTCGGTAACTACGAAGTCCGCAGTGGGGGCTCCCACTGAGGAGGTCAGCGTGTTGCTCAACGCCCCCGTGCTCGTGTCTGCCCCGTAAGCGAAGGTTTCCCCTACATTTTGTGGGCCGATTGCGGTCGCGAATAAGTATTGCCCGCTCTGATCAAACCTGCCTATTGTCGCGTTCAAACCGGTGAAGGACGTGGTCAAGGCAGTCAGCGCACCCGTCGAACTGTCAAGCAGGTAGCCTTCCATCGGGTCTATGGTCCCAGTGTTACTTCCGCTCGCAAATTCCTGGTTGAAGGTATAGACAAACGACCCGTTCGGACTCACCGTCATATACATCGGAGAGTTGGTGGTGAGGAAGGGCGAGCCGGCCACTGGAGCAAGAGCTCCGGCGGAACCTGCCGTCTGCGAGATTCCAAAGACGTAGAGATGGTTGTCGATGATTCCGCCGCCCTGGCCGATCTCCTCCGTAATTCCAATCATGTATTTGCCCGAGCTCTCTCCCGCGATCTCCGCCATGTTGAAATTCGCGCTCCCTGTGCTCACGAACGGGCTGCCCGGTACCGCCGTCAGCGTTCCAGTGGAGTCGTAGGAGAACGCGACTACCTCGGTGCCCGGAAAACTTTGCACCCCGTACAGGTACTTGCCCAGCCCATCCGTCGCCATTTGCTCTAGAACCACGTTGCCCGTCGAGGACGGCGATCCGTTCGTCAGCGTCAATTCGCCATTGGTCGAATTCACGCTGAATACCGAGACGCCCCCAAGGCCGGCCACAAACAGAAAACGGCCAGTTGGATCGGCGGCCACTGAATTGACGCTGCCGAGGGCCCCGACGGTATAGGGGCTGTTCGTCAGCGCCGTCAGTGCGCCCGTCGTCGCGTCAATCGAAAACCCATCGACTGTCTCGTTGGCGAGCGCAACGTAGAGATACAACTGGTTCACCGTCGCCATTCCAACCACACCCGTGGGGAGGGACGGACTCACGAAACTGGAAACGGGCTCAAAGGCTCCGGAACCCGCCACGTTCAGGCCGCCCAATGCCAACTCGTCCGCGCCGCCTGCAAAGTACACAAGCGCAGTCTGGCCGTTATTAGTGCTGCCGCCGCCGCCCGCCGTGCAACTGGAACTGCCAAAGTTGGCGCCGCTAGTGCAATTGTAATGATCGCAACCGGCCAGCCCCATCATTGCCAGCGCCACCATCACCATCAGAACTGCTCGAACTCGCATAGTCATGAACTGCCTCCACCTGAGCTTGTCGTTTGCGTTTTTGGAAACGTCGCCAATCTGGATTCTGGTTGAACCTCTGGAACCGGCCACCTTGCTACACTCGCTGCCTGTGCGGCCGTGAGAAAACTCTCACCTATTGGCGATATTAGGAGGAAGGTAACCCGATGGCAACGTTACGAATGTCACTGGCAGAATCGGCCGGGGAGGACACTGACTGTGCCAGTGATTTTCTACTTGTTCCCGCTCGACGGATTGAAGTGCATGTCGAAGGAATAGCCTGGAAGGTTCACGGTCACGGTGTAGTCCGCCGCAACGTAAACCGCAGCCAGACCGGGCGTACTGATTCGCTGCACGGTCACCTGCTTCGGCTCGATCGGCAGGTCGTGCTCTCTGACCTTCCGCATCACATCGTTGCGCACGTCGTCGTCCGTCTTTTGGTAGGCGGCCCCATCCATCATCGCGACCTGCCTGAGGTCATCCTGAAAACTGAAATTGGCCATTATGGGCGGAGCCACTTGAAACAGGGCGACCACCACGAGAATCACGACAAGAAATCCAGACAGTGCCTTTAGTGTTCCCATAGTCTCAAAACTGCGCCGCCGGGCCAGCGGCGCAACTTTCAGGCCTTGGCTGGCAGCACTCCTTGAAAATATTCCACTACCGCCGCGATCGTAACATCGCGCACTTCCCGAGTCGAGCGTAGAACCACTTCCACAGTACCTTCGGTAACCTTCTTCCCGACCGTGATTCTAAAGGGGATTCCGACCAGATCGGCGTCCTTGAACTTCACCCCCGGCCGTTCGTCCCGGTCGTCGAGGACCACGTCAAATCCGGCCGCTTCCAGGCGGGCTCCAATGTCGACCGCGGCCTTCAGCACGCCCTCGTCCTTCACATTGACGGGAGTAACCACAATTTGGAACGGCGCGATCGCCGGCGGCAGCCAGAATCCGTTCTCATCGTTACTCTGCTCCACCGCCGCGGTCAGGATGCGCTCAATCCCAATCCCGTAGCAGCCCATGATCGGCATAGCTTCCTTGCCGTTCTTGTCCAGTACGCGCAGCCCCATCGAGTCCGAATACCGGTAACCCAGCTTGAAGATGTGCCCAATCTCAACCGCCGTATCAATGCGCAACGCCTTCCCGCAGTTCGGACAAGCTTCGCCAGCCGTCACCGCGCGCAGATCGACGTAAGCCGTGGGATGAAAGTCCTTCCCCGGCGTCAGATTCTTCAGGTGATAGTCCTCTTTATTCGCACCCGCAATCAGATTGCTGCGGCCTTTGAGAGCCTCATCGACCAGCAGCAGAGGAAGCCCGGCATCCTTTTTCAAATCCTTAGCCCACTCAATCCCCACCGGCCCCAAATATCCTGCCGGAGACTTGAACAGACCCTTGATCTCGCCTTCCTCCATGGGCCGGGTCGCGACCCCCACAGAGGCGTTGAACTTCGCTTCATTTAGCTGATGATCGCCGCGCATCAGCACCACAATCGCCCGCGACCTCGTCTTGCCGGTCTTCTCATCTTTCTTATCTTTCTTATCCGACACCAGCTTATCCGACACCAGCTCGTCCGCCATGTAAGCCAGCGTCTTGATCTTGTTCTTCGGCGAAACCCCCAGAAACCGCGCCACATCTTCAATCGTCTTCTGGCCTGGAGTGTGCACCTCGAGCGGCTTGCCATCGCCTTCGGCAGCCAAGTCGGCAACCGCCTCCAGTTTTGACGTAGCTTTCTCCATGTTCGCCGCGTAGTCGCAACCGTCGCAGCTTACAATCTGATCTTCTCCCGCCGGCGTGCGCACCATGAACTCGTGCGATTCCTTGCCGCCCATCGCTCCCGAATCCGCCTCCACCACCATATATTTCAATCCGCAGCGGTCGAAGATTCGGCGATACGCGTCGTAATGCTTCTTGTAGGAAACATCCAGCCCGGCCGTATCGATGTCGAAGGAGTATGAGTCTTTCATGATGAACTGCCGCACCCGCAACAGCCCGGACTTCGGTCGCGGCTCATCGCGAAACTTCGTAGCGATCTGGTACCAGATCTGTGGCAACTGCTTGTAGCTGCGCAGATCTTTCAGGGCAATCGAAGTCATCACTTCTTCCTCCGTCATGCCCAGCACAAGGTCGGCGCCCTTGCGGTCTTTCAGCCGAAATAAATTGTCTCCCACCAAAGCCGCACGCCCGCTGGCTTCCCAAAGCTCCCGCGGATGCAGCGCCGGCAGAAAAAACTCCTGCCCGATCCGGTCCATCTCCTGCCGCACGATCGCCATGATCTTGTTGAACGAGCGGTTGCCCAGAAAAAGATACGAGTAAATCCCCGCCGCCAGCTGCCGAATGTAGCCAGCCCGCACCAGAAACTTGTGGCTCGCCACTTCCGCGTCCGCCGGCGCTTCGCGGAGCGTAGGAATAAAGAGTTCTGACCATCGATGCATAGTGTTTTACTACTGTATAACGAGTTGCGAGTACCGAGTGACACCCGCTGATCCGTTAGCGGAATTGATTATTGTAAATGATTGCTTGAAAGGACCGGGCTGCGTGTGCGCGGCAATTCTTATGTGGGGCAGCCGCCCTCGGCTGTCCCCCGAGCGCAGCTCGGTATTAGGAAGTCAGCCGCCGCAGAATTTCTTTCCCCAGCTTCTGCGTCTCCCCGAAAAACTTCTGATACTCGACGAACAGCCGGTTCATCTCCAGCGACTTATCCGCCGTGAGTTTCTTGCGCAGCAGCATGTCACGCACATGCACCGGGTTCGGCAGGGTAGCGTCTTCGGTCAATTCTTCCAGCGCGGTATTGGGATCGTAATGATACATGCAAGTATTGTAGCGCCGACGCTACACTAACTCCGTGCTCCACAAGTCGTGGAGGTGCACAATTCCCTCAAGCCGCCCATCGCCGTCGACCACCATCAAAGAAGTAATCTTCTTCTCTTCCATCAAAGCGAGCGCGCTCGCCGCAAACTCGCCAGCCGCAATCGTCCGCGGATTCTTCGTCATGCACTCGCCGGCGGTAAGATCAAGCACGTCTTTCCCGCGCTTCTCCAGCAGCCGCCGCAGATCTCCGTCGCTGATGATCCCGACCAGCTTCTCACCATCCACCACGGCCGTCACGCCCAGCTTCTTGCGCGACATTTCGTAAATCACTTCCGGCATCTTCGTCTGCAAAGTAACTCTCGGCAATGCCTCGTCCGTGTGCATCAGAGAGTCCACCCGCGCCAGGCGCTTCCCCAACTTCCCTCCCGGATGCAGGTTGGCAAAATCCTCTTCCTTGAACCCGCGCTTCTCGCTAAGCGTAACCGCCAGCGCATCGCCCAGTGCCAGCATCGTCGTAGTCGAAGCAGTAGGAGCCAGCCCCAGCGAGCAAGCCTCCTCGGCGATCGAACAATCAAGAGCCACATCCGCCGCCGCAGCCAAAGTAGACAGACGGGTGGACGATGCTCGTGTGGAGCGGACACTCCTGTCCGCTGCTTTTGACTTTTGCTTGCCGGCAGGCGCGCTCGCACCACAAATCGCATCCCCCGTCATCGCAATCAGCGGCACCTGCAACCGCTTGATCGTCGCCAGCAATGCCAGAATCTCCTCCGTTTCCCCGGAAGCCGAAAGCGCCAGCACCACATCTCCGCGAACCACCATCCCCAAATCCCCATGCAACGCCTCCACCGGATGCAGATACAACGCCGGAGTTCCCGTCGAACTCAGCGTAGCCGCAATCTTCCGCGCAATCAGACCGCTCTTCCCCATCCCCGTAACCACCACTCGCCCTGCGCAGGAAAACATCAAGTCCACGGCCCGCTGAAACGCCGCGGCCATCGGCCCGCCGATGCGCTCCGCCAGCGCGCGCAACGCCTCCGCCTCAATGCGTACCACATTCTCGCCAACGTTTTTCATGAAAACGCGATCCTACCAGACGAGTCGATTGAGTAATTTCGTAATTTAGTAATTTGACAATTTTGAAAAACCAAGGTCCCACATGCACGCTGTTGGTTTTCAAATTGCCCAATTACCAAATTACTCAATTACCAAATTCCTAGAAGTGGTCCTCGCTGCCCTGCGGCGTTACCGGCTTCTGCCCCAGCACCGCCAGCCCCTTGGCCTGGATCATCCGGTCCCACGGGCCGGCCTGCCAGTTGTCCCGCATCTTCGAGGGGTGTTGCCACGGCGGCAGTACGACCATCAGATTTCGCGCCATCCCCTGCATGTAAGGCTCATACATCGAGCGCAGTCTGTCCAGCTTCTGCCGCGCTTCATCCCCTGCTCGCAATTTCAATCCCGCAGCCGCCAGTGCGGCTCGAAGTGTGTCAAAACCGGCGTCGGTCAGCCGCTCCGCTGTCGTTGGATCGTAACGTGCATTCACCACCTGCGCCAGATCGACAGCCGCATGGCGCGCCATGGCGAAAGTCAACTTCGCTTGCCCGGGATGAATGCCTTCAATCCCTGTCAATACGAGCGACGTCACGTCCAGCATGGTGATGAGTGCTCCCGGCCACGACTGGTTGCTATGCTGCGAACGAAAGAAACTCAGCACCGGATAAGAAATGCCGCTCTCCAGCAGTTCCCCCGCCCAGCGCTCCCACTCGCGGAAAACGGCGTCGAGAACGAGCTGGTCGATATTGATATTTTCCGAACTCCCCGCCAGCCGCACCAGCAGTTCCACCGCCGTCGGTGGCGACCCCGCCCGCGCGTCCAGCATGGAGATTTGAATCTCGCGCCGCGAAAACGAGCCGTAGACCACCGGCAGATACCCAATCACCACGCCGAGAAACGCGAAGCCCATCCCCGCTTCCAGCACCGAAAGTGCGCGCGCCAAACTCGACGTCGGCACAATGTCGCCATAGCCCAGCGTAAAGAAGGTCTCGCCGCTGTGGTAGACGATTCTCGCGAATGTGATCGGCTCGTTGCCCAGTTGCTCGTGCCCGCCAATGCCATACTGCAGCAGGGCGAAACCCAGAATAAGGCTCACCGCCCAGAACGCCAGCAACATGATCAGCGAAAGCGGACCGAAGTATCCCAGAAAATTCTGCTGCCACGAAGGGATGCGGATGCGCGCCGCAATCTTTCTCCACGGAATCCACGTGCGCCGCAAGAACCAGGCCGTCAGCTTGAATTGCCGCGTGACCCGCCGGGGCAGTACCACCGTCTCAAACGCATCCTGAAGCACCACGCAGATGATGACAACGCCAAAAATAATCGCAGGAATGCTGCCGTGAAAGGTCAAGCCGGGATTTTCCGTTGCAATCATGATGCGGAAGGAAGGTTAACAGATTCGGGACGTGAGGAAACGCTGTCGTAGAGACCTTGCTTGCAACGTCTCTACCGGCGCTCAAAAGCAGGACAGCAGCCCACGCTACTGCGGCTTGGGCTGCGCCGGCGGAGTCTGCGGCGTCGTGGTCGCCGGCGTTGAACCCGGCGGCGTGGTCGTAGCCGGCTTCTTCACTACCGGCTTTTTCTTCACCACAGACTTCTTCGGCGGCTCGGTATCGTCCACCACAGTTTTCTTCGGAGGCGCCACCGGAATCGCCGCCTGCGCCGTCTTCAGGTCCGTTCGCAGGCGCACAATCTCCTGTTCCTTCGACGCCGCCAGGTTCTCCATCCGCTCCGCCAACTGTTTCCGCGTGCCCTCAAAGTTGCTCAGATCACTCGCCAGCGTCTGGAAATCGTCTTTCGATCCGAACGCTCCCGTCGATTCCACCACGCTTCCCAGCACGTCGTACAACGCGTCCAGATTCCGGTACAGCTTGAAGGTCGCGGCCAGGTCTTCCGGAG
Source organism: Candidatus Sulfotelmatobacter sp. (assembly GCA_049583505.1). Classification (GTDB taxonomy): domain Bacteria; phylum Acidobacteriota; class Terriglobia; order Terriglobales; family Acidobacteriaceae; genus Sulfotelmatobacter. The sequence goes on from JBAUVZ010000366.1 coordinate 32,610, forward strand.
CATTGCGCAATTGCCCAATCATCTCCGGCAATGCATTCTGCAGATTGCGCTGGATGGAATCCACGTTGCCCAACGCTTGTTTCTTGGAAGAACCGTCGGTCTTCCAGCGCTCAATGCGCAGCTTCGTGAGGTCGCCCTGCGTGGTCTTTGACGCCGCTTCCAACTGCGCCAGCAACCCGTTCACCTGCGTCACGGACGCATATGAAACCGGCTCTCCCTGCGGCGATCCCGCGGCAGCAACCATTCCCTGCACCGAATATTGAGGGCTGGCATGAGCCGCAGGCGCCGCAGTTGGGACCGCAGCCGTCTGACCGAGAGCAGTTGCGCCCCACAGCAGCGTAGACAGCACGAGAAAACACGGAATAAGTTTAGGGTTCATTGAGTCCGGAGTCGGTGGCGTCGTGCGTGCAACAGAATATCGACAACGCGAGGATACTACAAGCCGAGCATCCGTTTCGCAGGTTCGTCGGGATTCCAAGCAACCGAACCCGGGTGGAAGCTGCAGGCGCGAAATGTCGATGGCGAGTGCGCTCGCAAATGCCCTGTTTGTAGATTGTTTTGGCGTTATACTGTTTGGCGTCCGCAGAAGTAGCCCGGGATCAACCGCGGCGATACGCAGCAAACCCGCCCAGCATTATGGACGCCGTCGTTGAGAGTGACCGGACCAGGTCCTCTCTATCGAATCGCGCCCAAAGCTTAGTCCCGGAATAAGGAGATCGCTATGAAAGGTCAGACCGTGCCATCCCGTTTCTGTCTATCCGTCGCTCTGCTCTTGTTGGCCGGCGGAATCTCAAGCTTTGCCCAAGACGGCAAGCTCGTTCTTCATGTCACACCCAAGCAGGCCTACATCTTCCTCGACGGTCGCGCTATCAGCGAAGCGAGCAAACACCACTCCCTGAGCCTCACCGCGGGTGACCACAAGATCGAACTGGTCAACTACGGCTATGCTCCGTCGACCCAAACGGTCACCATCGCCGCAGGCAAAACGACCAACCTCGACGTCACTCTGACGCCGGTCACCGGAACCGTTTCCGGACCTTTCGGCGCCATGACGATTGAGGGCGCCGACCGGGATGCGATTCTGCTGAACGGGAAAACGCCCGACTTCTTCGTCGGCCACGGTGACGAATTCAACAACGACTGGATCTGGAAGCAGGAACTCGTCGTTCCACCCGGCACCTACCAGGTTTCGGTCCTGTCAGAGGACAAGAACGTTTGGTCGGGCTCGGTCGGCGTCCCTGCCAACCAGCGTGTCGTTATCGATATTCCGAAAGGTGTTCGCAAGACTATTGCCTGGCCGCGTGGGGAGAAACTGAGCGCCATACCCCGCTTCAGCGTAGGCGTGGCCAGTGCGACAGTAGCTGTCGTCAAGCCCACCGCGCAGTTATCGGTGACTGCGGCGCAGGTCAACTGCGGAGACGCCTCACAACTTAACTGGACCTCCTCGGACGCGCCTCGGGTCGAGATTACCCCGGTTGGGCCGGTCGCAACTTCGGGTCAACAATCCATTCAGCCCACGCAGAACACCACCTATAACTTGACTGCGACGGGGCCAGGTGGCACCGTCACTTCCACCGCCACCGTCAATGTGAACACTGCGGTCCAAGCCAATCTGGATCTTGCACCGGCGGAAGTCCACTACAAGAAGGTCGGCGAGAAGGTCGTTGTGGACGACAGCACGGCGCTGAACTGGACCGCTTCCAACGCTTCGACGGTTTCGATCGACTCCTTGGGCACAGTCAGTCCGACCGGCAGCCATACTCTGCAGATCACTCCCAAGAAGACCGATCCCGGCACCGTCGATGAAACCGTTACCTACACGCTGAATGCCAGCAACGGTTGCGGTGGAACGGCCACAAAAACCGCGACGCTGCACATCGTGGGCTCGATTGTGCAACCCGAGATTAAACTCGCACGCAGCGTTTATTTCCCGACCGATCGGCCGCGATCGCTCAAGTCAGAAAACGCTCTCCTCGACAGCGAAAAGGAGACTCTGAAGTCCATTGCGACTTCTTTCACTAAATACCTGGCGGACCAACCCGATGCTCGCCTGGTTCTCTCCGGACACGCCGACAAGCGCGGGCCGCAGGCCTACAACCAGCCGCTCTCCGAAAGGCGTGCCGCGCTCGCCAAAAAGTTCCTCGTGGAGCAAGGGGTTCCCGAAGACAAGATTGAGACTCAGGCTTTTGGCAAGGAGCAGAACCTGAGTGCCGATCAAGTGAAGCAGCAGGTGGAGCAGGATGCCAGCCTGAGCCCAGAAGACCGGCAGAAGGCTCTGCAGAAAGTACAAACGATCGTGCTGGCCTACAACCGCCGGGTGGACATCACATCGAAACCAACCGGGCAAGAGTCAGCACGCGAGTATCCATTCAAAGCCGAGGATTTCGCCAGGCTGGTTGACCGCAACGGTCCGGCGAAACCCGGCACCGTTCAATTGGCCGCTGAAAAGGAAAAGGTGGGCAACAGTAACAAGTAAATGGTCGCGCGAACCGCCAGCCCCATTTCTCGCGTGCTCTGTGCGCGAGAAGTGGGGCTTTTACATTTCCGCTGCAGCTTTCCGTACAGAACCCAATTGGCGAAGATTGCCCCAATGGGATGATAATTACATCAGCCTATGTTCCGTCGGACCCGGCTGCTCTTGATCGCCCTCGTCGCAGTCCTGGCGCTTCGCATTCCCGCCCCCGCCCAGGACCACGCCCGCCGGCTCATCCTCAAAGATGGCTCCTACCAACTGGTCACCAAGTATGAAGTCAAAGGCGACCGCGTGCGCTACAAGAGCGCCGAGCGCGACGAGTGGGAAGAACTTCCCTCCGCGCTGGTGGACTGGCCGGCCACCGAAAAGTACGAGAAAGACCGCTCCACCTCCGCCGTCCCAGAAGCCGTGGCAATCGACAAAGAAACCGACGCCGACCGCGAAGCCGAACGGTCCCGCCTTCCCCAAGTCGCCCCCGGCTTGCAGCTCCCGGAAGATTCCGGCGTCTTCCTGCTCGATAACTTTCAAGGCCAGCCCCAATTAGTTGAATTGCAGAAAGCCGAGGGCGAGATCGCGAGCAACTCCAAGGCAAACATCCTGCGCGGAGCCCTCAATCCCGCCGCCAGCACCAGGCAGACCGTCGAACTCGACGGCGAACACGCGCCCGTACACGCTCACGTCGCTGTCCCCTCCATCTACATCAGTGTCGATGACGAATCCCCGAACAATGAAGCGCCGAGCGGCCAAACCGCCTCCGCCAAACCATCCCTTCCCAGCCTTGACGCTCCCCGCGCCCAGCCACAAGGCCCCCAACAGCCGCAGCAGCCCGAGCAGGCTATCGTCCCCTTTGACCGTTTCCGCATCGTGCACACCAAGGTGAAAGGCGGCAAGCGCATCGTAGGCGACCTGAAGCGCACACCCACCGGCAAGATCAGTCAGGAACAGAATTTCGTCAAGACCACCATCGACCGCGTAAGCGGCGGTTGGCTCAAGCTAACCCCCACCGAAGACCTCGCCCCCGGCGAGTACGCCCTGATTGAGATGAAAGGCAGCGAGGGCATGAACCTCTACGTCTGGGACTTCGGCGTAAACCCCACCGCTCCCGCCAACGCCAACCCGTGGAAGCCGGACGCAAAGCCAGGCGAGCCGGAGAAACCCAAGGGAGATTTGTAATTTGTAATCGGGTAATTTGGTAACTTAAGCTAGGCTGGCGTGAATGCCGAGCGCCTCGGCGACCTTGCGGAGCGGTTTATCTCGTGTCCACAAGAGCGTAGGCGAATTGACAAAGACGGACGCGATTAAATATGCGTCGACCAGACCGATGCCCGAGCTGTACAGACGGCGAGCCTCAATCATCAGCCGCACCTCAGCCAGTTGCGGCATTCGCACCTGCGGTAACAAGTCCATTAACGCAAGCGTCCTTGCGCGTTTCCGCAAAGAGCCAAGGGCAAGTTCCGCAATGATGAACGGATGGATCACAATCTGCCCTTGGTCAAGAAGCCTGTGCATTTCCTTGTTTTCGGAACGAAGGTGGTCAATCCAAATCGACGTATCCGCGAGAATCAATTCTGCCCCACCCTGCGGCGTGGAATATTCTTCAATTGGGGCATTGTGCCTCCCAGGGACGCCAATCTGCGCGCGCTCTCCCGCTCGATCAGAGCTTTGAGCGCTTCCCGAATCAACGCCGTCTTCTCTTCTACCCCAGTAAATTCCTGGGCGATGCGTACCAGCTCGTCATCCAGCGCAAGGGTTGTTCTCATAGAAACTCCAGGCACTGATTATAGCATCAAATGATGTCGATTTCAGTGCCTTATTGGGCAGAAGCAGGGGGGTTCGCAGCGGGACTCATCCGTCGTCCCCCTCATACTGGGGAATTCTCAATGATTGTAATCGCCTTCCATGAGAAGGCCGGCCGGAGTCAAGTCGATTCTTCACTGGCTTCGTTGAGCAAGGTTTTGTTTCTCCCGCCGAGTGGCCACTGTCGCCATGCTTCCATCCGCACTCTCGAGGAG
>JBAUVZ010000367.1:0-8368 GCA_049583505.1 Candidatus Sulfotelmatobacter sp.
GATCTGAACGCCATGATTGGACGGATTCTTCCTTTCACCGCGGTCATTGTTCCGTTCTGGCTGGTGAAAACCATGGTCAGCTGGAGGGAGACGTTCGAAGTATTTCCCGCGATCCTGGTGGTTGGCATTTCGTTCGCTCTGACGCAGTTCTTCTGGTCGAATTACGTGGACAGCAATCTGGTTGACATCATGGGAGGCGTGGTGTCGATTGTTGCGGTTTTGATTTTTCTGCGATTCTGGAAGCCGAAGAAGATCTGGCGGTTCGATTATGACGATAAGCCGGTTGCGCTTGCTGCACCGACGGCGAAGATCAATGACGACATTGGCGGCGAATGGGCGGCGGAGAAGTTCGACGGATTTGTGAAGGCGCGCACGTACACCGCGGGACAGGTGTTGAAGGCGTGGATGCCGTTCGCGATCCTGTCACTTTTTGTGTTGCTTTGGGGACTGCCAAAGATAAAGCTAGCGATGAATCAGGCCACCACGCCGGCTTTCCGGGTGGTGCTTGCGAATGGCAAGGTGCGGCCGGGTCCGGCGGGATGGGATGTGCCTTACTTGCACAACGCGATTTCTCGCGCGGTGCCGATTGTTACGAAGCCGACGCCGGAGGCGGCGCGATACGATTTCAACTGGCTCTCGGCTACCGGGACAGCATGTTTCTTCGCCGCGATCGTTTCTGGTTTTCTGCTGGGCCTGGGCCCGGTGCAACTGATGAAGATTTTTTGGCGAACGCTGGTGCGAATGCGACTGGCGATGGTGGCGATCTCATTCATGCTGGGGCTGGGCTATGTGACGCGCTACTCGGGGCTGGACGCCGTGCTGGGCCTGGCGTTTACGCGCACCGGGTGGCTGTATCCATTCTTTGGGACATTTCTGGGGTGGTTGGGAGTTGCGCTTACGGGCAGTGATACGTCGTCGAATGCGCTTTTTGGCAGCCTGCAGAGAATTACTTCTCAGCAACTGGGGATCGATCCGGTGCTGATGTGCGCGGCCAACAGCGCTGGCGGAGTGATGGGGAAGATGGTGGACGCGCAGTCGATCACGATTGCTACCGCAGCGACTGAGCAGGTCGGGAATGAAGGGATTATTTTCCGGTTCGTCGCGTGGCACTCGGTGGCGCTGTGTTCGATTGTTGGAATCATCGTGCTGCTCTATGCTTATGTCTTCAAGTATGCCGTGCCGCATGGGCTAACGTTTGTGAAATAGCGCGTAACAGCAAGTTTCTGGAAGGGCTTGCGGAGTGCGGACTATGCAGCGGCTTTCGTTGACGGGCGGATGCCGCGTCCGTAAGATGAAACGACTTGCCAGGCAGGCGTCTCCCGAATGATCGGCCAAACCATTTCCCACTATCGTGTCATCGAAAAGCTCGGCGGCGGTGGCATGGGTGTGGTTTACAAGGCTGAGGACACGCGGCTGCGCCGATTCGTTGCCTTGAAATTCCTTCCCGATGGAGTAGCGAAAGATCCTCAGGCTCTGGCCCGCTTCCAACGCGAAGCGCAGGCGGCCTCCGCTCTGAATCACCCCAATATTTGCACGATTCACGACATTGGAGAGCAAGACGGCCGGGCGTTTATTGCGATGGAGTTTCTGGACGGCGTGACGCTGAAACACCGCATCGGGGCGCGTCCGATGGAAACCGGGCAGATTCTCTTGTTGGCCATCGAAATTGCGGATGCCCTCGATGCGGCTCATGCCAAGGGTATCGTCCACCGCGACATCAAGCCGGCGAACATCTTTGTGACGGAGCGGGGACATGCCAAGATTCTGGACTTCGGGCTGGCGAAGGTCACGCTCACGCCGGATAACGTTGCCCTTACTGCAGTGACCATCGACTCTGAGGAAAATCTGACCAGTCCCGGTACAGCTCTGGGCACCGTGTCGTATATGTCGCCGGAGCAAGCCAAAGGGAAAGAGCTGGATGCACGCACGGATCTGTTTTCATTTGGGGCCGTTCTCTACGAAATGGCGACGGGGACGCTGCCCTTCCGCGGAGAAAGCTCGGCCACGATTTTCGAGGCTATTCTCAACCGAGCTCCGGCGCCCGCGATGCGGCTGAATCCCGATCTGCCGGCCAAGCTGGAAGACATCATGAGCAAGGCTCTGGAGAAGGATCGCGACCTGCGCTACCAGCACGCCTCGGAGATGCGCACCGACCTGCAACGGTTGAAGCGCGATACAGATTCCGGCCGGCAGGTACCGGCGGCTGCGGCGGAGACAAGCGGATCAACCGTGGCCGTGCCCTCGAGTACCTCTGGTAGTTCGGCGGTGGTTACGGTTGCGAAGCAGCACAAACTGGGAGTCGGAATCAGCAGCCTGGTTGCGATTCTGCTGGTTGGCGCGGCTTCATATGGGATCTACTCGTTTCTCTCGCGCACTCGGCCTGCGCCTTTTCAAAACTTTTCTGTCAGCAAGATAACCGAGACCGGCAAAGCCACGCTGGTTGCCATCTCACCCGACGGTAAATACATCCTCAACGTGATGGATGACAACGGCCAGCAGAGCTTGTGGCTGCGTAACATACCCACCAGCAGCAACACCCAGGTCGTGGCGCCTGCGCCGGTGCGTTACCTCGGCCTGCGCTTTTCTCCGGACGGCGATTACTTGTATTTCGTTCGATCGGAGATCGGCAGCCGCTCGCTGCATTACCTGTATCGTGCTCCCGTGCTAGGTGGGACTCCGCAGAAACTGGTCACAGACATTGATTCCAACGTGAGCTTCTCTCCGGATGGCAAGAAATTCGTGTACATGCTGGCTAACAATCCTAAAATTGGCGAAGCCCGTCTGATTATTCGCTCGCTGGAAGCCAGCGAGGAGAGAGTCCTGGCCGAGGATCCTTTCAGCGAGCTGTTGTTCGATCCCGCCTGGTCTCCGGACGGCAAAACCATCGTTAGCGCGGTTTCTCAGCCGGCGGGCGCACTCTCCGGCCTGGTTGCGATCGACATCGAGAGTGGCAAGCGGAAACTATTCGCGACCGCGAAGGACAAGTTCTTCCAGAAGCCGGTCTGGCTGCCGGACGGCAGCGGACTGTTGGTTTTGGGCGCCGGTTCCTATAACACCCAAATACAGATTGTTTTCGTTTCGTTTCCGTCGGGCAAAGTCTCTCCGCTCACGCGCGATACCAACTCTTACGTTGATCTCAGTGTGGCGGCCGATGGCCGCGCGCTGGCGAGCGTGCTGACCCAGACCCATCTGGATCCTTACGTGATGGCCGATGGCGCGAACGGCAGCCAAGCCCGGGAACTCACCATCGGCTCAGCGATCAATGGCGTCTCCTGGACCCGGGAAGGCCAGCTTATTACCACTAGTCTCGCCGGGGGTCTGGCTCTGCTCAATCCCGATTCTGGCGCCAAAACTCCTTTCCTATCGCAGTTCCCGCTCGCAATCTTTGCCCGTGCCTGTTCCGATGGACACATTGTTTTTTCAGCCCCACCCGAGGGAGAAATACAAGTCAACATCTGGCACGCGGATGCTGATGGTGGAAACCTCAAAATGCTTACTGGAGGGAAGTTCGACTTTCTTCCCGTCTGCTCCCCGGACGCCAAGACCGTGCTCTACACGGACGCGGACGGAAAGCCGGAGAAGGTTGCTCTGGAGGGCGGCGCTTCAGAACGGATGGGTGATCTCGCGGTTTTCAGCCGCATCACCATCTCTCCAGATGGAAAGCTTGCGGCTTTCGTCAGCTCTCGTGCGGGTGATCCTAAGGAAAAGCTGGTCTTGTTGCCTCTCGACTCCAGTGAGCCTCCCCGATTCGTGGAATTGGAACGGCCCCGCGAGACGTCGCTGACGTCTTTTGGTTCTGGACGAGTCGGCTTTACCAGCGACGGCAAAGGAGTTGTCTACGCCGTGCGCGATGGCGATGCCGACAATCTCTGGCTGCAGAATCTCGACGGTTCGGCGGGAAAACTGCTCACTGACTTCAAGGCGGAGCTCATCCGCGATTTCGAGTGGTCGTTTGACGGCAAACGGCTCGCCGTCATCCGCGGCCACCGGGAGTCCGACGTGATCCTGATCCGCGACTCGGAGAAGTGAGGGCTGGAACGCCCTGCTGCGCTCGGGGCAAGCTCTCGAGGCGGCTCTCCCACATCGCCGCAATTAGTCTTCCTGCGTGATCGTACTTAGTCTTCCTTTTTTTCCGGTTCTTTGGGTAGCGGCTTCTCGATTGGCTTTCGGGGGAGCATCTGGTCGCGCATGGCGGCGTCGTAGACGAAAGCGGCGACGATTACTGCGGCCTGTTTTAGATCGTCGGGCTGGAGGCGGTCGTAGACATCCATATTCGAGTGGTGGGTACGCGAGTCGTATTCGATGGGATCCTGAATGAACTGGAATCCGGGGATGCCGACGGCGTCGAACGAGAGGTGGTCGGTACCGCCGGTGTTGCGCATGGTGAGTGTGGTCATGCCCAGATCTTTGAAGGGCTTCATCCAGGCTTCGAAGACGGGGGCCACCGCTTCGTTCTCCTGCAAGTGGACGCCGCGAATCTTGCCGGTGCCGTTGTCCACGTTGAAATAGGCGGAGATCTTTGCCTGCTCCGGCTTGACCGTGACTTCGCCGGCTTCGCGACGCAGCAGAGTCGGCATGCCCTTCATCGCAGGTTCATCCATGGGCGGACGCGAACCGAAATGATGCTCGACGTAACCCTGCGAGCCGAGCAGACCCTCTTCTTCGCCGCTCCACAGGCCGATGCGGATGGTGCGGCGGGGTTTGATGTCGAGCGCTTTCAGGATGCGGACGGCTTCCATCATAACGATGGTTCCGGCACCGTTGTCGGTGGCTCCGGTGCCGGCGTGCCAGGAGTCGAGGTGCGCGCCCAGCATGACGAGTTCGTCTTTCTTGTCGGCGCCGGGAATTTCGGCGATGGTGTCGTACTGCATGGGATCGTCGTCATAGAAGGTGTTGGTGACGTTGAGTTCTAGCGTCACGTCTTTTTTCTGCTGCAATAGGCGGGCGATACGGGTCCAGTGCTCGATCGCCATGACGAGCTGAGGAACGGTCGTGGTCTCGCCCGGTTTATATGATCCGCCGGACTGCACAAAGACGGTGCCGCCGCCGGAAGTAAAGCGATAGTGGTCGATGACAGCGAGAACCTTTTCGTCGGCGAAGAACTGGTTCAAGTCCTTCATGAACTGCTGGCGCTTTACGAAATCGGCAAAACCGAAGGGCGGATGGCCGCCGGGGATCTGGTAATCGGAGAGCTTTGCGAGATCGTCGTCGCTGAGGCGTTTGTAAGGAGCCTCGATGATTGGTTTTACATCCGGATCAGCGCCGAAGATAACGATCATGCCGGCGAGCTTGCCTTTGTATTTATCGAAATCTTTCTTGTCTTCGATGGTGACGCGAACGCATTTGCCTTGAACGACGCCGTTGGTGCCCGGGGTCCAGGCCTTGGCGTAGACCAGGAGCGGGGCGACGTCGGGCGAGGTCATGCGAACGTTGACGTATTGGTTGGCCCAGCCGCGACCGAACGGTCCCCAGGGCTCGAGGTGGGCATTGGAGAGGCCGATGGCGGTGAGCTGGTCGCGGGTCCACTCGTTGGCGCGCTTCATGTTGGGAGAGCCGGTGAGGCGCTCGCCGATGGAGTCCATTAATCCGGTGGCGAACTCCATCACCTTGGAGTTGCGGAAGCCTTCGTAGCGGATACGGCCCATGGTTTCGAGGTCAACTTTTTCCTGGGACCACAAGGGGGCGACCGAACACATGACGACCAGAAGGCAGGATAGGCGGACGAAGTTTTTCATGGCAGGAACTCCTGAGGGAAAGATCAAAGCGGGGATTATACAGCCTGGATTTGGGATTATGGTGGGACGAATTGCAAAGTTGCGTCAAGCAAGCGGAGGGAACATCGTTATTTTTTACTGGCCGAATTGTCTGCGGGAGGGGTCGAGGTCTTTCCGTCTGGCTTCTTGTCATCTCCTCCGGTGGAGGGTTTTGCGTCTTCTTCGTCCCTCTCTTTCGCGATGTATTGCACGATGAGGGAGATGCGGCGGTTGGAAGGGTCGAGGGGATTGTCGAGTTTGCGGAGACGCTGATCGGCAAATCCGCGGACCTGGGTGACTTACGTGGTTCCGAGTCCCTTGGCCTGCATGAGGCGGCGGGCGGCGTTGGCGCGGTCACTGGAAAGTTCCCAGTTGCCGTAGTTGCCGGATGTGGCATAAAGCTTGGAGTCGGTGTGGCCTTCGAGGGAGATTTTATTGGGCAGCTTGCCCAGTTCCTGCAGCGGGATGGCGGGATGGCACTTTTGGGACAGCCTAGTGGCACGAGAGTGCCATTTGCAAAATCTGGGCTCGGATTTAATTTCGGAAGTGAGCAGTTCTGGGGGAGGGCTGCCCGGGCGCCTCGATCTCGAAAGGGATCGAGGCGCTCGTCATTTTGGGCGAACCCTTCCAATTACCATCGAGGTCAGGTTGCACCGATGATGCGGCAGTTGAACGTTGAACCCCTGGCCACGGATTTCCATGTGTTTCTGCTAGAAGGCCGCCGGAATCCGGAAGAGATTAAGCAGAAGAAATCAGTTGGTTGAGATGGTGAAGTTGACCGTGATCTTGGCCTGGGTCTCGACTGGTTCGCTACCTTCAAAGTGAGGTTTGAAGTGCCATTGCCGGACGGCGTCACGGGCTGCCGAGGCCAGAATGTGGGGGCCGCTCACGACGCGCAGATTCTGGATGACTCCATCCTTGCCAATCAGGGCTTGCAGAATCACTGAACCCTGCACTTTCATCTGCCGCGCCAGTAGCGGATAGTTGGGTCTCACCGGGCGGGCCACGATGTCGGATGCGTCGGCGGACATCTGCACGCGCTCGGCGGCATCGCTGGTTACATTCCCTGCGGTTGCAGTATCGCCAGTGACGCCAGCGTCGGTGATTGGTTGCGGCGGTGTGCCTGGTTGCAGGTCCACATGTACCGAGCTGCTGCCGGGGCGGACGGTGCGATGCGTGTCGCCGGCGATAACCTCTACTTCCAGCGGGGGCAATACCGTACGGGTAGTGGTTGGAGCCATTAAAGGAGGGGGATTGGACGGGGCGCGAGTCTTGGCTGCAGACGCGACATGACGTTTCGTTCTTGCCGCCTTGGCGGGCTTGGCGACTACCGCGGACGGCTGTACTGGAGCGACTTTGGCGGGGGCCAAAATCTCTGCTGGCTGGTCGGATTCGGCTTCGGGCGCGTCGGGTAACCAGAAGTCACGATCGTGCCAGAGTACGATGCCCAAAGCCAGCAGGAGCAGACAGAGCGATCCCACCATCAATCTCCGCTGCTTGGGGTCTTCTTTAGGATATTCGGGGGTACGCCTTGTCGGCTCTGCCAGGAGGGTATGGTCCGTTTTCGGTACGATGGTGTTCAGATCTGACATGTTGGAAACTGGGGCTGCTCCTGGGGAGGGCTGGCGCTTCCGCTAGTATGCCTCGAAAATGCTGCAAAGACCAGCAAAAGGTGCCGTCGACCTGGACCTGGACGGGTTATGATTCTGGCACCTGGGCGAAGCCAGACGTGGACTGCGAATCCTAATCTGCGAAACCTGGTCTGCGAATCCTCTGCGTAACTTTCAGAGGGTCTGGTGAATCCCATGGATGTGGACCGGGTTCGCAACCTCAGGCGCAAGCAGTCGGTGAAAGTCAATTCATGAAGAACGATGATCGCAGAATAAACGATCGCAAGATGGATGAAAAGAAATTCCGGCAGATCGGGCGACGCGAGTTGCTTAAGCTGACGCCGGTGCTGGCGCTGGGAGCATTCGCCATCCCCAGCCTGCAGGAGGGGTTGCTGAAAAAGGGATTGGGGTTCAGCGACTGGGCTTCGGCGCGGCTTTTCCGCTCCGGGCACCTGGCGCCGACTTTCGACAATGCCGATTTGACTCCGTTTGCGAAGTTTCCCATCAACGGTTATGACGTGGACGATCCGGGAGTGATCTTTGAAAACTGGACGCTGACGGTTAGCGGCGCAGTTAAGAAGCCCGGGGATTATACGCTGGCGCAGGTGCAGGCTCTGCCGCGCTATCGACAGAACACGCGCCACATCTGCGTTGAAGGATGGGACGTGATTGGGCGGTTCGGGGGGGCGCGGCTCTCGGACTTTCTGCAAATGGTGGGTGCGGACCCTGCGGCGCGATTCATTACGGTGAACTGCGCTGACGATTATTATGAATCACTGGATATGGCGACGGCGCTGCATACGCAGACTCTACTTTGTTATGAGATGTATGAGCAGCCGCTGACGCGGGCGCACGGGGCGCCGCTGCGTTTGCAGATTCCTACAAAGATTGGCTACAAGCAGGCTAAATATTTGACGGATTTGAAAGTCTCGCACGTGCTGGACCGAGTGGGGTACTGGGAAGACCAGGGGTATTCGTGGTTTTACGGGTTGTGACGTTTGCGGG
>JBAUVZ010000368.1:0-2206 GCA_049583505.1 Candidatus Sulfotelmatobacter sp.
AAGAGCGAAGCCGGAAACAAGATATACCGCAATCGCCAATCGCATGATTACGCTGAAGCACGCGGCGCGTGAGGTATTTGTCATGGGCATACCCGTTATTTTCACCCCCGGAGCATTCGGTGTCCAGTTTTGGCTATTTTGCGCTTCCGCCGGGGGGCGAGAGTAGTCCGAAGACGCCGACACCTGTAGTGGTGCCTACGTAGACTTTGCCGTTGATGCAATTGCTGCTCAACCGGCACTCACGTACAGGTTACTTGCGTCATCGTCGAAAGGCATTGGTAACCGGTACCATAAGCCTTTCAGAAGAAAATCGTAAAATAGATGCAGACTGGCAAAGCATCGATCTTGGGGCGATATGAGCTCATGACCGAGTTGGGTCGAGGAGCCATGGGTATCGTATACAAAGCGTACGATCCCAAGATAAACCGGCTCGTCGCCATTAAGACCATCTCACTCGTAGCCGCTGAATCGACTGAAGAGCAGGCATGTCGGGCGCGTTTTTTTCGTGAAGCGGAAGCCGCGGGTCGTCTGTCACACCCCCGAATTGTAGCCATCTTCGATATTGGCGAAAACCCGGACACTTTGAGTCCTTACATCGTGATGGAGTACGTAGCCGGTCGATCTCTGGAAGAAATTCTCTCCACCGAGAATGCCAGATTGCCTGTGCACACCACGTTGCAATTAATTCAGGAAGTGGCCGAGGCCCTCGACTATGCTCATCTCCAAGGAGTGGTGCACCGCGACGTTAAGCCGTCGAACATCATTGTTGGAGAAGATGGCCACGCGAAAATCGCAGATTTCGGAATCGCCCAGCTAAATGTCTCTGACTCAGGGCGGCCCGGACTTACATGGGGGACCCCGGCCTACATGTCGCCGGAACAGTTCACGGGGGAGTCGGTGGATGGACGTTCCGATCTGTTTTCCTTGGGTGTGATCCTCTACAGGATGCTCACCGGACATCGGCCGTTTCAGGGCAACAGTGCCCTAACAGTTGCGCTTAGAGTACAGAAGCACCAGCCGGTGCCTGCCACGGTATTCAATACGGAGCTTTCTCCTGAACTCGATTGTGTGGTTGCACGCGCCATCGCCAAGAATCCGGCGGAACGTTACCAGACTGGGATGGAAATGGTTTTCGATCTGCAACGCCTGCGAGACCGGATCGATTCGGAAAACCGGGGGGATGTCGTCTTGCCCAAGCCGGACACTCGGGCAACCCGGGTGCCGGAGTCAGACGATGTTTCCTATAACTATTTGTTGAAGACGACGAACGCCTCCTTGTCCGGAAGCCGCAACCAGGTGCTGGCAGCTAAGACTGCGGCACCTGTTCGGCTAGATCAGCCCTGGCAACAACTGGGCGTTGCATTCCTGACTTTGGGAGCACTGGCCCTAATATTTGCGGGTCTTTGGTGGGCGATTCCAGTCAACTCTGCTCTGGGAGTTACGGAATTGGCATTCCATCCTGTTCCCACGGTGAGTATGGCCACGGTCGTGGCTCTTGAGCAGACGATGGCAGATTCAGCAAGTGCACCAAGTATCGAACTTTCGGCCAAGAATCTCTCTCGCGTCAACGCTGCGGGGATTCACCCCGACGCTTCCGAAGACCGATCACATTCTTGCCGGTTGGGCATAGCCGTTGAACACCATTTTGTCACGGCCGACCTTTCTGTCTGGATCGACGATCGGCAAATCTACAGCCATTCTTTGCATGGTGCGATTAAGAAGCGTGTGGTGGTCTTCAAAGGAGTCGAAGGGTACCTTTCCGACGTAGTGCAACTGACGCCAGGAGACCATCGTATTCGTGTGCGGGTTTTGTCTGCGGATGGTTCCTACGAAGAATCGGGCAGCATCTCTGGAACATTTGCGCCTGGAAGCGAAAAACTGCTTGTCATAGACTTCGACAATCACAATCGGCGCATGCGCGTCGCGTTTGAGACAGGGAAGCATTTCTAGTTTAGCGAAATCGTAACCAATACAGTGCCCGGCATGTTGCCAGTCTACTTCAATTCTCTTCATCAACACCCAAAAACAGCCGAGAATCGGGGTAGAAACAAGACCCCGAATCGATTATTGGCGAAATACCGCCATTACACGCAATATAAAAGGCGCCCACTTTGCGGTAGGTTGTGATCGTTCGCACCACCACTTACCGAAAAGGAGCGCCGTTATGAACCAGGAAAAGTATATTGGCATGGACGTTCACCAGGCA
>JBAUVZ010000369.1:0-3100 GCA_049583505.1 Candidatus Sulfotelmatobacter sp.
GAGGGTACACGCGCAGGCCGGAGTTTAACTTGATCATGCAGGACGAAGAAAAAAACGAAGCTGCCGCAAGTAATGAGCAGCCACCCAGCGCGGACACCGTTGCCGCAAGCAGCGAGCCGCCCCGCAACCCGAACATGAAGTGGTACATTATCCACTCCTATTCCGGGTTTGAGCGCAAGGTGAAGGAGTCGCTGGAATCACGCGTGCAGGCTTTCGGACTGCAGGAGAAGATCGGCAAAGTGCTGATCCCGACCGAGTCGGTCACCGAAGTGCGCGGCGGCAAGAAGTACACGTCCGAGCGCATGTTCTACCCCGGCTACGTGCTGGTGGAAATGGACATGGACGATCACGTCTGGCACGTGGTGAAATCCACGCCGCGCGTGACCGGGTTCGTGGGCACCGGGCAGCAACCTACGCCGCTTTCCGACGAAGAAGTGCAGCACATTGTTTACAAAGTCGCGGACAGCCGCGAAAAACCCAAGCTGAAGGTTAAGTTCGAGAAACAGGAGCAGGTGCGCATCACCGAAGGGCCGTTCGCCACATTTACCGGCACCGTCGACGAAGTGAATGAGGATCGCGAGACGCTAAAGGTGATGGTAACGATTTTCGGCCGCTCGACCCCGGTGGAGCTGGAGTTCAACCAGGTGGAGAAGGTGGCGTAAGAATCTAGTAATTGGGTAATTTTGTAATTTAGTAATTGAACCCAAAAGGAAATCTTGGATGGCAAAGAAAGTTACAGGTTTCGTGAAGCTGCAGATTGCTGCTGGCAAGGCGACGCCGGCGCCGCCGGTGGGTCCGGCGCTCGGGCAGGCGCAGATCAACATCATGGAGTTCTGCAAGCAGTTCAATGCCAGGACCAACCAGAAGGAGATGGAGGGACTGATCATCCCGGTCGTAGTGTCGGTTTATAACGACCGTTCTTTTACCTTCATCACCAAGACGCCGCCAGCGTCGACTCTGCTCAAGCGTGCCGCAGGCATTGCCAAGGGATCGGGCACGCCTAACAAGGACAAAGTGGGCAAAGTGACGTTGAAGCAAGTGGAAGACATCGCGAAGCAGAAGATGCCTGACCTGAACGCCGCCTCCATTGACAGCGCGGTCAAGAGCATTCGCGGGACGGCAAGATCGATGGGGATTGAAGTGGTCGGGTAAAAACGGAGCTTCGCCCCGCGGACGGCCGAGGGCGGCCGTCCCCACATTCGAATTTTGGTCGAAATTACCACGGCTCTCCGGAACAACGGGGAGCGGTGGGAGACGAGGAAAGCACGATGAAAAAAGAAGGAAAGAACATCGCAAAGGCGCACGCCGCAGTCGAAAAGCGCCCGTATGTGTTGCAGGATGCGGTTCCC
The DNA here is from genome assembly GCA_049583505.1 of Candidatus Sulfotelmatobacter sp. GTDB lineage: Bacteria > Acidobacteriota > Terriglobia > Terriglobales > Acidobacteriaceae > Sulfotelmatobacter. Next base: position 1,350 of record JBAUVZ010000369.1, read on the forward strand.
CTGCTGCAGAAGGTCAAGTTTGCAAAATTTGACGAGACTGTTGAGATTACTTTGCGTCTTGGCGTAGATCCCAAGCACGCCGACCAGATGGTGCGTGGCACGGTTGTACTGCCGCACGGGTTGGGCAAGTCGAAGAAGGTTTTGGTAATCGCTTCGGGCGACAAGATCAAAGAAGCCGAGGCGGCGGGCGCCGATTTCTTCGGCGGCGAAGAGATGGTTGAAAAGATCACCAAAGAGAACTGGACCGACTTCGACGCGCTGATTGCCACTCCGGAAGTGATGAAGTCCGTCGGACGGCTGGGCAAGATTCTTGGTCCCAAGGGCTTGATGCCGAACCCGAAGACGGGCACGGTCACGGTCGATGTGGCGAAAGCGGTGCAGGAAGTGAAGGCCGGCAAGGTTGAATTCCGCACTGACAAGACGGCGCTGGTGCATGTGCCGGTGGGAAAGATTTCGTTCTCACCCGACAAGTTGATTGAGAACGCGACCGTGCTGATCACCAGCGTGATCAAGGCCAAGCCGTCGGTGGCCAAGGGGAAATACATCAAGGGCTGCACGTTGAGTTCGACCATGGGGCCGGGGATTTTGCTGGATACCTCGCCGATTGAGACTGCGGCTAAGGCTTAAAAGGGAAGCGCGCCAAACGCGCGAGTTTGCATTCTCGCCAAAGAACGCGAGAATGATCGCGCGGCGCGCTCAGATCGTTCGGCGACGATAACCCTGTCGCCTCAGGATGACAAAGCAGTAGCGGACGGGCAAGAGTGCCCGTCCCCACACGAGATAACACGCGAGATCATTAAGAGGGCTGAGCAATGCCAGTTACTAAAGCGAGGAAGAAGGAACAGGTCGAGAAGCTGAGTGCCGACCTGAAGAATGTTTCGAGCGCGGTGGTTGCTACTTACAGCAAGCTGACTGTGGCTCAGGACTACGAGCTGCGCAAGGCTCTCCGCGGCGCAGGTGCGAAGTATCAAGTCGTGAAGAACACTCTGGCCGAGCTCGCTGCCAAGGGCACCAAGATCGAAGAGGGGTTGAAGAACCTGACCGGCGTGACCTCGATCGCCTATACCACGGGCGATCCCGTGGCGATGGCTAAGGCGCTGACCAAATACGCCAAAGACACGCCGGAGTTCACCTTCAAGGTGGGCGTGGTCGAGGGCCGCGTGATTTCGATCAAAGAGATCGAGGCGCTGGCCAGCATGCCGTCGAAGGAAGAGATCTACTCCAAGCTGCTGTTCCTGATCAGCTCGCCGGCGCAACGGTTGGTGACGGTGATGAATGCCGTGGGCCGCGACGTTGCGGTGGTGCTTGGCCAGGGTGTGGAGAAGGGTAAGTTCAAGTCGGACGCGCATGCGGAAGCGTAGGCGTCACAAGGTTTCGGGGCGGTGAAAGCCGTCCGAAGGGATTTGGTTATCCGAGGTCAGGGGTTGCGCGGTTCCGATCCAGGCGTTGTCTGGCGCCGGGAAATGAGCCTGCCGCACTGGAAACCCGGCCGAAGATGACGAAATCAAGAAATTCATAACTTGAAAAGTGGAGAAACGAACATGGCAGACCTGCAACAGTTGGAAGATTCAATCGTAGGGTTGTCGCTGCTGGACGCGGCGCAACTGGTAAAGAAGCTGGAAGCGCGGCTGGGCGTGTCGGCGGCGGAGAGGACGACGATAGGTTCGGTGGCCGCGTCGGCCACCCAGCGGGCCCGCTCGGGGTCGTCGACGACGGCGGCGGCGGGACGGACGTCGGTCACGATATGAGCG
>JBAUVZ010000370.1:0-2393 GCA_049583505.1 Candidatus Sulfotelmatobacter sp.
TGGTGAACGATGGGCTGTGGGATATTTACAACGACTACCACATGGGATTGACGGGTGAGAATGTTGCCGAGAAATACGGCATCACTCGTGAAGAGCAGGACGAGTTCGCGGTCAACTCGCATCGCAAGGCGGTTGCGGCGCAGAAGGAATGCCGCTTCAAGGCGCAGATTGTTCCCGTCGAAATTCCGGCGAAGAAAAAAGGACAGCCGCCCGTGATTTTTGATAAAGATGAAGGGCCGCGAGAGGACACGACGATCGAAGTGCTGCGCTCGCTTAAGCCGGCCTTCAAGAAGGATGGTACGGTCACGGCGGGCAATGCTCCTGGAGTCAACGACGGAGCGGCGGCGCTGGTCGTGACCAGTGCCGGGCGCGCTCAAGAACTGGGCGCGGCTCCGATGGTGCGGATTGTGGCGCAGGCTACTAGTGGAGTTGAACCGAAATGGGTGATGATGGCTCCCGTCGGTGCCGTGCGGAAAATCTGGGAGAAGACGGGCTGGAAGAAAGACGATGTCGATCTCTACGAGCTGAACGAAGCTTTCTCGGTGCAGGCGCTTGGAGTCATTCGCGAGCTGGGGCTTGATATGGACCGTGTCAACGTGAATGGAGGCGCGGTGGCTTTGGGGCATCCTATCGGAGCCAGTGGAGCGCGAGTGCTTGTTACTTTGATCTACGAGATGATTCGGCGGGATGTGCATCGCGGGATTGCGGCGCTTTGTTTGGGTGGGGGGAATGCGGTGGCTATGGCGGTGGAGCGGTAGGATTGTCCGAGGCGCCGACCACAGTCGGAACATCAGTTCAGTCCGATCACAGTTTCCGGGGATGCGACGTGGGCACGATCAGCGCATTGCCAATCCGCTCCATGCCATGCGATGAAACAGGTCGTCCATTTCCTGGGGATCCGCTTTCATTCCTTTGTTGATCCACCAGTCGAGCAACGAGAACAAACTTCCTGCAAGAGCGTGGGCCTGGGCAGATTGGCGCACCGGCTCGATCTCCATGCCGGCCAGCTGTAATCTCTCCTCAATCGAACGCGCGAAGACTCCCCGTCCTAGCGCGAGCACATCATTCACCTTCCCTGAGCTCACCAACGCCGCATAGAATTCACGTGCGTCACGGACGTGCGCGAAAAACTCCTGCACCGGCGCCAGCCGCTTCGGGCTCGCGCCCTGCCGTTTCAGCGCGGTGGAACACCTCTCAAAAAAATCCTCCACGTCACTGAAGAACAAATCGTCCTTGTCGCGATAGTGTACGTAGAATGTTGAACGCCCCACTCCCGCGCGGTCTAGCACCTGCTGCACCGTGATTTCGTCGAAACTCTTCTCATGCATCAGTGTAATGAGCGCGTCGCCCAGCGCGTCGCGCGTCCGCAAAATACGACGATCGGTTTTCGGATGAGACTTTACGGCCTTATTCTTTGTCCTCTTGGCCTTCACAATCCCTGATTCCTGAACATATCCGGCGCGTTTGTCCGGTATCGCGGCACTTCTGCAAATAACACTTTCACAGGCAGGCGATTTCTGTCTAGAGTGTCGATCATGACAGACGATCGTAAAGCTGGAATTGCTCTCATTGCCGGTTCGCTCGGTGGCATTCTCACTATGGCTATGCACCCCACGGCGGCGGTAGGCTCGCTGACAGCGGACCAAGTCGCGCATCTGATGACCGGCTCCGGTGCCGTGCACTCCCTTGGTATGGTTAGCGTCCTCTTGCTGTTCCTGGGCGCTTGCGGCCTGGCACGGCGCACGGCCGCCGCCGACCGGATTTCCTTCGCTGCCATCGTCACTTACGGCTTCGCGTGCGTCGCCGTGCTCATTGCCACGGCGGTCAGCGGATTCATCGTCCCAAGCATTATGAAGCACATGGTCCGCGACGTCCCTGCCGCAGCGCATCAATGGGAGATTGTGATCTACGGCATTTTTCAGATCAATCAAGCCTTCGCCAGCATTTATTCGGTGGCCGCTTCGATGGCAATTATTCTCTGGTCCGTCTCAGCGCTGCGGAATGGAGGAATCGGCCGTGGAGCAGCCATCTACGGCTGCATCATTTCTCCACTCATCATTGTTGGGATTGGCATCGGTCACTTGCGGCCCGATGTCCATGGCATGGCAGCTATTATGCTCGGGCAAGGTATCTGGTTTATCCTCGCTGGATCTCAGTTGTGCTCCCGGCCGGCGGACGGTGTATCGCCACAATAGAGCCCGGCTCAGATATGGATTAGTGTCTCACCGGCGCGATGTGCAGCGCGGGATTGTGGCGCGTCCTGGGGAGGGAATGCGGGTAGCTATGGCGGTGGAGCGGTGAGCGGAGTCGATGGCTGCCGGCAGCTTCCGAGCCTGCGCTCGGCTTGGACCCTTCGACTTCGCTCAGGGCAGGCTCGCGAGGGCGCCCGTCCC
>JBAUVZ010000371.1:0-1754 GCA_049583505.1 Candidatus Sulfotelmatobacter sp.
GCGGCGGTATTTGTTGGGGACTTACAACCGGTATCCCATCGTGTTGACGCGGGGGAAGGGCGTGTTTCTTTACGACCTTGAAGACCGGCGTTATCTCGACTTTGTTTCTGGCTTGGGGGTGAATGCGCTGGGGCACGCGCATCCGCGGATCGTGAAGACGATTCGGGAGCAGGCGGGGAAGCTGATTCACGTCTCCAATCTTTATTACCACGAGTATCAGGGCGAGCTGGCGGAGAAGTTGTGCGGGCTCTCCGGGCTCAGCCGCGCGTTTTTTTCTAACAGCGGGACCGAGGCTATTGAGGGATCGATCAAGCTGGCGCGGCTAGCGGGACATCGCGCCGGGGGCGAGGCGAAATCGCCACTGGTGGCGCTGCAAGGGTCGTATCACGGGCGGACGTTTGGGGCGCTGTCGCTAACCGGGCAGGACAAGCATCGCAAGGGATTTGAGCCGCTGCTGGAAGATGTGACGTTTGTGAAACAGAATGACGTGGAAGGCTTGCGGGCGGCGGTTGACGACAACACCTGCGCGATTGTGCTGGAGCCGATTTTTGGCGAGGGCGGAATTTATGAGTGTTCGGCGGAATTCCTGCAGGCGTGCCGGGCGGCGGCGGATCGGCACCGGGCAGCGCTGATCTTTGATGAGATTCAGTGCGGGCTGGGGCGCACGGGGACGATGTTTGCGTTTCAGAGTTTCGGTGTGACTCCGGATATTGTGGCGATCGCCAAGCCGATTGCGGCGGGGCTGCCGCTGGGGGCGTTTATCGCCAAGGAAGAATTTGCTTCAGCGATTTCGCCGGGGCAGCATGGAACCACTTTTGGCGGTGGGCCTCTGGCTTGCCGGGTTGCTTTGGAATTTCTCGCTATCGTGGAAGAAGAGAAGCTGCTCGACAACATAAATAAAGTTGGCGCTTACCTGCAGCAGGAGTTGAAGCTGGTTGCCGAGAAGAGTCCGGCGGCGAAGGAAGTGCGGGGACGGGGATTTATTCAGGGGATCAATCTGGAGATTCCAGCGCGGCCGATTGTGGATGCGGCGTTGGCTGAGGGCGTTCTGTTCAACAGCACGCAGGATACGGTGGTGCGGTTTTTGCCTCCGTTCTTGATGGAGGAAAAGCATGTGGATAAAGGGATACGGGTGCTGAAGAAGCTGCTGCGGAAGAAAAGGAAAGAGGCGGCATAAGCAGTGGCCAGTAACACCGATTTCGCTTTGCTGACTACTGGACACCGACCACCGATGCGAAAAACGGGGAGCCGAAGCTCCCCTAGTGAAGTGAACAGAGGCGATGTTCATTTAAATAGAATCTGGCGGTGGGGAAAGAGTTGTCCGGGGGGTTGGAAGATTTGGTTGTGATGCCGGCAGACCGGGAAGTCTCTACGGCGCCAGCTCCGCCTGTTGGCGCGGGAGTGGAAGAGTGCTGGATGGATGTGGATGGTGCGCGTATGCGTTACCTTCGCGCCGGGTCCGGTCCAGCGATGGTCTTGCTGCATGGGTTGCTGGGATATTCGTTCTCGTGGCGATATACGATGCCAGCTCTGGCGACTTATGCGGAGGTGTATGCGCCGGACATGATGGGTGCGGGGTTCTCGGATCGCCCGGCCGGGCTTGATCACTCGATGCGGGGAACGGCGAAGCGTCTTCTGCGATTCATCAAGAATCTGGGAATTTCTTCTTTTGATCTGCTGGGGACTTCGTATGGTGGTGCGGTCGCGATGATGGCGGCGGCGGAATGCGTGGGCGGGAATGCGGGCTTGCGAGT
>JBAUVZ010000372.1:0-2336 GCA_049583505.1 Candidatus Sulfotelmatobacter sp.
GCCCAAGGTTGAGCGGGGGCCACACGTTAAGCAGTATGCGATTCCAATGGAGGCGTTGATAGGTGGGCCGCCGCGACTGAAACAAGCGGATGCTGGCCATGGCTTCCATTAACATCCGCTCCAGATGCGGAAGCTGCGCGATGCGCCCCGATTTGTCGCGCACCGGAGTTACGTCGCGTACTTCCGCACACGCGAACAAGCGCTCATCCTTCGGGTTATCGCGGGCCACGGCGTGGAGCAGGTAGACATCTTCGGTTGACGGCAGACGCTCAATCTTGAAGTTGCTAAGCCGCCAGAGATGCAGCCGTTTCCCCATCATGGGATGAATACCGCGGTAGAGTTTCTCCTCTTCATATTCATACGTATTCCCGCTGGCATTTCTGCTGGGACGATAAGTGAAATGCATGCCGGCGATACCTTGGACGTGTCCTGCTCCGGCGGCGGTAACCACGATGCGGCGTATGGAGCGGGGGAAGCTGACCTGGTTGAGCACGGAACGAATTTCCTGGTGCGTAGCCTCCGCGTCGTCGAGGCCAGAAGGATGGAAAACATAAAAATCGACAACGATGTCGTGGTCCGCCGGGACCTCCGCGATCATGGGAAACAACGCCTGCGCCGCCTTGGAGAGCCGGGAATACAGGGAGTACGTGGTGAAGACGTGAATGTGCTTTCCCTCGTGGTCGTACTCGGCCGATGCGCAGCATTGTCTGTCCACTGCAGGCCCGCCCACGGCATGCCCGTCCAGAGCTTGCGTTTCCAGAACGATGGAACGAAAATTCGTGAGCTTTCGAATCCGATAATACCGCCAAGTCAGCGCCTCTAACATCAGCTTGCACAAGGCTTGGTCTGCGGTCGCGAAGCGGCGGGAGATCAGGCTGAACAGCGGCTGCGGACATTCGACCAGCGCGCGCACTCTCTCGTTCCGATCCGCGGCGTCGGGATTTGCCGCCAGATAGGCAAGATGCTCCTCTGCCTGTTCGTACACTTGCTTGCGTGCTTGCTCAAACTGCGGTTGATCGAAGTAGCGATAACGGACCTCGCGGGCCAGGTCGGTGACGGCGGGAAAGAGCCCGTTGGTCATGGAGGCCATGCGGTCGAGGAGCGTCCGAAAGGATTCCTCAGCGCGCGGCGACAGCGTCTGGATGCGCCGTAGACGTTCTTCGAGGACGCGCACGACAGGCGCGATTTGCTGCTCCACGCGTAGATGTGATTTGTAAATCCAGAGCAGGCTCTCTTCCAGTTCAGGGGTGCGATCCAGGGTCTTTACACCATAATGAGCCAGCGCACGTTGGAGCGCACTGACAAAGGCTGGCGGGAGTCCCTGACCACGCGTCTCCAGCATGCGCAAGTAAGAAAACAGATAGACCTCGGCGCTCGCTTCCTCACCGCTCGCGTGATGGTTTACTTCTGGCGCGCGTTGGAACAGGGAACATACGTCCACAAAAATGTTGAGAATCTCATCTTCGCACTGTCTTATATCCTCACTAAACACGGGGCAATTCTCCCTCCATTCGGCGAGCAGTCGCGTGGTTTGCCTGGGATCGACGTCGAAGCCCAACATGAGCTGGCGTAGTTCGTCCAGGCTCTGATGGCAACTGGAGGGGACGGCATCGGCGTTGGCATCCAGCGCGCGCGACGCGCCAAACACCACGCGCTCGGCATCCGCAACGGTGTCGTCACCGGCGACAGGGTCGATCTGTAGGAGTGGGGCTCCGGTATCGACCTGCACGTTGGGAATGATCATCACCTGCCGGACTTTTCCTGAAAATGGGGCGACAATCTGGGTCTCCATTTTCATGGCCTCGAGCACAGCCAGGCGGTCGCCGGCCGCAACCATATCGCCCGGCTTGACGGAAATGGAAACCACTACAGCCGGCGCTGGTGCGTGCACCACGCCGGCGTCATCGCGATCGATCTGGTGAGATACACCGTCCACTTCGATCCGGTAACTCAATCCCTGGACTATGGAGACGATGCGAAAATGCCGCCCGAAGACAGTGAGCCAGCATTCGTACTGACCCAAACGCTCGATCTGAGCGTCGATGCGCGCCCCATTTATTTCCACGCGGTAGCGCTGAGGGCCGAGGCGATAGGTCTTCGGCGAATAGCGATGGCCGCGGTAGCTTAGCTCCGCCGTCCAACCCGCTTCACTGCGGACCTGCGGCCGCCCGCGCACGGCTGCGGCATAAAACTGCGTTTGTTCCACCGCCAACTGGGCATCGTAGGCCTCGATGGCGGCTTGGACCAGAGCCACATCGGCGTAGCGCCGGGAAAGGTGTCCACCAGTTGCCGCCAATTGGTCCAGCCAGCCGTTGTGAAACTCTCCACACTGCACT
>JBAUVZ010000373.1:0-18319 GCA_049583505.1 Candidatus Sulfotelmatobacter sp.
CCTCGCCGGCTAGCCGGCGAGCCACAAACTGCAGTCTCTCATCCATTACCGAACACTCCTTCCACGGCATCACTTCCTCCCCGAAAGGGGAAAAAGTGTAACCTATGTGTCCGGTACGATCTGTCACTTATGTGTCGGGTCGCTCACTCTCGCTCTTTCAATTGTTTACGCTGCTACTGCTACTTCAGCGTTTTCGGTACATTTCGGTACGCTCGGTACAACTGAAGGCAACTCGAAGCCAAAACCACTCCGCACTGCCCATTCCCTGCGGAATTGAACGTCCTCTTTGATCTTGTCATAGAGGTCATCCATCGAATTCCCTTTGTGCCCCATCCAGTAGTTCCGAAGCCCCTCTGGGCACAGGGTCTTGTTCCGCAGGAACGTGTTCCTGAAGCGACGGAACGCATGGTTTCCCGCTTTGTGCGTTCCCGTAAACGGATTGACGTAGTTCAGTTCCTTGAGCGCCGTATGCAGATGGCGACGAATGATGTTCGTTGGTGGGCATCGATGTGGAGCACCGCAAGATCCTCGTCTCAAGCTTCGAAAACAGCGAGGAGGCCAAAGACTTTACTCTTCCTCCGAATTGTCGTGGCTTCGGCCGGATTCACCACTTTCGAAGATTCCAGCCAGCACCGTTTCCGGCGAACCCGCTACCGATTGATCCTGCATCAAACGCTCTACGTTTAGGTCATCTCGATGAGTTGCGCGTGCAGGTCTTCCAAAATGCTATCTGCAGTTGGAGGTGCTGGTACTGCTTCGTCGACTTTGACCTGCTCTCCGCTAACCCAAAATTCTCTGAATACAAAACCGCTGACGAATTGCTCGATCTTTATCTCTCCGAGCCCAATCGCCCAACCGTAATCGATCTTTCGGGAGGCCAACCCGACCTCGTTCCGGAATGGGGCCTTTGGTTCGCTCAGTCGCTAGTCCGTCGCAATCTGCAACATTCTGTGTATCTGTGGACCGACGATAACCTTAGCAATGATTATCTCTGGAAGTTTCTCACACCAAAGGAGATCGACCAGCTCGCTACATTCCCAAATTACGGACGAGTCGGGTGCTTTAAGGGCTTCGACGCTGAGTCTTTTGCGTTCAATACGAAGGCTGAACCAAAACTATTTGAACAACAATTCAAGCTCATGCGCCGTTTAGTAAAAGCGGGATTTGATGTATACGGCTACGCGACATTTACCACACCGACTGAGACGAACATTGCCGACAAGGTGTCGCAATTTATTGATCGCCTACAGGAAGAGGTGCATCCGGTTTTCCCTCTTCGAACCATCCCATTGCGAATCTCTGTCTTCACTCCAACTGCAAACCGCGTTGGCCCGGATCAGGACAAAGCTCTCAGGCTCCAGGACATCGCCGCCACGGCTTGGAACGCGGAATTAAGTCGTAGGTTCCCGAGGGCGCTGATCGAAAAGAACATCACAGCACACTCACTAAAATAACGCGTGACTCCACAGGCCAAACTCGTAGATCATCCAGCACTTGAGCCAGACTACAAGTCTGAGCTCGTCCTACGACTCACCCGAGAGCTCATGAATGGGCCTCATGACTTCGCGAGTATTGTGAGGGCCGCGGAAGGGGCTTATCCCACTGATGTTTTAGCCGCCCTGCGCCACCTGGAAGATGAAAAGCAGGCGTACGTATCGTCCTCCGGTCAATGGACCCACCGCGAAAACCCAGTCCCAATTCCGACAGTGTTAACTCACTCCGAGGACCGAACGAGCGAACCTTCCGATGATTTGCCGGAAGCTCATCCCGTGGATTTCGACTGGCGTTTTAGCAGATCTACGATCACCGATTTGGCAAAACGTATCACTCCTTCAGCGACCGAATCCGTCGCTATACTCGGTGCACCTAGGGTGACACGCGTCGACGGCTGAAAGGGTTGGCTTAATTAAACTTTTGCCAGTCCGAAGTAGGCTGAGTGATCAGCTCGGCGGGGCAACCCGAAGAGCAGCCAGACCTGAAAAAACCGACGGCTCTGCGAGGGGTAGTTGGGGTTTGGGACCGCGAAAGCGGTGATCGCATCAAGGGCTGTGACGGTGCATGCGTCCACGCCGAGGGCTCCCTCGCAGGAGCTGGCGGCTGGAGCATAACCAATGTCACAGCCTTTACCTTTTCCCAGCGTTCTCCCTAAGCCGCAAGAGCGATTCCACAGAAAATATCCTCGCCCCGAGATCTCCTGTCGCCACACTTTCCCGTTTTCTCAACAAGGATTGGAACAGCCGTTCAAGCAAGACTTGCTGCCACCAACTGCGAGGCCTTAACCGGTTCGCTCAAGGAATAGTTGCTGATGTATTTGTACAATACGGAGGACATGGCAGTTACGATCGAGATCCAGAATACGGGCGACGCTCGAGCACGCAGGGAGACTCTTGCCGCTGTCGAACATGTGCTGGGTGATGTGGCGGGTGAGTGGCGGGTGTCAATTGTCGGGTCTCGAGCAAATGACAACTGGGAAATGAAAGTGGAGGGACCTCAGGGATTCGAGCGTTCGTACACTCTGGTTGGCACCGCTGGAAAGCACCACCCTGAGGCAATACGGAACTTACTTGTTAAGCTGCTGCCCGCGCGCACCCGATGATCTACCATGCTGGTTGCGTTGCCCTACAGCCGAGGCCGACATCGCAGGACTTAGTTGGGATCAGTTCTTCGAGGCGGGTGGAACGAACGATGAAGAAGATTCCGAATTCGAGTCGTCGTCTCAGCGAGCACATTTTGCGAGCTCTGAACAAAATTAGGAAGCCGAGCACCGCTGGCGAAATTACCGAGTTGGTCAATCGTGACCTAGACCTTGAGGATCGCCCTTTCCAAGCAAAAGACGTCGCGGAGTGGTTGCGAGACACCGAGGACACAGCGTTGACACTGTATTGGTCAAGGGCTCGTCCCCGAAAGTAAGGATCATTCCGCTACTTACCTGGTCGCCATGCTCGATGACGCTGCTGGACTTGACCCTCACTGGCTGACTGATTTGTGAAGCAGTCGAAAACAGCGGCATTGAGGTTTTGCGCTGTCCGGTGTGCTGTGGTGTGCCAGATTTTTCGGGGAGGATGCGTTGGCTAGAAAGACCGGGCAAATCGTGGGTCGCGGGCGGCACCGGTGGCTGGCGCGCGTCTTCCTCGGTCGCGACCGCACGACCCGCAGACGACACCACCACAACCGCGGCAGGGTCAACCGGAATGGTTCCCTCGGGACCATAGCAGACCTGAAAAAAGTGTAGGGCGTGCCTCCGAATCTCCCGACGGCATAGGAAAAAAGCTGAGGCGCGAGCGGATGCCCGCGCCTCATACCGGACGTCTGCCTAGCCTTGCGTAGGATGCAAGACGCGGAAGGTGCTTCCGGCGTTGGACCAAACCAGCACCAGGGCATCGCTGTCCTTAGGAACGCTGGAGAGTGCCTTCTGCACATCGGCCGCGGAATGCACGGGTTGGCGGTTAACTTCCGTGATTACTTGACCCTGCTGCAAGCCGGCGTTATCTGCCGGACTGCCGGGAGTGACTTGTTGGATCACGGCACCGTGCACGTCCTCGCCGGCTTGCAGTTGCTGCCGCACGTCAGGCGTCAGGTCCTCCAGGCCAAGGCCCCAGCGCGGTTTACCATGGCCGGCATCGCCGCTTTGGTTGTCCTTGTCACCTTTTCCCATCGCCTCCAGAGTCACGGGCACGTCCACAGACTTACCGTCACGCAGGGCTTTAAGGTGGAGCGTGGTTCCGGGCTGCTTTTCTCCGACTTCCACTTGCAACTCACCGGCATCGCTCACCGCTTTTCCGTTGAGTTCGGTGATGACATCGCCGACTTTCAGGCCTGCTTTCGCGCCAGGAGAGTTTGGCTCAACCTGGGTGATGACGGCTCCTGAAGCGTCGTCCACATGAAAGAACTTGGCTTCATCGGGAGTAACGTCGCTGATGCCGATGCCGATATAGCCATGGTTCACCTTTCCGTACTTAATGAGACTGTCGACCGTTGGCTTCTGAAGAGTATCGACGCCCCGAACAACCGGCTGACAGTCGGGCTGCAGGATGGCACGCGGCGCACTTACGATCCACGCAGACAGCAAGGGGTTTCGGTCTTCCGCGAGGAGATGCGGAGTTTTTCAGCGGGCGACCGAATTCAGCTCACTGCGCCGGCCAACAACCTCAGAGTTGCGAACCGCGAGTTGGGGACCATCGAAAGCATCGACGGAGACGGCCGGCTGCGGTTGAAGATCGACGGTGCGCGTATGGTTGAACTCGATCCGCACATGCATCCGCATCTCGATCATGGGTATGCCATGACCAGCCACTCCAGCCAGGGACAGACTGCCGACCGTGTCTTGATTCACGTGGACACCGAACTGGGTGCCAAGGATCTGCTCAACAGCCGCATGGCCTACGTCGCGGTCTCGCGTGGACGCTATGACGCGCACATTTATACGAACAATGCATCGACGCTGGGCCAGGAACTCAGCCGCGACGTGTCCCATTCCCCCGCCATTCAGCAGGAGCCAGCGTTGCACAAGTTAGAACCACAAACCACGCACACGAATCAGATCAGTCAGGGTTTCGGTCTTGGTCTTTGATGCAGCATTCCCGAATGACATACCCCGGATAGCCAGAGCGTAGCCGAGGCCCGGTCTGTGTCAAGACTCTGCGACCGCGTTCCGCGGCGGGCTTTGCCCGGTCTTGACACAGACCTCAGCTGTCCTCGGCTTATCATTCCTCTATTCCGGGAATGTCAGATTCTTCGTCTTAACCCCCTAACGATGTCTTCGATCCTGGCATTCTCGACGACGCAACTTCGTCTGAGTTCGGTCACAGGTAGCGCGCGAAACCCATTCGGAAGCGGAAAGCCGTTTGGTGTACGACAGACGACAGCAGCGGCGGATACGCGTGCTTTTCCCACGACACTGCGCACGAAATCCAGATTTACTGTATCGCCGACATCTGGCAGCTCGGTCCACTTCGCTTCAAACAGTTGCAAGCGTCCACCAGTATCCACCACAAAGTCGACTTCGCGGGTTCGGTCGCGCCAGAAGAAGAGACTGCCTGTACGCCCTCCGCGCGCGCCACGCATATCTGAACGGCGTTTTCGCTCCGCGGCAATTTACCGCTCCCGCTTTTTCGCCGAACGGGGGAGAAGGCAGTGAGAAGACTCAACGATTCCGCGAACCGAACTTCGCGGAATCGGACGTTTGTCTTTATAAAGGCACGCGCGTTGCCGAGAGAATCAATTTCCAGATGCGATTCGACTTTTTCAACATTTTCAACCGCCCTGACCTCGATAACATCGATATAACAATTTTCTCGACGCTACTTTCGGGCAGGTCCTATCCCAGGAAAACCCGCGCAATTGGACTGTGGGTGTGCGAATTATCTTCTGAAAAGACGGCAAAGAAAAAAAGAGAAACAGCCTCGCAGATCTCCGGATTTCGCTTGGCCCCGGCTTGGCAGCGCCGGGGCCGTTTGCGTCATCGTTATTGCTTGATCGTTGTCTTTATTGCCTGGTCATTGCCCGATCCACGCGATGAAAGCTGCAGCCATTTGCGAAATCGTGGGGGGCGGCTCTGGATTGGTTGGAGCGCTCGCGGCAAGCGCGCCCTGGGCGGTCTTTACCTGCGAGGCTAGTTGGGTGATCCGGGCCTGTTCGGCCGCGGCGGCGTCATGCGCGGCTTTGATTTTCTTCCGTTGCACACGGATCTGTTGTTGCTGTTTTTGGATCAGCGTTTGCCTTTCTTTGGTCGCCTCGATCAATAACGCGGTCAGGCGGGCGTAGTCGACGCTGCGCGCGTCTTTGCCGTTGTCTTCCCAACTAACGACTTCGGAGACCACGGCTCCCACTTCTTCGGCAATGACGCCGATCTCATGTTCGCCAGTGTTTTTCGTGTCATAGGAGACGCCGCGCAGACGATTGACCTTGTCCAATGCACCGTGCAGGGTCTCAATATTGGTCTTCCAGCGCCTCGAGCTGTAGACGTTCCAGCCGTCGGCCGTTCCGGCGCCATAGCCTTGCTGGATCGCGAAGATGTTGGTGGGAGGATTTTGAAAATATCCAAGAGCCACAGTGCCGCCGATCGCGCCACCGTTTCCATCGTAGATGACCATTGTGTCGTAATCGTCGTATGTCAGGATGTTCAGGCCGAGGCCCCACTGCGCTCCAATCATGTGGTTCATGTCCCCCAGGTACAAGTTGCCCTGTTGATCCGGGGCGTTGAAGCTTGGGCCTCTTATGATGGCATTGCCGCCCGACACATCGAGGGTCTGCTGCGGAGCGGTTGTGCCGATGCCTACGCTGACGCTCTGGGCGCAACCGTTCGTGTTGGGAACACACCCCAGAACCAGAGAATGAATCTGACTGGCCACAGCATTAGAACCAATGGCGGTGGCATTGTAGAGACTGCCCGTGGATAGTGCAGTACCGGCGCCAAGAAAGGTATTGTTAGCTTCATTCATGCCAGTTTCGCACGAATTGGAACTTGTCTGCACGCAAACATTCGGATTTCCGGCCATAACGGAGCCATCAAGGTCTTGCCCGGCGAAGAGTCCAATCGCAGTGAAGTAATCGTTCGCGACATTAAAAAGCGCATTGTTGCCAATAGCGGTGTCGTTTTGTACGGTACTCACTGATGTGCCATCGGTAATGTTCGCGAGCGCCCCAGCGCCAGCCCCCACCAGAAAACTGCTTGCGGTGGAGTTCCCGGCTCCTCCGAGGAAGGTGTTGTTGCTGCCGCTGGGAGTGCTAGCCAACATGACTTCTTGAGAAGCAGATACGATTGCCGGAAGGACCATGTCGCCCAGAATCGTTTGGGCGCCCGTGAACGTGTTGGCCGTGCCCAGCAGGGGCACCACGTTGGGATTCACGCTCAGGGTCACGTTGGCGCTGGAGCCGCCTTCGGTGACACCTAAACCCGCGTTTACAGCCGCGATGGTGCCAGCACTGGGCGTGGCGCACGCCCACGCATTTCCGTTCCATTCCAGTATCTGATTCACCGCGCACGAGGTCGTCAGGCTTAGATTCAGTGATCCTCTGGTGCCCCCGCCCGTCAGGCCGCTGTCCGCGGCGGTGGTGATGCCGCTGACGGTACCGCCCGGGGCGAAGATCACATCCAGCTCCGCCGGATGGCTGGTGGCGCTATTCTCCTTACTATCGAAGCTGGCGTTGAGCGGGCTGTTTGGAACGAGAGCGATTCCGTAGTTGGCCTGCGTGCCGTTGAGCCATTCAGTCAGCGCCGAGGTGACATCGACGAGAATGTAGTCATTCACGTTTGACGGAGTGAGCGCAACGCCGCTGACGATGTTGCTGCCGAGCGCGGGCGCCTCATTGGCGGTGATTTTGGCTTCGGACCATGAGCTGGCCACCAGCTCGACATCGAAGCTCCCCGCCGTGCTGACGGAATTGACGTAGAGCTTCAACATCGCCTGCTCGATGCTGGAGCCGGTGTAGCTCGACGGAATCGACGCGAGATTGAACTGGATATATGCCGTCTGCCCACCGCTCTCAACGTTGAGCAGCGTGCTCGATCCATAGTTGGTGGTAGGAGCCGCAGTGCTGGTATAGGCGTCGGCGCTGGGTGTGATCTGGGCGGGAGCCAGCGTCGCGAGTCCCAGCCCGGCAATCGCGACCAGCAGCATTCGAATTGCGAAAATCTGTCTCTTGGTGTTTGGCATGACGTTCTCCTTGTGCGTCATTTGAAATGTATTGTTTCTTCGCGGAGCAGCTTGCGTATGCGCTGGCTCCGAGGTCAGGGTCGAGAGATCGCCAACTTCGTATTCGCCGGGCGATCGGTATTTCTCAGCACGGTCTGTACGGTCTTCACTTGTGAAGCAAGTTGATTGATCTGGGACTGGCGGATGCTTCCCGCAACCTGCTCCGCTGTGAGTTCCGACTGCTCCGCCTTGATCTGCCGTTCCTGCGTGCGGATTAGCTTCTGCTGCGCTTTGGTGGCCTCGATCAGCAGCGCAGTCAGGCGTTCGTAATCCACGCTTGAGGCATCCTTGCCATTTTTCTCCCAAGTCACCACTTCGGGCACCACCGCACCCACTTCTTCGGCGATGACGCCGATCTGATGTTTGCCGTTGCTCTTCGAGTCATAGGAAACTCCGCGCAGACGCTCCACCTTGTCCAGTGCGCCATGCAGTGTGCGGATATTGCCCTTCCAGCGCCGCGAGCTGTAGGTGTACCAGTAATCGGAGAGCGCGTGGCCCAGGCCTTGCGCGATTTGGAACGGTAACTCAAGCAAATCGCTAGGCGCTATCTTCCCGATGGTTACAGTGCCCCCGGGTACGCCGTTGGAGCCGTCCCAGATGGTCAATGGGTTGGGATCGTTGTACGTCTGGATAATCAAGCCCAGATTATTTTGGGCTTCGATGAAGTGGTTCGTGTCTCCCAAATAGAGATAGGCCTGTTGACCGGCAATGGGAAAGTTTTGCGGCCCTCTTATGATGGCATTGCCGCCCGACACGTCCAGGGTTTGCTGGGGAGAGGTTGTGCCGATGCCTACATTAACGCTCCCGGGACAATTGTTCAGGTCGAGAATACATCCCAGAACCAGAGAATTGCTCTGACTAACCACGGCATTGGAACCGATGGCGGCGGCGTTGGTCAGATTCCCCGTGGAGGGCGAAGCACCGGCGCCGAGAAACGTATTATAGCTTCCGGTCATGTTCGTACCGTCCACGGTCTGACCCGCATAAGAGCCGACAGCTGTGTTGTAGTTGCCCGAGGTCAGTTGGGCCAGCGCATTATTGCCGACGGCTACGCTCCCGGAGCTCGTGGTCACATTGGACAGCGCCCCGAAGCCCACCCCCACAAGCGAGTTGGCTGTGGTCAGGCTGAAGTTGCCGGCTCCGCCGACAAATGTATTGTTCGGGTTCGAGGTGCTGCTCCCATAGTAGCTATGCAGCATGGGAGTTGAACCGATGTAGATGACGCCCGTATTGGGGCCGGTCGTTGCTGCCAGACTCACAGGGCCGTTGAATTGTTGGGTGGTCAGGAACATGTTGGTTGAGCCCAGCAAGGGCACCTGGCCGCTGTCTACATCCAAGGGGACGTTGCCGCTGGTGCCGCCGCCGCTGAGACCCGTGCCCGCAGTAATGCCAGTGATCATGCCAGTGCCGGCGATGGAACACGCCCACGCGCTGCCGTTCCATTGCAACGTCTGGTCGCCCGCGCACGAGGTTGTCAGGCTCAGGTTCAGCGATCCTCTGGTGCTGCCGCCGGTTAGACCGCTGCCGCTGGCGGTCGTCACTCCTGTGATGGTTCCCGCGTTGTTGTTCGAGAACACGATATCCAGCTCGGGGGCATGGCTCGTCGTCGTGCTCTCCTTGCTGTCGAAGCTGGCATTGAACTTTTCGTTTCCTGCCAGCGCTATGCCATTGTTGTTTTCGCTTCCGCTGAGCCAGTCCTGCACCGCTGCGGTCACGTTGATCAGGATGTACTGATTCTTGGATGCTGTGGTAAGCGCCACATTGGAGGCGATGGCGGCGCCTGCAGGCGGTGCATTGCCGGCAGCCAGCGCGTCCTCCGACCACGTGCCATTCACATAATTCACGTTGAAGCTGCCGGAGGTGGTGACCGAGTTGACGTAGAGTTTTAGCGTCGCCTGAGCGATGCTGGAAGCGGTGAAGCTGGAAGGAATCGAGGAAAGATTGAACTGAATGTAAGTCGTCTCGGAGCTGCCCTTGACGTCGAGCAAGGTGCTCGCGCCGTACTTGGTGGTTGGATCGGCGGTATTGATGTAGGCATCGGCGCTGGGAGTGATCTGGGCCGAAGCCAGCGTTGCGGCCGTCAGCATGGCAATCGCGGCCAGCATTCGTATTACGAAAATTCTTTTGGTGTGGCGCATGACGTTCTCCTCGTTGGTCGTCTGAAATGTGCTCGTTTTCTATTGGCGATCAGGGAATGGCAATCGGGGCTTGGAAGCCAGCTGCGTGCCTGCCCCGCGATCGCCAACTTTCAGCGCGGCCTGCACATTCTTCATCTCGGAATCCAGCTGGCTGAGCTGGGCCCGGCGGATGCTGGCCGCGGCCTGCGCTGCCTTAATCTGCGCCTGTTGCGCCCTGATCTGCCGTTGCTGTTGCTGCATCAGTTTCTTCTGCGCCTTGGAAGTTTCGATCAGCAGCGCAGTCAGCCGGCCGTAATCGACGCCGGCCGCGTCCTTGCCATTCTTCTCCCATGTCACCAGCTCCGGCACCACGGCGCCCACCTCCTCAGCGATGACGCCGATTTCATGCTTGCCGCTGCTCTTCAAGTCGTAGGAGACGCCGCGCAGGTGCTCCACCTTGTCCAGGGCGCCATGCAGCGTGCGGATGTTAGTCTTCCAGCGCCGCGAGCTGTAGGTGTCCCAGCCATCGGCGACGGCGCGGCCGAGGCCTTGCTGGATATAAAATCCGTATGAATTATTTGGCGGATTCGAGAGAAAATTTCCACCTATGGTTATTGCACCGGGGTAGGAAGCGCCACTATTTCCGCCGTCCCAGATGACCAATGGGTTGGGATCGTTGAACGCCATGAAAATCAATCCCAGGTTGTTTTGAGCTTCGATATAGTGGTTCGTGTCTCCCAAATAGAGAAAGGCCTGTTGACCGGCAAGTCCGAAATTTTGCGGGCCTCTTATGATGGCATTGCCACCGCCCGTCAAATTCTCTCCTGGTAGTAGGTCACCTTCGGACGAAATGGTCCCGGCCACATCCAGAGTCTGCTGGGGAGCCGTTGTACCGATTCCTACTGAGACGTTCCCGGGACAACCTTTGCTAACGCAACCTAGAACGAGCGAATTGCTCTGACTGACCATGGCATCGTAGCCTATGGCTGTGAGGTTGGTCAGGTTGCCCGTGGAGGCCGCAGCACCCGCGCCCAGAAACGTATTACTGCTTCCGGTCATCGGCGTATCGTCCAGGGATGTACCCGCAGAAAGGCCGACCGCGGCGTTGTAGCTGCCTGAGGTCAGTTGGGCCAGCGCATTATTGCCGACGGCTACGCTCCCGGAGCTCGTGGTCACATTGATCAGCGCCCCGAAGCCCATCCCCACCAGCGCGTTGCCTGTGGTCAGGCTGAAGTTGCCGGCTCCGCCTGCAAATATGTTGTTGGGATTAGATATGCCGGTCCCATAGTAGTTATGCAGCATGGGAGTTGAACCGATGTAGATGATGCCCGTATTCGGGCCTGTCGTCGCTGGCAGGCTCACGGGGCCGTTGAATTCCTGGGTGGTCAGGAAGGTGTTGGCTGAGCCGAGAAAGGGCACCTGGCTGCTATTAAGCCCAATCGTGACGCTGCCGGTGACCACGCCGCCGCCGGGGGCGATGGGGTGGCTGACGATCACGGCGGTGCCCGGAGTTACGCCGGTGATGGTGCCTGTGCCGGCCGGAGAGCAGGACCATTCTCCGATCCACTCAAGTATCTGGCCGCTGGCGCATGAGGTGGTCAGGCTCAGATTTAGAGATCCGCCGACGCCACCGCCGGTCAATCCGCTGCCGCTATTCGTCGTGACTCCCGTGATGGTTCCCGGATTGCTATTTGCGAACACTACGTCCAGTTCCGCTGCATGGCTCGTGCCCGTATTCTCCTTGCTGTCGAAGCTGGCGTTGAAGGTTCCGTTCGCCACCAGCGCCACGCCGTTGTTGGCCTCGCTTCCACTCAGCCAGGCCTGCAGCGCCGGGGTCACGTCGATGAGGAGATACTGATTCTTGGAAGTTTTGCCGACCGCCACGCCGGAGGCGATGACCGAGCCGAGCGAGGGAGCGTTGCCGGCATCAAGTGTGCTTTCCGACCACGTGCCGTTCACGTAATCGACGTTGAAGCTGCCAGCGGTGGTCACGGAGTTCACATAGAGCTTCAGCGTGGCCTCAGCGATGCTGGAGGCGTTGAAGCCGGAAGGAATCGAAAAGAGATTGAATTGAATGTAAGCCGTCTCGGAGCTGCCGTTTACGTCGAGCACGGTACTGGCTCCGTAGTTGGTGTTTGGATCAGCGGAATTAATGTGCGCATCAGAGCTGGGCGTGATCTGAGCGTAAACCAGCGGTCCCGCCGACAGCATAGTCAAGCCGACCAGCAGGATGGTCTTTCCCGCTCGTTCAGCCATAATCTGCCGCTCGCGGGCCGAAATCAGAACTCTTGCGGCCACTAAGGCCAGCAGGGTTAGCAGGCGCTGAAGTAATACCTGCGTCGATAACATCGATTTTATTTTGCAGCGCATAAAATTCTCCTTGGGACTTGCCCCGGCACGGTCGTGCCGGGGCCTTGCTGAGGCCGCGTTATTCCACTCGTCGAGCATTGCTCGCGAGGGCGGACGAATTCATTTGTCCGTTCACTTTGAGGGCGGTTTGCACCACCTTCATCTGCGAGGCCAGTTCGTTGAGTTGCGCCTGCTGGATTTTCCCGGCCACGTTCTGGGCATTGAGCTGAGCCAGTTGGGTTTTGATCTGGGCTTGTTGCGCCTTGATCTGGCGCTGTTGTTTTTGGATCAGCTTCTGCTGCTCTTTGGTAGCTTCAACCAGCAACGCGGTCACCCGAGCGTAATCGACACCCCGGGCGTCCTGTCCGTTCTTTTCATAGTCCACCAACTCGGGCACGACCTTGCCCACTTCCTCGGCGATAAAGCCGAGTTCGTGCCTGTAGCCACCACGCGTTTCGTCGTAGGTGACGCCGCGAAGGTGTTCGATCTTATCCAGTGCACCGTGAAGCGTTTGGACGTTCGTTTTCCAGCGCCGCGAACTCCAGTATGACAACTCCTGTAGGTGGACCTCTCCAGTGAAGTCGTCAATTTGGACGGTTGGGGCGTTAAAACTTCCGATTACGATCCCGGTGCCATTCGTCGCTCCAATGAAGTGAGCGGTATCGCCGATGTCGATCTGTGCGATATTGCCACTCTGCTTGAAGTTCGCGTTACCCCTTACGATCATGTTGCCGCTCGTCACATCCACCGAACAAGTCCCAGTGCCTTCATTATTTGAAAAATAGCAACCCGGAGTCGTGGTGCCGATGCCCACAATCGGGCCGGAGGCGCAACCATTCACTCCGTTTACGCAACCGAGCACCAGTGCGTTGTTCTCGCCTACCGCCGCGTTGGCGCCGATGGCCGTTGCGTTGCTCAGCGCTCCCGTCGAAAGCTGAGTGCTCGCGCCGAGGAAGGTATTACTACTCCCGGTGAGCTGGGATGAGTCCGCAGTCTGCCCGGACCCCGCGCCGACCGCAGCGTTGGAGTTGCCGGTGCTCTCCAACGGCAAAGAGCCCCAACCGACGGCCGTATTGCCATTGCCTGAGCTGTTGCTGGAAAGGGAGTCGTAACCCAGCGCCGTGTTGTTGGAACCGGAAGAATTGTTGTCAAGGGCGCCGTAGCCGATGCCTGTAAGATTGGAGCCCGTATTAGTAAAGTTCCCCCCGCCGCCGGCAAAGGTGTTGGAGCTCGCGCCATAATTGTGCAGGAAAGGCGTTCCGCCGATCATCACCACTCCCATCCCGCCACTAAAATTCGTGGTAGGGAGATTGACATTGCCATTGATGGATTGCGTCGCCGTGAAGATGTTGGCTGAGCCCAACAGCGGCACGACCGAGGAGTTGACACCCAGCGTGACCGTACCGCTGGTGCCGCCGCCGGTCAGGCCTGTACCCGCTTTGACGCCAGTAATGGTGCCGGTCCCGGCGGCCGATGCGCAGATCCAGGCGGAGCCGCTCCACTGCAATATCTGAGATGCTGTACAGCCAGTCGTAAGAGACAGATTGAGATTCCCGCTGGTTCCTCCACCCTTCAGCCCACTGCCATTAGCGGTGGTGATTCCGGTAATGGTGCCCTCTCCCGAGGCGAACACGATGTCCAACTCGGGCGCATGGCTCGTGCCAGTGTTCTCTTTGCTGTCGAAGTTCGCGTTGAAGGTATTGTTGGCAACCAAAGCGATACCGTCATTGGCCTCGCTCGCGCTTAACCACGCCTGCACCGCCGGCGTCACGTTGATCAGCAGATATTGATTTTTTTGCGCCGCTGTCACCGTTACGTTGGAGGCGATGGTGTTCCCCAGAGCAGGAGCGAGGCTGGAGGTGATCGTGCCTTCCGCCCAAGTGCCGTTGACGTAGTCCACGTTGAAACTTCCGGGCGTGGCTACTGCGTTGACATAAAGCTTGAGAGTGGCTTGGCTGACGGTGGCGCCGGGTGGAATCGACGCCAGATTGAACTGAATGTACGTGATCTGCGACGCAGCATCGACATCAAGCAGCGGCATCGCACCGAAGTTGGTGGTGGGATCGGCGGTGTTGGTATAGGCATCGGCACTGGGAGTGATCTGCGCGTAAGCCAAGTTTCCGGCTGACAGAAGAGCAACGGCAGCCAGCAGGATCGTTTTTCCCTTGCGCTCCGCCATAATCTGCCGTTCCCGGGCCCAGATCAGGACTCTTGCAGCCACCATCGCCAGCAGGGCCATCATGCGCTGCCATAACGACTGCGTTGATGAGGGTGGTTGTTCGTTTGGGGTAGTCATTATTTTCTCCTTACTAAGCATTGGAATTGTGTGAAACCTTGTGGTGCGAACCGTGGAAATCTCCTTGTCGAATCGGTTGTAAGTTTTGAAAAAAACTTTGTGTTAATTGCGCAATCCATGTCCTGAATACCGCCAGTTCGGTGAAGAACGATGGCGGTTGCGGCTCTGTCTCGTATTGACCGGAAACTGAAGAGGCCATGCTTAAGCTTCTCCACCCTGCCAGCACCCCAGTTGAGCCTCATCCTTAAGTTCCTGCGCGCGCCGGAGTATCTGGCTAAGCTGCTGACTCGTCAATTCGAAGACTCCCTGCTGAGTGAACTCCGCGAGCGCTTCGAGAAAATATTTCGTGTCCATAGCGGCCTCCGTTCCTGCGGCTCGTATGCGAATATTCGCGGATTGCGGCCGCCGGACAAGTTAGGTGACGGACACGCCACCGACAACAGAGCGGCGTCTTATCCGTTACATATCTGTTACGGATTGATGCAAGTCATTGAAATGGAGGATGTTACCTAGTCCGCGTGCGATGCGCCGAAGATCGGTTCCTTTGGAGGGAAGATGAATCGATGTTTTGCAAAACTCATTTATTCGAACGCTTTGCTATAATCGGGCGCCGCACACGAGAGACTTCTCACGTGCCAGAATCAGGTTTCACCCACGGGGGACGGATGGCTGGGCAGGAAAATCGCCAGTCGAAAGATGACTTGTTGTCTCCGCTCTCGGAACAGAACGTCGAGAACCTGAACCCGATGATCCCGCCCGTCGATGCGGCGGAAGAGAGTCCCGGCGAACCCAGCCACTCAGATAAGCGTCGGCAGATTGACCTCATCCTCTCCTCGCGTTCCTTTCGCAATGCTCCCCTCCTGCAGAAGTTCCTCGAATTTATTACGTCCGAGTCTTTCCACGGACGCCACGAGGAACTGAGCGAGTACGTGATCGCCACGCAGGTTTTTGGCCGGCCGGAGGATTTCGATCCCGCGGCTGACACCATTGTTCGCACGCAAGCCTATCGGCTCCGGACCAAGCTCAAGGAATACTACGAAAACGAAGGAAAGACAGAGCCTGTGATTATCGAGGTTCCCAAGGGACGTTATATCCCAGCATTCTCCCTTCGAGAGAATCCCGCGGCGGAATCCATTGCGCAACGCGTAACTGACGAAAGCGTGGGAGATCTCGGCCCGGCCACTGACAAGACGCCGTCACTCTGGTACCGGCGGCAGGCCCCAGTAATCTTGGTTGTCGCAGTGTTGGGAATCGGGCTATCGCTCGGGGCAGGTGTATTTCTGGGCCGCTACTGGCTCCCCGCGCAATCTGTGGCGGTGGCGAAGGCGGCGAACATACCTGAGCCTTTGGACAGGTTCTGGAGTCAGTTTCTCGGTGGCGACATCATTCTAGCCTACACAAATGGGGTGTTCCTCGAAACTGAAACAGCGGATCTGTTGAGGTTCCGCAACAGCCAGGCCGTGGCAGATCGTGGGGCACTGGTTGGCCAAGAGGCGGCGCGCGCTGGTGCACTCAACCCCGAGCTCGTTGCCCACGCGGGAAAGCTGTACTATGAAGAGAGCTTTACCGGTACAGGAGAAGTGCTGGCCGCCTATCGCCTTGCCAGCCTGTTCACCCAACTTGGCGCCAAGGTTCAGGTGAAGCGCAGCCGGTTGGTCACAGTGGACGACTTGCGGAACCACGACGTCATCTTTCTCGGCTCGCCTTTCGAGAATGAAATCCTGGCTGACATGCACCTGTCTCAACGTTTCAGTTTTGTGCAGCCCACCCAGCTTCCATTCTTGTGGCATGGCCGCATTCTGGATCACAAGGCTTCCGCCGAGGACGTTTCTTATCCTGTGGAACGGGACCCGCAGTCGCAGGTCATACGTGCCGACTACGCCCTGTTTGATGTTCTTCCTGGCCCAGTGCCGGGACGGCGGATTGTTGTGTTGGCCGGCATTACGACTTCCGGTACGGAAGGAGCAGCCGAATTCGCCACCTCAGCCGAGGGATTACGCCAGATATTAGCCCTTGGAGGGGACACGGATAAGAACGGGAATAAGACGTTTCCACGCTACTTTGAGTCGTTACTGCGCGTCGAAGCCGAAAAGGGGCTAGAGGCCATCGACGTTAAGTTTGTAGACGGAAGCGTTGTGAAAGTACAGAAATGAATTAACTCTCAGCGTTTCTGCTCTCACCTTTTAGGAATGTAATCTGCGCGGAATCGCCGGCAGCTGGGGCGAACGGCGGCGCACACTGATAGTCGAAACACAATGGCGGAATAAAGGTAATGATGGGACGAGTGCAGCTCGGCCGTCTTCTCTGCGTGCTGTCCACTCTTCTAGTGAGTATTCCGGTCTTTGCACAGTTCACAGGTTCGGTGCAAGGCATCGTGGAGGATGCGTCGCAAGCCGGCATTCCAAAGGCCAGCGTGCGAATCGCGAACCTCGACACAGAGGTCACACAAACCACCGCTTCTGACGCTGACGGCAACTTCCGTTTTGTCAGTCTCGCCCCCGGCACTTACCGGATTGCCGTGGAAGTGTCTCGATTCACAAAATCGGAAATCACCATTACGCTTCTCACCGATCAGAATCTGAATGTGCCGATCACTTTGAAGGTAGGAGCGGTGAGCGAAGCTATGACTGTGAGTTCGGCCGCGCCACTGGTCGATACGGCCGACAGTCGAAACTATCAGACGATCGAAGCGGACGAACTCTCTCGGCTCCCGCTGCCTGGCCGAAGCATGATTGCCCTTGCCACATTGGCCCCCGGCGCTTCGGGCTTGGGAACGATGGGTGGCGGGGCCCCCGGCGGTGGCGGAAGCCCCGGCTCCGCTACCGATAATTACTCAACAGAGACGCAAGTCGACGCTAGCGCCAACGGGCAGGGAACGATGTCGAACATATGGGTGGTGGATGGACTCGACGTTACCAGCAGCATCCGCCAGGGCGTGCTGAACCTCACGCCGAATCCGGACGACATTCAGGAAGCGGCTACCGAGGTGAACACGTTTTCGCCGGAATACGGCCGGGCCAGCGGATTGCAGATGAAGATGACCACCAAGTCAGGGACGGATCAATTTCACGGCCTAGCCAGCGATTACTTTTACTATCAGCCGATGTGGGCGGGAACAGAATTCACCAAGGGGCTCGCGTATGCTCCGTTCCACGCCAACAATGTGTCGGCAACCATCGGCGGTCCGATCATTCCTCACAAGCAGTTCTTCTTCTTCTTTTCGGTAGAACCGCTGCGCGAGTTGATCTCCACGGGAAACCAGAGCATCACATACGCCGCTCAGAATTTTATATCGTGGTCGCAGGAGAATTATCCGTCCACGCTAGGAACTCAGATTCTTTCGACCTACCTGAACAGCGGAGCAACCACCACTGGAGTTTCACAGACCGCCGGCCAGATATTTGGCTGCTCTGCCGGGCAAACGGACTTCACAGTAGCGCCCGGCATTACGATTCAGTGCTCGCTGCCGATGGTGGCGCAGGGTGTCTTTAATTCCACCAACTACCGCAACGGAACTCAATACTTTGGCCGCGTCGACAAGTATTTCGGCCACGACAGAATCTACGGCAGCTTCTTTCGCACCACTTTGAACACTAGCACCGATAACCCCATCCCACAGTTCTACACCACCAGTGCCAACTGGGAGCGGGCCTTTCAGCTCAACTGGACCCACACGTTTTCGCCAAGCATGCTGAATGCCGCCATCTTCGCGGTCAACCGAATTCAAGGCGCACTCGACCAGATCGGCGATTTCAGCGTGCCGCCCATCACAGTTACCGGCCTCACTAACGGATATGGGCTTCCACTTGCTCAGCTCGGGTTCACCCAATTCAACTATCATTGGCGCGATGTTCTCACTAAAC
>JBAUVZ010000374.1:0-2359 GCA_049583505.1 Candidatus Sulfotelmatobacter sp.
TCCGCGATCGACTTGGCTCGCGCCTGCGCCTCGCCGGGCCGCGCCGCCCCCTGTTCCATCGTTGCCGGGAAGATGCTCGGGTCCGCGTGGCAGACGTCCAGGCGAAAGATGTCCTGCATGTCCTTCAACCGCGGCGCGTGCTGCGCAATCTCTAATCCGGGCACGTAATACTCGCCACAGAAGTAACCGACTCCATCGTGGTCGAAGTAGCAGCGCTCAAGCACCGTGGGGTTGGTTTTGCCGTAATCGAAGCCGGCCTCGCAGCGCCAGTCCGGATGCGGCCGCCACTTGGGGTCGGTGATGACGATCTTTGACCAGTGCGTGACCAGCGTGCTCGCAAACACCAGTTCTCCGCCGCCGGCTTCATCGCGAATGTCTTGTTCGCGGTCCCAATCGGCCTGCGAGGTGTATTTCTTGCGCTCCGTCTTTTTCCAGTCGGGATTCAATTCAGGATTTCTCTCGGGGTGAACCGAGTAGTGCAGCCGGACCACGGGAATTCCGCCGGCGGTGCGGCGAATGCGCTCTCCGGGGCGGACTTCCACCTCGTTCTGGGCGGGCATTTCTCTGGTCTTCTGCAAAGCGTCGATGGCGCGCATGGTTTAGTCCTCGGTGTTGCGGATGATGTCGTGACGGGCATCGGCGTACCAGCCTGGCCCGGCGGAGGAATTGAAAATGATCTTGCCTTTTACCGCAGAAATGGCCTCGTTGTAACACTCGCCGGCATCCGGCTGAAATGAGCTTTCGTCATTCAGGTATCCCCATGGGTGATAGCTGCGCACCTGGTCGGCGCCGCCGGGGATGCCCACCACGTATCCGCCGGCCGCAAAACTCAGCGAGTGCTCCGGTTGCTGGTCGATTGGCTTGGTGAGTGGGTAGGCGTCCTGCAGCCATTGCGGTTGCCGGCGATAGAGGCATTTCGCGTACTCGACGAGCTGAATTACCTTGTCGTCCTTTTGGGTCTGAAACAAAACCCCGCGGTGCGGCACGCGCATGGCATTCAGGGTCAGATAGGCAACGCAGGCCCATGAGACCATGAGGTCGCGCGACTTCTCGATCCAGGTGATCTGCTCGGCCTCGAAAATCTGAAAGAGATCCTGAAAATAATCGAAGCGCGGGAAACGCTCGTAGGGCGACGGCCGCTTTTCCTCGACCCAGTGCTCGTTGTAGGTTTCGGTGTGCTCCGTCACCCAGGTGTAAGGGTCGCGGGTGGCCTCGTCGACCCGTGCCTGGTCCCGCTCATTCGGCTGGGCCAGCCTTCTTCCCTGCTCACGCTCTCGGCGCTTCCGTACCGCCTTCGCCAAAGAGTTGTCGAATCCGTACTGGGATTTCTCCTGTTTCACTGTATTCCTCTAGTTCGTCTGACGTCCATCCGTAAAACGATTTCAGTTCCTTGATGTTCTTGGGTTGGAGCATGAAGATTTTCGACAGTACATTCGCGGCATAAACTCGTACACGACCCGGTTGCTGGGTATCTCGGGCGATTTCGGTGAGAATATTGATGATCTCGTTGCGATCAATGTCGACGGCGCCACGCAGCTTAATTGCATTTTCCGCCATTGACTTCTCGGTCGCATTCCTCGCTATCGTTTGGAGTTCAGCAATGCGCTCTTTAACTCCCGGCTGAGCGTATAGAAAACTGGCGGACCCTGGTTTCCGATCACATATAACAGCTGCCTCAACGTGGCTGGCCCCTTCTGCCACTGCTTTTGCGAACCTCTCGAGATGAGCGGCGAGCGGAGCCTTTTTGGCAAGAGACTTCTTTGTGGAAGAATTGTTCGCCTGAGGCTTTTTCGCGTTGGTGCTCGTCGCGCGGTTGCCCTGGATCGGCTTCCTGCGCTGACCACGGGATTTCCTAGTGCGTTTCTTGTTTTGACCCATAGGCTCCACTCCCAAAAACGCCGCGAAAGTCCTCTTCGCTGCTCGAAAAACAATCTCTTGTGTGGGTGTGGTGCCTGGCCCAGGTCGCGGTGGGTTGGTGCGTGCCCTTTGAGGTTATTCCAAACCGCGGAAGTAATGCTTCTTGATTAATTATAGGATGACGGAGAGCGTGCGAGGGTGTTTCGAAACAAAATCTGGAGCACGAAGGTACAAGCACCTTTGAATCAATCGCCTAGTGACCCTATTTCGCGGACGAGCCGAGTTCAGCCAACAATGGCGCCGTCTTCCCTGCCCAGGTCATGAGTCTTTCATCGCGGCTTTCTGCTTGGCCACCAAGCGCTGCAAGAACTTTGGCCCCTCCTTCTGACCCACTACCTAGTCACTAGTTGTCTCTTGTGTGGGATCCGGCAGGAGGGCTGCTTGCAGCCGGATCAACGCCGGAGGCGCAGTGAAATTCCCGATCGGGTTCGACCTTATCCTG